>DATBPE010000078.1:0-56376 GCA_036561505.1 Solirubrobacteraceae bacterium
TCAAACGCGGCGGCGGGACCGATCAACGCCAGCGCACCGGAAGGCGCACAGACCGAATACGCGCAGGCGATGACCAATCTCGCGGTGGTCCTCAGCAGAGCGATCGACGGCTTTCGCTCGGTCACGCCACCGGCGGCACTCACAAACGAATATGAGAGCTTCATCGCTTCCCTGGACATCCTCGGCGCCGACGCGACGCGTGTCGCCCGCTTCGCGCGCAAGCGCAACTACACCGAAATAGCGGCGATGGAAGACAGCCCCACGCCGAGTGCCGGGGAAGGCGTCTTTCGCAGGGCGGGAATCACCGGCTGCTAGAGGCCCAAAGGCGCGCCGCGTGTGGGTAGTGAGGTCGGGGGGAGGAGCCAGGGCCGCCTCTGCGTCTATCGACCAGTGGGCATCAGAGCAAAAGCCGTCACTGTGCGCCGCCAGCGTCTCTCGGGTGGTCAAACCACGCGCCCGAGAGTCCAGGCGAGGAGCGCCGCACGCGCCAGCGGCCTGCTCGGGACGGTGCTCTTGAGCTACGCCCCCGCCTATGGCGCACACTCCGACGGCGGGCGCAACTTCAGCGCCCCGTTTGCGATCGCCGGCGCGCTGCTCGTTCTGCCATGGCTGGCCTATCAACTCAGCGGCGTGCGCCGCGCCCGGGCACGACGCGGCCAATACGACCTGCACAGCGGGCGAGTCGCGGCACTGAGAAA
This sequence comes from Solirubrobacteraceae bacterium, assembly GCA_036561505.1. Classification (GTDB taxonomy): domain Bacteria; phylum Actinomycetota; class Thermoleophilia; order Solirubrobacterales; family Solirubrobacteraceae; genus Palsa-744. The sequence goes on from DATBPE010000078.1 coordinate 699, forward strand.
CTGGCAGGCGCTGGTGGCGTGCGCGTCGATGTTCACGTTGCTGTGGCTCGTGAGAGCCCCGATGAGGCTCGGCGCCGTCTTTGCGATCGCGACGATCCTTGCGGGGATCTGCCTGCTGCGCAACTTGGGTGCACTTTCGTTCGCGCTGCTTTGGAGGGACCGAGCCAGGCCCCTGCGGGCACTGCGCTGGCTGGCGCTCGCACCGTCTTCGCTAGCCGGGATCGCCCTGGCGCTGGAGCTCGCCCACGACTCGTGGAGCACACTGATGGCGGGCTGCCTGACCGCCTATCTCGGCCCGCTGCTGGGGGGATGCCCCGTCTGGGGTCCGGCTCGGCGCTGGCACAGACGTCTCCTAAGAGCGGCCGGGCGCTGGCGTGCCACGCCAGATCTCGATGGTACGCATGCCCACGGTGAGCGGCCATGAAGGAGCGCGTGCCAGCCTTCGCGGCGGGACCGAGCATCGTATTTGGAGGCGTGGTGGTGCTCCTGATCGTCGTGATGTGCATCATCGCGGTGCCGGTTCTACTGACCACCGTGACAAGCGAAAGCTCGCCCGGATGCGCCTCTGGCAGCCCCGCCGAAAGCGCCGGCGCGCTGACGTTTGAAGGCGGGCGCGGCGGCTCGTGGCTTGCGACCGCGTACGGGCCACCCTGGGAAGGCATCCAGGGCACGGGCGTCACAGCAACCGGCGTCGATCTACGCCCGGCTAAGCACGCATACATAGTCGCGGTCGATCCTCGCGTGATACCGCTGGGCAGTTTGGTGAATGTCACACCGAATCCGTTCAACAACAACTCGATCGCCTTTCAGGCCGCCGACACCGGCGGCGCCATCCTCGGCAAGCACGTGGACGTCTATGACTGGCGCGGGCGCATCTACCAGGACGACTGGGGAGAACGCAACGTCAACGTGACGGTGCTCCCTGGCAGCGGCGCGGGAGTGATCCTCGGCGCCACGCTGCCCGAAGGCCCCTCCTCAGGCTGCTCGGCCTCGACATCCGGGCCGCTGCCTCTCACCCCGGGGCAGACAGCCAAGATCCTCGCCAACGGGGACGCCGCGGCGCCCAGCGGGATCGCCGGCAAAGCGGGGCAGATAGTGAAGGCGATAATCGCCGCCGGCAACGAAATCAATCACACCTCTTACTCCTATGGCGGTGGTCACGGGACGCTCACCCACCTCTACACCGCCTATGACTGCTCGAGCTCCACCTCCTATCTGCTCTACAAGGCTGGACTGTTGGGATCGACCGCGGAGGTGTCGGGGACGCTCGAGAGCTGGGGCGAAGCGGGCCCTGGGAAGTTCCTGACGATCTACGCCAACAGCGGCCACGTGTTCGTTTCGGTGGCGGGCGTCGCGTTCAACACCGCCCAGTACGTGACACCGAATCCGCCCGGCAGCGGCCCCCGCTGGCAGCCGGGCAGCACGGTGCCCGAACAGTTGAGCTATGACCCGAGTGGCTTTGTCGCCCGTCACTGGCCCGGCATGTAGGAGGGATCTGATGAGACGTCGATCGAGCGCGTTGCTGTTGGGAGTGATCGTGGCGCTCGCCGGCTGTGGCGGGCAGCACAGCACCCACACCAAGACCCGGCGATCCGCCGGGCCATCGATCTCCTTCACGCCGGCGGGTGTGGTGCAAACCCAAGCCACGGCTACGACGAGCACTCAAGCGCAGAACCCCGCCAACCAGGATCCGCACGAGCCTGCCCCCGAGCGCGGCGGAACGATTCCGCGCGGCGCCGAACACCGCCAGGATGCCGTCTCGCGGAACGCTCTTTCGGCGACACCCGAGCAGGCGCTGAGGCGCTTCGCCGAGCTGTATGTCAACTGGGACGCAAAGAGTGTGCGCGCCCACCAGCTGGCTTTGGCGTCGATCTCCATCGGCGCGGCGAGACTGACGGCCGAACAGGTGGCGGCACAGGTTCAGGGCAGCTCGGTAATCGGCCAGGATTCGGTCTCGAACTCCGGGGAAGTCATCTCGATAACGAGGGGTATCGGCGGCGCCTCTGGCTACTGGGTCGTGGTCACCAACGAGCACACCGAAGGACGACGTGGCTACGAGAATCTGCCCGCTCGACTGCATGTGACCTATGCGCTGCTGAGACACCTCGCGGGCGGCTGGGTCATCTCCACCTGGCAGCCACGGGACTAGCGCGCCCGCCGCTAGGAACGCCCGAGCTGGGCACGGATCAGGCGGCTGACCTGATGGGCCTCGGGTATACGCATCGCGAGTACCGCCCGCGTATACACGAACAGCCCGGCTATCCCGGCCCCACCGACGCTGATGATCTGGGCTGCCAGCGAGCTGCCAAGCACAGTGTCCAGCAACCGCCACAGGACCCAAGAGACAACCCCCAGCAGCAGCGAGGCGAGCAGGATCCGCGCCGTAATCATCGTCGTTTGCGCACCTTCCAGGCGCCCGTTCAAACCCTCGCGCAGGCGCTGCGCCTGCAGGAATGTCATCACCGCGTTCGCTACGACCGTGCCGATGATCAGCCCGGCGATCCCGAGCGGCTTGTACAGCCCGACGCTGACGATCACGTCGATGACGATGTTCATCGCTGCCAGGCGCGTCGGAATCCACGGGCGCTGCACGGCGAAGAACGTCCGCGTCAGCAGCAGGTTGAGCCCGCCGAACGGGAGGCTGAAGGCGAACCAGAACAGCGCGACCGCGACGATGTGCGTCGAGTGATCGTTGAATTCGCCGCGCTGGAACAGCAGCCGCACGATCGGGTTCGCCAGCACGATCATGAACGCCGCCGCCGGGATCAGCAGCAGGTTGATCTGGCGCATGCCGTTGCCGACGGCACGCCGCATTGCGCCGGCGTCGCGGTTGGCTGCCATCCGGCTGAGCGTCGGGAACAGGACGGTCGCGACAGCCACGCTGAACAGACCCTGCGGCAACATGTACACGCGAAACGCGTTGTCGATCGCCCGCGGCGCTTCGTCTGAGACGAGCGTGCCGAAGACCGAGTTGATCAGCTGGTCGAGGTTGACGATGCCGAGGCCGATCGTCACCGGCAGCATCAGCGTGAAGACCTGCTTGATGCGAGGATCGTGCCAGTCGATGTGCATCTGCAGACGAAAGTCGATGCGCCCAAGCGCCACGACCGCCAGCAGCAACTGCACGAACGTCGCAACGAGGATCGCGATTGCGTAGGCGTGCAGCTGGTTGCCGTTTTCGTAGCCGCCCGGGTAGTGCGGCCGCAGGATCACGAGCAGGATCAGGATCACGACGTTCCACACGGCCGGCGAGATCGCCGGGATCGTGAAGTGGTCATAGGACTGCAGGACCGCGACGAGGATGCCTGTGAGGCCGAGGATCAGCACAACCGGGAAGAGGATCTGGGAGAGGCCGACGAGCAGCGTGGTGAGCTCAGGCTTGAACGTGTCGCCGATGAACAGCGGCATGATCACGCCGGCCGCGAGGATGAAGAAGGCCGTGACCGCACCGAGCGCGATCAACATGATCCAGAACAGTGTCGACGCGAGGCGGAAGGCCTCTTTCTTGCGGCCCTTCTGGAGCAATTCCGTGAACACCGGTACAAATGCCGCCGAGAGGGCCGCGTTCGCGAACAGGTTGGCGAACAGGTTCGGCACCTGAAAGGCCAGCGTGAACGCCGAAGCGGGGCCCTTCGTGCCGAAGAAGCTGGCCGCTACGATTTCCCGCAGCAGCCCCACGATGCGCGAGAAACCCGTGAGGATCGAGAAGATGGCGGTATTGCGGGCAACGCCGCCACCACCGGGCGGAGTCGGGACGGACTGGTCCTCGACGGGGACTTCGGCGCTGGCGGTCAAGCCCGCTATAGTACGGCGCTCCGCGGCGCGCGGAGCATCCTGTGCGCATGCGCCGCGAGCAAACAGATGGCCAACATTCACTCACAGAAGAAGCGGATTCTGCGCACCGAGCGCGAGCGTCTGGAGAACCGTCGCTACACCTCGGCGATCAAGACCTACTTTCGCCGGCTGGAGTCCGCCGTTGAGGGCGGCGACGCAACAGCCGCGGACACTGAGCACCGCGAGCTCGTGAGCACGATCGATAAGGCCGTCAAGCGCGGCGCGCTGCACCGCAACACCGGCGCACGCAAGAAGAGCCGGGCAGCTCGCGTCCGCTCCGGCGCCTCTTCCTGATCGTCTGAGCTTCTCACCGGCGGTTCGCGCTCAGGCGGTGATCGCCTGCATCGAGTACAGCGCTAGCGTGTCTTCGTCCATCGCAGCCCCCAGCGAGCGTGCGGATGTGAGGATCGATCCGCCACGCGTGTCCAGTTCCAGGTCCGCCAGCGCGGAGAGCGCCGAGCGCAGCCGTTCCGGGCTCGAGCGGCTGACATCGGCGATGAAGCGATCGGCGACTCGCGGAGACATCCGCAACCCGCGCTTTATCTCCCCGGCCGACTCGCCGGCCTGTAGGCGAACGGCGACGGCAAGCGCGTCACGCAGACTCTGGCCGATCACGTATAGACATCCGCTCAGACGCTCGCCCTGGTCACGCAAGCGCAGATAGCGCTGCATCGCGGCTCGTGCGTCACCGGCGAGCAGTGCGTCAGTGAGCGCGTACACGCGCGACTGCTGAGAGTTGGCGGCGAGCCGCTCTATGTCCTGGGCGCTGAGGGTGACCCTGGCGCCCTCCCCGGCGCGTTCCAGCGCCAGCTTCTCGAGCTCCCGCAGCAGTCGCTGCTGGCGCTCTCCGACCTGCGCGACTAGCGCCTTGGCCGCCTCGGCGTCGATGCTCACCCCGATGTTTGCGGCCTGCTCACGCACCCAGCGCGGAAGCTCCCAGGGCTTGACCGTCGTGTGCCCCACGACGTGCCCACCGGCACGCTTGACTGCGTCGTGGACCGCTGTTGGCGCCTTGCTGCGCCCCTCCTCTCGTGCGAACAGCGCCAACGTCGTCGCTGGTGGCATGGCACTCATCGCCCGGATGAGGTGCTCCTCGACTTCGGCCTGCTTCCAGCTCTCCACCCCGTCTACGACGATCACCCGCTGACCGATCGCAAAGGTCATGCTCGCCAGTGCAAGCGCGACGGCAGCCGGTGTGCCGCTATCCCCCTCCAGGTACTCGATGCTGGCGGCGTCTCCCTGGGACTCCGCAAGCGCGCGCAGGCTGGCGCGACGCTCGGCTACCGCGCCGTGGTCATCGCCGTGGATCAGATACGCGGGCCCTAGCGCGGACATTCATTTGCCAGTGTAGGTGGCGCTCCCGACACCGGTGAGGGATGGGCACGGAAGGACACGGCGAACTCCAGTGCCAGTGTGACGGCCTGATCGGGATCCTCGACGCGGCGCATGGAGCTCTCGAGCTCCGGTAGATCCCAGCTTTCCAGTCCCACCACCGGGCGTCCGGCCCGCAGCGCCAGCGCTATCTCGGAGAGTGTGCCCCATCCCCCGCCGATCGCGATCAGGGCCTCGCAGCAGCGCACGATCAGTCCATTTCGAAGCTCCCCCATGCCGGTCGGTATCGCTACATCGACATGGTCGTTGGCTTGCGCGCGATCGCAGCCCGGCAGGATCCCGACGGTGCTTCCGGCTCCCTGATGCGCCCCTTCGCAGGCGGCGAGCATCACGCCGCCGAGTCCGCCCGTTATTAGAAGCGCCCCCGAGCGTGCCAGCCCAAGTCCTACCGCGCGGGCGTGCTCGAGCTCTTGGGCTGTCGCGTCGCTTGCACCGATCACCCCGATCTGGGCGCCGAGGAGGCTGTCCATCTCCGTTAGCGCACGACCAGATTCACGAGCTTGCCCGCCACGACGATCTCCTTGACGATCTCCTTGCCGTCGAGGTGTGCCCGCACGTTGGGGGCGGCCGTGCACAGCGCAACGAGCTCCTGCGAGCTGGCCTCCGCGGAGGCCATCACACGGTCACGGACCTTCCCGTTGATCTGGCAGACGAGCTCGTAGGTCTCGCGCTCCAGAAGTCCCTGGTCTGCCTGTGGCCATGGCTCTTCCCACACCCGCTTGCCGCTCAGCATCTCATAGACCTCCGCGCAGAGATGGGGCGCGAACGGGAATAGCAACGAGGCGCCCTGGCTGAGGGCGAAGCGCAACGTCTCGGCGCTTGCTTGCTCACGCAGCCGGGAGCACTCGTTCAGCAGCTCCATGACGGCGGCGATCGCGGTGTTGAAGGCGAAGCGGCGCAGATCGTGGGAGACCTTGTCGATCGCCCAGTGAGTCTTTCGCTGGATCTGTAGATCGGCGTCTTGCGCATCCGGCCCGGCGGGCTGGTCGTCCTCGTGTTCGGCGATGGCGCTCGCTAGGCGATACAGGCGTCCCAGGAAGCGGTGGACGCCCTCGACGCCGTCATCGGACCAGTCGGCGTCCTGGTCTGGTGGTCCGACAAACAGGATGTAGCAGCGGGCCGTGTCCGCGCCGTAGCGCTCGGTGATCGAGGCGGGCGAGACGACGTTGCCCTTGGACTTGGACATCTTCGCCCCGTCCTTGGTGACCATTCCCTGGGTGAAGAGCGCGGAGAATGGCTCCTGGAAGTCGAGATGGCCGAGGTCCGCCAGCGCCTTGCAGAAGAACCGTGCGTACATCAGGTGCAGGATCGCGTGCTCGACCCCACCGATGTACTGGTCTACGGGCATCCATTGGCGCAGCGCCTCCTCCTCCCAGGCGGCCTGTTCGTTGGCGGCGTCGCAGTAGCGCAGGAAATACCAGGAGGAGTCCACGAACGTGTCCATCGTGTCGGTCTCGCGGCGTGCGGGGCCAGCGCAGGAGGGGCACTTCGTGCGCACCCAGTCCTCGGCGGCCGCCAGCGGCGAGCGACCCTTCGGTGTGAAGTCCTCGATGTCGGGGAGCTCCACCGGCAACTGGTCCTCCGGGACGGGCACGATGCCACAGCTCTCGCAATAGACGATCGGGATCGGGCAGCCCCAGTAGCGCTGGCGGGAGATCAGCCAGTCGCGCAAGCGGTAGTTGACCGAGGAATGACCCTTGCCCTCGCGATCTAGCCAGGCGACGATCTTCGCCAGTGCCTGGCGATTGTTGATGCCGTCGAAGTCTGGGTGGGAGTTCACGAGCGGCCCGTCGCCGGCGTAGGGCAGAGTGTTCTCCTCGCCGTCCTCGGAGGACCCGTTGGGGGCTTCGATCACGCGGCGGATCTCGAGGTCGTGCGCTTGGGCGAACGCGTGGTCGCGCTCGTCGTGTCCCGGCACGGCCATGATCGCACCGGTGCCGTACTCCATCAGCACGTAGTCCGCGACATACATCGGGATCTGCTCACCGTTGACGGGATTGGTGACGGTCCGTCCGAGCGGCACACCGGTCTTCTGCTTCTCGGCGTTGCCGCGGTCCTCGTTTGACTCGGTCAACGCGTGGTTTACGTAGTCGCGCACCGCCTGCTCGTGCTCGGTGTCGGCCACCAGACGCAGCACATCGGGGTGCTCGGGAGCCATCACGAAGAAGGTGGCGCCGAACAGGGTGTCCGGACGGGTCGTGAAGACCGGATAGTCGACGCCGAGTTCCTCACAGCGGAAGATCACCTCGGCGCCCTCGGAGCGCCCGATCCAGTTGCGCTGCATCGTCTTGACGTGCTCGGGCCAGTCGATCTCCTCCAGGTCGCCGAGCAGCCGCTCGGCGTAGTCGGTGATACGCAGAAACCACTGCTCGAGCTGTCTGACTTCGACGAGCGCGCCGCAGCGCTCGCAGTGTCCGTCAACGACCTGCTCGTTGGCGAGCACCGTCTGGTCTTTGGGGCACCACTTGACGGCCGCCTCCTTGCGGTAGGCAAGACCGGCTCCGAACAGTTGCAGGAAGATCCACTGAGTCCAGCGGTAGTAGCGCGGTTCGTGCGTGGCAAACTCGCGGGACCAGTCGATCGAGATGCCCCAGGAGCGAAACTGGCGCTGGAAGGAGGAGATCGACGCGGCGGTGGAGTCGCGCGGGTGAACACCGGTCTTGATCGCGTGGTTCTCCGCCGGCAGCCCGAATGAGTCATAGCCCATTGGATGAAGGACACGCCGTCCGAGGCGGCGGTTGAAGTGCGCGATCGCGTCGCCGACGGCGTAGCACTTCAAGTGGCCGATGTGCGGCTCGCCACTCGGGTAGGGAAGCATCTCGAGCACGTAGTAGGCGTCGTGGGACCCGCCTCTAGTCCCCGTTCCCTGCTCACCGGGGTCATTTGAGACCTCCCAAGCACGCTCGTTGGCCCACAGCTCCTGCCAGCGGGGCTCTATCTCGTTAGGGTCGTAGCGCTGCTCTGCCATCTCTCGGGAGGGCAGGTTAGCGGGGCGCGGGCGCTCGCCATCGCTCTACCCCTCGATGGGCCTGTTGGCTAGAGCTCCTCGGCGGTCTCTGGGACGCGCCAGCACAACGGTTGGCGCTGGTTACCGACTGAAAGCGTGACCAAATAGTTCACCGATTGCAGCCTTTGCCGCTCGAACGAAAGCGCGGAGGACATACTCGCTCTCCACTCACCTGTCGCCAGGGATCTCATCACTGACCAAAGACATAGTGGCCGCGCCGGCGTACACGGCTTTCTCCGCTGCCGCTCCTCTGGAGCAATCATCGCCGACGTTCCGAGCAGTCCTTCCGGCATGCGAACTTCCGCCAGCCTCCAGTCAGGAGCCGCTCATCGGCATGGGCCTTCAGCGGCTGTTGCTGAAGATCCGCAGCAGCGTCAGGAAGATGTTGAGGATGCTGATGAACACCCCTGTGGCGATCCACACCACGTCGCGCTCGCTGGCCTGGCGGCGAACAATCTGAAAGTAGATCGCCAGGTAGGCACTGACGATCAGATAGATCGCGATGTTGAGGATCAGGTGTTCGCCGGAGCCGAGAAGAATCAGCACCAGGCTGAGCGCGAAGACGCCGAGTAGAGCCCAGAACAGGGGGCGCATCCAGCGAATCAGATCGTGCGAGGTCGCGAACCCGAACGAACCCATGATGCCGACTGTCAGTGCGGTGCCGCCAGCGGATTGGTAGAGCGCGGTCTGATCGAGCGTCGCATACTCGGATATCACGGGTCCGAGGCCGATCCCCAACAGCAGCGCCATAGCAAACAGCCACACATGCCAATCGATCCTTCGCGCACGGGCGCCAGGAACATCTGCACGATGATCATCCCCAGCGCGCCGAACTCGCAGATCTCGGCCGTGCCGAACGTCAGATTGCGCCCGACGTATGTGCCGGCCGCGGCGAAGCCCAGCGCGACCGCGACCAAAAACATGACCTGGCCGAGCAGGAATGTCGCACTGGCGGATCGTTCGCCGGCGCGCGCGTCAAAGACGCTTAGAGACGCTGATCTTGACGAGGGGTAATCAGGGGGCATCGCTCTTTCCCTAATCGGAGATATATGCGTCGATTACGTTAGCGCAGGCTGGGGAGCGATTGTCGAAAACCGTGTGCAAATACGCCATATCCAAGCGGTCATCAGGACGGCGTAGCAGTGGCCTCTGAGGTCTCGCTCTGGAAGCGGCTGTAGCCGCGCAGCAACTCGACGATCTCCGCCGGAGCCTTGTGCGGGGAGCCCGCATCGAACGGTGGTTGAGGGTCGTACTCGATACTCAGCTGGATCGCCTGAGCGACCTGCTCACCCGCGATGCTGCTAGCCAGTGTCAGCGCCATGTCGATTCCCGCCGATACCCCGGCGCCTGTGACGATCTTCCCGTCGATTACTACCCGTTCGTCGACGGGGTCGGCACCAAGTGCCCGCAGCTGATCGACGGCCAGCCAGTGCGTCGTGGCGCGCTTGCCGTCGAGCAGCCCGGCGGCCGCGAGGATGAGCGAGCCGGTACACACTGAGGTCGTCCAGGTGCTTGTCTGATCGGCCTCTCTGAGCCACTGGAGCACTGACCCACCGGCGCGTGCGGCCACCTCCCCCGGGCCGCCGGGAACGAGCACGATGTCCGGCCTCTGGAGCTCTTCCAGCGAGCTCTCGGCGATGATCGTGAGCATGCCGTTGTCGGTACATACAGGGCCCGCCTCACTCGCCACAAATGTCACCTTGGCGCCCGGTATCCGGCTGAGCACCTCATACGGTCCGACCGCATCCAGGGCGGTGAACCGGTCGTAGAGCACGATCGCGATATTCATATTGCTGCCTCCTGAGTGGTGGGGGTGTAGAAGCGACGGCGGTACTCGGCCGGGCCGACATGCAGGGCACGTAGGAATGCCCTTCGCATCGTCTCCGCCGTTCCGAATCCGCAGCTGAGAGCGATGGCGCAGACGGGGTCGTCGGTGTCCTCCAAGCGCCGGCGGGCAGCCTCCAGGCGTACGCGCTCCACATAGCGGGCGGGCGTGATCCCGGTCTCGGCTCTGAAGGCGCGGGCGAAGTGGCGCGGGCTCATGTGGGCGCGTGCGGCCATCGCCTCGACGGTGTGCTCGCCGGCAAGATCCTCGAGCACGGCGTGCTGTATCTCGCGCAGCGGCTCGCGCTGTGGCTGTTGGGCGGTGAGCGTGACGCTGAATTGGGACTGGTTGCCTGGCCGGCGCAGGAACAGCACGAGATGGCGGGCGATCAGCAGCGCCATGTCGCGGTCGAGGTCCTCCTCCACGAGCGCCAGCGCGAGGTCCATGCCGGCCGTCACCCCGGCGGAGGTCCAGATCTGCCCGTCGCGTAGGAAGATCGGCTCGGGGTCTACGCGCACGGCCGGGTGGAGCCTCTGCAGCTCCTCGGCGGCAGCCCAGTGGGTTGTGGCACGCCGGCCGTCTAGAAGACCGGCGCGGGCGAGCAGGAAAGCCCCCGTACACACTGAGGTCGTGCGTCTGGCCAGAGCGTGCGTGTGGATGATCCAGTCGATCAGCAGCTCGTCATCGGCGGCCTGGGTGTGGTTCAGTCCGCCGGCCACGATCAGCGTGTCGATCGGTCCGGGCGCTTGAGCGATACTGGCGTGGGGCGTGATGAGAAGACCGCTGGAGGTCCGTAGCGGCTGGCCATCGCGACTGAGGACGAGCACCTCGTAGCCGCGCTCGCGCCGTCCTGTCGCTTCGATCAGCTGTTGAGCGCCGGTGAACACCTCCAGCGGGCCGGTCACATCGAGGCTCTGTACGCCGGGGTAGGCGAGGATTGCTATTCGCCGAATACTGGTTGTCACGTCTTGATCATGGCTGACCCAAATCTTGTCCGCAAGGACATATTTCCAACATTTCCTGCCAGCCACGGCGTCGTGTATCGCGACTGGAGCACCCCACCCGCGAGCCGCCCGCTCCACACTCAAGCGAGTCGGGCGTGGGCGGGAGAGCGGTCCACCGCGCTCCGCCGCGAGCAGACAAACGAGCCACGTGTTTGCGTGAGCATGTGGGGATTGTTAGATTCGATCGGCTGGCATGAGCGATTACACCGATCCAGATCCTCCCGCCGAGCGGGCCGAGGCGAGCATAGACCCCAGGCCGCGTGCGCTCGATGACACCTCCACACGAGTAACGGCGATTGTCGACGCCGCCGAGCGGACAGCCGCCGAGCTGCGCGAGCAGGCCGAGGATCGAGCAAAGGAACGGATCGCCGAGGCGGATAGAGCCGCCGCCAACCGGGTGAACGCCGCCGAGGAGGAGTCACAGGAGATACTGCGCGGCGCCCGGGCACAGGCCGAGAGCGCCCGCAACGAGGCGCTCACTGCGGTCGCGGAGATCCACCGTGAGTCGGAGCGGATTCGCACAGAGGCACAAGCCGAGCTGGAGAGCCGGCTCTCCAGAGCAAACCAGCAGGCCGAGCAAATCGTGGCCGTGGCGCGCGAGCAGGCGCAGGCAGAGCTCGCCGGCCTTGACCAGCGATCAGAGCAGACACTGGCGCAGACACAGACGCAGGTCGCCCAGTTGCTCGACGACGCCAACCGCCAAGCGGAGCAGCTCTTGGAGAACGCACAACAGGAGAGCGAGCGGCTGATCGCTGGCGCGCGTGAGGAAAACCAACGTGGTCAGTCCGACGCCACCGAGGACGCCAAGCAGATGCGCGCCAAGGCACGCTCCGATGCCCGAGAGATCCTCAGTGAGGCGTATGTCCTGGCCGATGAGGTCCTGCGCGAAGGAACCGAGATATCGCGCAACCTGCGCGAGCTGTCGGCGTCGCTGCGCAACAACTCCGAGCGCCTCTTGCGCGATGTACGTTTGGCACACGGCTCGATGACCGCCCGCCTGGATCAGGTGAGCGCAGCGGACGGAGCGCAGCCGCGCAAGCGCCAGAGCAGATCCGAACGCGCCTCAGACCGCGAGCTGGACGACGACCTAGACGTTCCGGAGTTCATGCCGCGAGACTGAGCAGATAGGTCACACCACGGCCCAAGCCCGGGGTGGCAATGCCGTTGGAGCGTCGGCGCAGCTAGCGATAGGATTAGATCGCCTGGGGCTATAGCTCAGCTGGGAGAGCGTCGCGCTGGCAGCGCGAAGGTCGGGGGTTCGAGTCCCCCTAGCTCCACCATAGCTATCAAGGTCGAACCCCGGTCTCCAGCAGGGAGGCCGGGGTTTCGGCATTTATGGGTTGGCGGGAGCGAGTGCAGCGTCTACTAGCTGCGCTGGTCCAGACTCGTCGCTGAGCAGGGTCGCCCGTACGCGGAAGGAGGCGTTCGGGAAGGGGTGCGCCGGCTGCGGACAATGAGTTTGTAATGGGGATCATTTCGACCACTTCGGCGACACGGTCCGACGCTGCAGTGATTACGCGTTCGCGTACCAGCCCGCAGGCATTCTCGACGATCGTGGATCGCCATTTCACGGCCATCCATCGGTATCTGACTCGACGCGTCGGGAGCGATCGAGCGGACGATCTCGCCGCACAGGCGTTCGCGGTCGCGTTCAGGCGTCGAGGCGACTTCGAAGAGGATGCCGAGAGTGCGCGCCCGTGGCTGTTTGGGATCGCCACGAACGTCTTGCGCAACGACCTACGCTCCGAGCGCAGGATGCTCGGCGCCATCGCTCGCTTGGACTGGGGTGCCGATGGCGGCTGGGCGGAGGAGGTCGAGCGTTCCCTCGCCCGTGCGGACGCAGCGAGTGAGGTCGCGCGGATCGCAGGCGCCATCGCGGCTCTCGATCCCGATCAGCGCGATGTCTTGCTGTTGCACGCATGGGGTGAGTTGTCCCAGAGCGAGATCGCCGCGTCGCTTGGCATCCCTGTCGGAACCGTGTACTCGCGCCTGTCGCGCGCTCGGGCGAGCTTGCAGCGTGCATTGGGCGCGGGTCTCAGACCCTGAGCACCACTAAGCGAAGGAGATCTACCGATGACAGACAATGACGAGCCGGTTCGCAGCTTTCGCGCTGAGGTCCCGCAACCGGGCAAGGCGGCGTGGGCGGCGGTGCGAGGCGCGTTGGCGCAGGAGATCGCGGCAGAGCTCGAGGGTCCCCGCGACAGAGGCGCAACAAAGCGCTGGTGGTCGCCGCGCCTGCTGGCCGTTGGGCTAGCTGGTCTTGTTCTCACCGGCGCTGTGGCCTACGGAGCCAAGACGCTGATCGGCATCGGTTCGCCTGCGCCAAACCCGCCTGTGTCGAACCCGCCGTCCAACATCAGGCTGCTCGGTCTGCGCGTCGCCGATCCCGGGGGCGGATCGCCGTGGGGGATTCGCTTGGCGCTGTCACCGCCGCGTATCAGCGCGAGATCGAACGTCGCAATCCAGATTGGGCGCATACGCGATGGCCAGATGGGTTTCATCGGTCAGGACAACGTCTTCCACAACGACCATCTCTTCCATGCCGCCGGGCCGAACAGCGCACTGATCACTCCCGCGGACTATCCGATCACGGGCACTCCGCAGAAACCAGACCTGCGCTCGGTCTACCACTTCGCACTCAGCCTCCCAGGCGTGGCGAGCGCCTATGACGGATGCAGCACCGTCAAGGTGCCGACGCATGTCTCGCAACCCAAGCACGTGTTCGAAGGCGAGGTACGCTCACTCAGGCACCAGCTGTCGATCCTGCGCGCGGACGGTCCCGCTGCGCAACGCGCTGCTCGAGCGTTCGGCGGCAGCGTCGCCGCGTTGCGCGCGACCCTGCTCGCGAGCCTGCGAAACGCACGGGAAGAGGCGTCAGGGCTGGTCAGCGAACGTAGCTTCGCGAGCTGTCCCGGTAGCGACCTGCGAACGATCGTCTTCGGCTTCTCGGGCCCCGGCAGCACCTCGATCACGATCAGCGGGCTGGGAGTCCACGAGACCGAGCCGCTGCACGCCGATGACGACGGCTTCTATCTGTTCGTGCTCTCCAACCACTGGAGTTACGGGAGCAAGTTCCAAGCCATTGTCACGTGCCTGGACGGCCGCACGATCAACGGACTGGCTGCCCCAGGGACACCCGATCCGCCGTACTGCAAGGCCGGATGACACGCTGCCATGCGAGCGTGTCCGTTTTTGGCCTGAACCCCGAGACGACGCCGGGCCTACCGCAAGACCACCAGTCGTAGATCGACTGCCGTCCCGATGGCGCGGTGTGACGGCCAGTTGGCTCAGATACGTGCATCCGAGTGCGATCAGAAGAATTGCGGATGTACTATTAGTTTAGTATTCTCTGAATGTATGAATATGCCTGCGATTGAGAGATTCGTCGAGGAGCTCGGTATGCAGCTCGAGCTGGAAGCGGGCGCACCGCGCATGGTGGGACGTGTCCTCGGTTGGTTGCTCGTGTGCGATCCGCCGGAGCAGAGCGCGGCGGAGCTGGCGGAGATGCTTCAGGCGAGCAAGGGATCGATCAGTACCGCTACGAGGCTGCTGCTCCGCATGGGGCTGATCGAGCGAGTGCGCACTCGCGGGGAGCGCTTCGATCGCTTCAACGCCCGGCCCGAGGCATGGGACGAGTATCTCTGGCGTGACGACCAGTTCGCCGCGCCCCGCCGCGTGCTGCGCCTGGGTCTGGATGCGCTTGCCGACGAGCCCGCCTCGCGTCGCACGCGGCTGGAGGAGCTCGACTCGATCTATGCGTGGTGGGAGCAGCGGATGCCCAGCCTGCGCGAGGAATACCTCGCCGGCCGCCGCCCAGCCCGAGGCGTCAGTCGGGGTAGACGATGACCGACGCTCTGACGATTGAGGTGCGAGGGTTGGTGAAGTGCTTTGGCGAGGTACGGGCACTCGATGGCGTGGACCTGAGCGCCCGGCAAGGCCAGGTGGTGGGGCTGCTGGGACCGAACGGGGCTGGCAAGACCACGTTGGTGCGTGTGCTGGCGACGCTGCTGAAGGCCGACGCCGGCACTGCGCGTGTGCTGGGTTTGGACGTTCAGCGCGACGCGCCGGCGCTACGCGAGCGAATCGGGTTGGCCGGACAATACGCGGCGGTTGACGAGAACCTCACTGGTCTTGAGAACCTGACGATGGTCGGTCGACTGTATGGCGCCAACCGCTCCTCGGCCAAGGCCCGTGGCCGGGAACTACTCGAGCGTTTTGACTTGGTCGAGGCGGCCGGCCGACCAACCAAGACCTACTCAGGCGGGATGCGTCGCCGTCTCGATCTTGCTGCGGCGCTGGTGGCCAAGCCACCTGTGCTGTTCCTAGACGAGCCGACAACGGGTCTTGATCCGCGCAGCCGTCTGAGCCTGTGGGCGGTGATTGAAGGTTTGGTCGCCGAAGGCACCACCGCCCTGCTGACCACCCAGTACCTGGACGAGGCCGACCGTCTGGCCGACACGATCGCGGTCATCGATCGCGGCCGCCTGATTGCCGAGGGCACCTCCGATGAGCTCAAGGATCGCCTCGGGGGCGAGCGCCTGGAGATCCGACTCGACGACCCCACCGATCTCGAATCGGCGGTGCGAGTGCTCGCGCCGATGTCCGATGAGCTCCCCACCGCCGAGGCGAATCTCGTCAGAGTGAGCGTGCGCGAGCGCCGCGGCGCCATCGTGGAGGCAGTCCGCCGGCTCAGCGAGGCAGGAATCGGCGTGGACGATCTCGTGCTGCGGCGCCCAACGCTCGACGACGTGTTTCTCGCGCTGACCGGCCACGCCGCCGAAGAAGCCCGCGAGGAGCAAGAGCGGGGACGGGCCGCATGAGACGTCTCATTTCCGACACGCTGATCATCGCCGAGCGGAACTTGATCCGTCTGCCTCGTGCACCCGAACTGCTGATTGGTTTCACGGTGCAGCCGATCATGTTCGTGCTGCTCTTTCGCTACGTGTTCGGCGGCGCCATCAGGACCCCGGGCTACAGCTATGTCGACTTCCTGCTGCCGGGGATCATCGTCCAGAACACCGCCTTCGGTGGCTTTGCCACCGCGCTGGGACTCAATGAGGATGTGCGCAAGGGACTGATCGACCGCTTCCGCTCGCTACCGATGTCGCGAGCCGCGGTGCTCGGCGGGCGCACGCTCTCAGACGTGGCCACAAACTCCCTGTCGATCACGATCCTGCTGATCACCGGCGTGCTCATCGGCTTCACCTTCCACACGAGCTTTCTTCAGGCGGCCGCGGGTATCGGGCTGTTGCTGCTCTTCGGCTATGCCTTCTCCTGGTTTCTTGCCTTCCTCGGCCTGCTCGTGTCCTCGCCGGAATCTGTCAACTCGGTCGGCTTCATCGCGGTCTTTCCACTGACCTTCATATCCTCGGCGTTCGTGCCGGTGGCGTCGATGCCCTCGGGGCTACGCGACTTCGCCGAAGTGAATCCGTTCACGATCATCGTGGACGGCATGCGCCACCTCTGGCTCGGCGCGCCAGCTAACAACAGCGTATGGGGCGCTATCGCGTGGTCACTGGCGATCGTCGCCGTGTTCGCCCCGCTGGCAGTGGCACGCTACCGGCGTGCCGCCGGCGGTTAGGTGTGATTCCGAGGAACGTTCGTCAGTCGTGAGCCGGCCGACACAATGGTGGGCTGCATTGGCGCCGCGCGGTCAGAGCTCGCGCTCGTAAAAGTAGTTGATTGGGCCATCGGGTTTGCCTTCACGGTTGCTGAAGCCGAGGCTCTCATAGAGCGCCCGCGCCGCGAGGTCCTGCTCGCCGGTCCCCAGTTCCATGTAGTCGGCGCCGCGATCGCGTGCGAGATCGATCGCGGCTCCCATCAACGCCCGTCCGAGCCCACGCCCCCGCATCGGCGGTGCAACGTACAGCTCCGCCAGGTAGCACTCGAGCGCCTCAGACCAGATCGCCGGGCGAAAGCGGAGCACCGCGAGTCCGTCGGGCCCATCTCCCACGAGCAGCACAGCGGTCTGACCTTCGTGAAGCAGGTCTCGGATACGCGCAGCGAGACGCTCGGGGCCGGGAGTGAGGTCCCCGAACTCGCTATTGAAGTCGTGCAGAAGCCTGCCGACGCTCTCAGCATCGGCAGGTTCCGCGATACGCGCGGCTGGAGCGTCCGATGCGCTCATGACCTGCCGCGAAACGGTAGAAACATGCTCGCCTGGCCGGGAGGGTGACGCTGCATCGCAGAAATGCTCGCAGGTAAGCCGATCACGTCTGAGCTCCCTCGCAATCGTTCCCCGAGACGCGGGCTCCATGAGGCTTCGAGCACCGATGCGCTGTCTCCTACCCTGCAAGCGCACGGCGGTGTGGCGGCGCTACCGTACGGTCCGTGCGGGTAGCTACCTGGAACGTGAACTCGGTCAAGCAGCGGGCGCCGCGGCTACTGCCGTGGCTTGATGAGCGTCAGCCCGATGTCCTCTGCCTGCAGGAGACCAAGCTCGCCGACGAGGCGTTTGAGCGGTTGCTCGGTGAGGAGCTTGCCAGTCGCGGCTACGCGCTCGCCCTGCACGGCGAAGCACAGTGGAACGGGGTGGCGATCCTCTCTCGGATGGGACTGGAGGATGTCGTGGCCGGGGTTGCTGGCGCGCCCGGCTTTCCTGGTCCAGAGGCGCGCGCGGTGTCTGCGATCTGTGGCGGGATCCGCGTGCACTCGGTGTATGTACCGAACGGACGGGTGCCCGACTCCGAGCATTACGAGTACAAGCTCGCTTGGCTGGCCGCGCTAGGAGATGTCATCGGCAAGGACCCACAGGCCGCGATGGTATGCGGCGATATGAATATCGCACCGACCGACAGCGACGTGTTCGACCCGGACGCCTACGCGGGCCAGACCCACGTCACGCCGCGAGAGCGGGCGGCCCTGGCCGATCTGCAAGCACTGGGGCTGCGCGATGTCGTGCGCGATCGTTGGCCGACCGAGCGCGTGTTCACCTACTGGGACTACCGGGCCGGCATGTTCCATCAGGACCTTGGGATGCGGATCGACCTCGTGATGGGGACTGCCGCGGTGGCTGACAGGGTTCGGGCGGCATGGGTCGACCGACAGGCTCGCAAGGGCAGTTCACCGAGTGATCACGCCCCGGTGATCGTCGATCTCGACGAGGCGCCAGACGGGGACATCGGACCGGTCGTGCCGCCACCCTCCGCCCCGGCCGTCAAGGCGGGCTCGCGCAAGCTGCCCCAGTCACCGTGACTCACCGGTGCCAGCGCGACATCGACTTCAGTTAACTTGGCTGGAGCGATCTCGGACTGGCCCTCCAGGAGTGGCCAGTCGAGGGCAAGGACGTGGAGCGCGTTCGCGGCGCAGCTGATGGCCGGGCCAGGCGTCTATCTATTTAGTCCCAGCAAGTGCACCCTTGGGGAGCTTGACGCGGCGTGCGAGGATTTCAAGACCGAGGATCAGCGTTCGGATCACACCGAGTTGACCGAGTAGGGCGATCGAGTCGGAGTGTCCCCGGTCTTCGAGAGTTCGACCGTCCTCGCCAAAGCGGCTGATCGTTATGCCCCGGAGTGCTACGGCGCGGCCGTGGTAGCTGCCGGTGAGGACCCATCGAGAGGCGACGCGGTTGCCCTCGGTGAGTTGCTCCTCGACACCCATCCGGTAGCCCTTGAACAGGGTCCCATAGAAGGCGAGCGACTCACGGCCTCCCTCGTAGCCGTGAAAGGTCATGTCGTTAATGTGGTCTACGAAGTCGGGGCTGTAGAACTCCTCCATGCGGGAAACGTCTCCCGAGCAGACAATCTCGATTGCTTGCCTTGCTTGTGCTGTGTAGTCGTGTTCGGTAGAGGTCATCGGCCGAGCATACACGACAAAAATGTAGTAATGTATGGTTGTGGCGGGAAGACCGAAGAAGACCAGCGGCGGCTTCGCTCCTCTGGAGTCCGAGGTGATGGATGCTGTGTGGGGAGCGACCGATCCGGTCTGCGTCCGTGAGGTTCTCGACGCGCTCAACGAGCAGCGACCCCAGCCGTTGGCATACACGACCGTGATGACCGTAATGAACAGGTTGGTCGCCAAGGGGGTGCTCACTCGCGACGGTGAGCGACGCAGCTATGTCTATGAAGCCACCGCGGCCGACGCCGCCGGGATCGCGGTGCGCGATGTGATCCGCACCTATGGGGATGCCGCGGTGGCGCACTTTGTGGATGAGGCACGTGCCGACCCCGATGTGCTGAGCCGCCTGAGGGCCCTACTGGCGCAAGAGCGATGAGGCTGGACAGCGCCAACCGCAGCTTTCTGGCCTTTATGGCCCTCGCGCTATCGCTGAGCGCCTACGTGCTCTGCGGAGCACTGGGAGGAGTGCTGCTACCGCTCCTCTTGGCGCGGGCATCTCGGGATGGGTTTCATGGGCTGCTCGGCGAGCGCACCGCTTTGCTCTTGCTGCTCGCATTCCTCGCCCTGGTCGCGGTCGGGCTGGCGCTCGCGGGCCGCTCGCTCGCACGCCAGATACTCGCCTCTCACAGGCTGGCGGGCCGCGTGCGTGTGCTTGCTCGAGCGCTCCCCGATCAGCTCACACGAGCGGCCATCCAAGCCGGGTTGGGCGGGCGGGTCGTTCTCGTGGACGCAGGCGAGTCCTTCTCGTTCGTCTACGGGGTGCTGACTCCCCGTGTCGCGGTCAGCCGCGGGCTACTGGAAGGCATCTCGGACCGGGAGTTGCGCGCGGTGCTGGAGCACGAGCGCTACCACGTATCGAACCTCGACCCGTTGAAGGTGCTCCTGATGCAGGCGTTCTCGGCGGCGTTCTTCTTCCTGCCGGCGCTCGAGTGCCTACGCGAGCGTCACGTGGCCGCTCGTGAGCTCGCCGCCGACCGACGGGCAGTGGCGATTTGCGGACGTCGTCCCCTTGCGGGAGCCCTGCTGAAGGTCATCCGTGGCCCAGACTGGGATGAGCTGGAGGTCGCTGTCGCTATCGGAGGACCCGAACTGTTGGATGTTCGCGTCGCTCAACTGGAAACCGGCACCGAGCCCCGGCTCGCTGCGCTCGGCTTCACCGGAGTCGTGTTGTCGTTTCTGGGCGTGGCCTTGTTCGCCGGCATGTTTCTGGCATCGGTACTTTCATTCGGTGGGTCGGCGGCGGTCAACCATGCGACCGGCAGCGCACTCGCCAGCGCCACGCTATCTGGCGGTTTCGCTTGTGCGGCTCCCTTTGCCGGCACCGGGATGCTGGCGTATTTGCTGATCGCCCTGCGTGCCAGGCGACCGCTCGAGTCAGACCGCTGCAGCTAGAGCATCCGATTAGCTGCGCGCGGTAGCAGCACCCGCGAGGGCACAAGCGCACGGGATCGGCGCGTCACTCACGCCGAGCGGCTGAACAGTCAATCCAGCCTCTGTGGTGATAGCCGCAAGGCCGATCGGGAATGGCATCGAGTCCGTCGCGGGCGGCTCGATGAGCGCTGTGCGCAACCGCCGGACGGCAAACCTTCTCAAACTGGTGGGCACCTGCGCCCGGGATTTATGCCAACGCCAGCCGGTAGGGTGCGCTGCGATGGACTATCAGGCGACGCGCAAGCGACACGTCGAGTACATGCTGGGCCGGCTCGCAGATCACCTGGACCGCCTCTCCTGGTCAGCCGAGCGTCTTCGCGCGGAGCGCACCATGCGCCTGCGTCAGCTGCTCACGATCGCCAAGGAGCGCTCCTCCTGGCATCGCGCCCGTCTGGCGGATGTCGATACGCAGAAGATCGACGAGGACGGATTGAGCGAGCTCCCAACGATGAGCAAGAGCGAGCTGATGGAGCACTTCGACGCGATCGTCACCGATCCGCGTGTGAACATCGAGCAGGTCAACACCCACATCAACGGCCTGAGCACCGACGCCTACTTCCTGGATGATCTGCACGCTGTCGCCTCCGGCGGCTCCAGTGGCCTGCGCGGCGTGTTCGTGTGGGGGTGGGATGCATGGGCGACCGTCCAGCTGACGGTCCTGCGCTGTCAACTGGCCGATCGCATGGGCGATCCCGAGCTCTGCGCCAACCCGCCGGTAACGATGGTCGTCGCCGCCGAGAACGCCACACACTTCACCAGCGCGCTGGCGCAGACATTCGCGACCGACGCCGTGCAGATGCACAGGTTCCCGATCGGCTTGGCGTTGGAGGAGATCGTCGACGGCCTCAATCGCATCGACGGCGACAGCCTCGCGACCTACCCATCGATGCTCGCCACCCTCACCTCCCAAGCGCAGTCCGGCCGACTGAGGATAAAACCGCGGCGCATACTCACGATGGCCGAGCCGCTGCTGGCCGAGATCCGCCGCGGCGCCGAGGAGGCCTGGCAGGCGCCGATCGCGAACCTGTGGGGAACATCAGAGGGCGGCGTGACCGCCGTTGGCTGCTTCAAGGACGCTGGCATGCACCTCGCCGATGACCTCTTGATCGTCGAACCGGTCGACGCGGACGGCGAACCTGTCGCGCCCGGCATTCGCTCCGAGAGGGCGTATCTGACCAATCTGTTCAACCCGCTGCTGCCGCTGATTCGCTACGAGATCACCGACGAGGTGACACTTATCGACGAGCCGTGCCCGTGCGGTTCGTCGCACCGGCGAATCGCCGACATCGAGGGCCGCCAAGACGACGTGTTCGTGTATCTCGGGAACGTGGTCGTCCACCCGCATGTGTTCCGGTCGGTCCTTGCGCGCGAAGCGACGGTCAGCGAGTACCAGGTGCACCAGACCACCGCCGGCGCGGAGATCCTGCTGCGCGCGGAGCAATCGGTGGATACGGCCGCTATAGAGCGGGAGATCACCGATGCGCTAGGGCGCCTGGGATGCGTGCGTCCGCTCGTCACCACAAGGCTCGCCGATGAGCTTCCACGGCTTGACACCGGAAAGCTCAAGCGCTTCGTAGCTCTCGAGCGCACACCCTGATCGCACTAGGCAAGACGCTCGGCCTGCGGACGCTCGCCGAGGGGATCGGGGAGCCCGCCCAGCTCGAAGTTCTGCGGCGCGAGAACTGCGACCTCGGCCCGGGGTTTCTGTTCGCCGGCCCACTCGACCCGCAGGCTGCGCTGAACCTGTTGCGTTCGCGGGCCGCCCACCAGCACGCCAGTGTGTAGAGGAGCCAGAAGACGGCCGTCTTGGCGCTGGCTGGTGGCGCTCACTATCGTCTCCGGCGATGCGTGAGATCGCTATAACTGGGGAGGTGATCCGCCTCGGTCAGCTGCTGAAGATCGCGGGGCTCGTCGACTCCGGGGCACACGCGAAGGAGCTGCTCGCAAACGAGACCGTGACCGTCAACGGCCACAGCGAGCAGCGGCGAGGACGTCAGCTACACCGCGGTGACGTGGTGTTGGTGTCCGGGCAGGAGCTTCAGGTTCTCTAGCGCCACGTGGCCGTGGCGGCACAGTCCGGCTTGGCGTTGGATTGTTGGTTCTCAGCTGGGCGGCGTGTAGGCGGTCTTGCCGTCGCGCTTGACCTTGGCGACCTTGCCGTGGGTCTCCAGGCGACGGATGCCGCCACGGATCTCCTTGGCGCTCATGGCCGTGACCATCACGAGCTCGGCGACGGTGTGCGAGCCGTGCTCGAGCGCATCGAGAATCGCCTGACCGACCACCGTTGTGGCACCCCGGCCGGCGCTCTTGCGGGCCGGCTTGGCGGCCGCACGCTTGGCGGGCGCCCCGGACGAGGCCGCTCGAGCGGGCTTCTTTGCGGAGCCTGAAGGGTCTTTGGAGCCCTTCGATCCGCGGGCGGGCGGCTCGCCGAGGGAGCGCGCGGCCACCAGCAGCTGCTCATACTCAGATACCGCCGGACGCAGCTGCGCCAGACGCTGATCCAATTCAGCGCGTATCTGCGTCAACAATTCAGAAGCCATAGGCACCCTCTCGATCCATTTTCTGAGTTTGGCATTGTGGCAGCGAGCGGCCGGTGAAGCATTCATCCCGGGCGCCAGCACCCGGGGACCGCTTAGACTTCCTCCGACGCGAGCACCGGTATTTGTTGAACTCCGGCCCCTACTAGCTCGAGACCGGCTCGGCCGCCTGCGGGCGAGGACGCACGTGTGCCTCTCCCCACAGCGACTCCAGGCGATAGAACTCCCGGGTCTGAGGGGTGAAGATGTGAACGAGTACGTCCAGGTAGTCCATCAGCACCCAGTGTCCCTGGGACAGTCCCTCCACCCGCTGCGGGCGTATCCCGTGCTCTGTCTTCAGAGCGGCGAGGATACCGTCGTGGATAGCGGCGACCTGACGGTCGGTGTTGCCCGAGCAGATCACGAAGAAGTCGGTGTAGCCGAGCACCTCACGCAGGTCGAGCTCGACGATCTCGATCGCCTTCTTCTGCTCCGCCGCCGCAGCGATCTCCTCGGCCAGTAGCTGCGGTTTCATCGCTCGCTCACAGTGGCCGCTTGACGGTAGAGCCCGTGGGCGTCGATGTAGGCGGCGACCGCCGGCTCGACGAGCTCGTCGATCGGTTCGCCGTGGCTGACGCGTTCGCGCACCATCGAGGAGGACAGTTCTATCTCTGGCATGTCAAGCATCTCTACGCGCGCATCCGGATGCAGGCCGTGAACGATCTCGAGCAGCGCCTGGCTGTCTTGGCCCTGGCGCTTGGCGAGAGCCAGTCCGGCCAGCTCGAGCAGAGCCCGCGGTTCGCGCCAAGAGCCGAGCGTGCGAGCCGTGTCCGCTCCCACGATGAACGTCAGCTGCGCATCAGGGTGACTTGCGTGTATGTCCCTGAGAGTATCGATCGTGTACGACGTGCCCCCTCGACATACCTCCGCCGCGCACACCGACAGTCCCAAGCCGCCCTCGACGGCGAGTTCGCACATCGCCAAGCGATGCTCCGGACCGGGATCCAGTCCGCTGGGCTTGTGCGGCGCCAGCGCGGCGGGGATCAGCACCACACGGCCCAGCCCGAGTTTGCGCAGCGCGTAGCGGGCGACCTCGAGGTGGCCGCGGTGAGGGGGATTGAACGTACCGCCGAGGATGCCGAGCGTCGGCGCCAGCGAGCTCTCGGTCACGTTCGCAGCTGTCCGTCGCCCTGCACCAGATACTTGAAGGTGCACAGCTCACGCAGCCCGATCGGCCCGCGGGCGTGGAGCTTCTGGGTGGAGTTGCCGATCTCGGCACCCATCCCGAACTCGCCGCCGTCGGTGAAGCGAGTGGAGGCGTTGACATACACGCAGGCGGCGTCCACTGCGAGCTGGAAAGCGCGGGCGGCACCGAGATCGGCGGTGACGATCGCCTCGGAGTGCCCGGAGCCGTAGCGGGCGATGTGCTCGATCGCCTGCTCGAGGTCGTCCACCACCCCAATCGCGATCTTCATTGCCAGGTACTCGCTCGCCCAGTCCTCCTCGCGCGCCTCCTGCAGCGCGAGGCCGCTGGAGCCGGCCATCTCGCGGGCACGCTCGTCGGCGCGGATACTGACCCCGGCGTCGTGCAGTGCCCCCACGATCGCAGGCAAAAACTCGCCGGCGACATCGCGGTGTACGAGCAGTGTCTCGGCGGCGTTGCAAACACCGGGACGCTGGACCTTGGCGTTCAACGTGATCGCCTGCGCCCACTCGAGGTTGGCGGCGGCGTCGATGTAAACGTGACAGTTGCCTGAGGCCGCATAGATGACGGGCACCGTCGCGACTGCCTGAAGGGCCTGCTTCAGGCCCTCACCGCCACGCGGGATGATCAAGTCGAGGGTATCGGTCTGGGTGGCAAGTTCGG
The DNA here is from genome assembly GCA_036561505.1 of Solirubrobacteraceae bacterium. GTDB lineage: Bacteria > Actinomycetota > Thermoleophilia > Solirubrobacterales > Solirubrobacteraceae > Palsa-744. The sequence continues at coordinate 25,411 of DATBPE010000078.1, forward strand.
CAAGCTCCTCGCGACCGCCACCGGAGATCAGGTTGATCGAACCGGCTGGCAGCCCGGCGTCAAGAGCCGCCTGTGCGGCGATCGCGGCCAGCACCGCGTTTGAGTGGCTCGCGCTGGAGGATCCGCGTAGCACGATCGCGTTACCGGACTTCAGGCACAGCGCGGCAGCGTCGATCGTGACGTTCGGTCTGGCCTCATAGATCACGGCGATCACCCCGAGAGGGACGCGCACCTTGCGTAGATCAAGACCGTTTGGCAGCCGCCGGCCGTCGATGAGCTCCCCCACCGGGTCCGGTAGCGCGAGGATCTTTAGGACCGCCTCAGCGATTTGGGCGATCCGCTGCTCATCCAGGCGCAGGCGATCCAACAGGGCGTGGCTCAGGCCGGCCTGGAGGCCCGCCTGCATGTCGCGCTCGTTGGCGTCGAGGATCTCCGAGGTGCGCTCCAGAAGCGCCTTTGCGATCTCCCGCAGCGCGTCGTCACGGGTGCCGGAGTCCAGGCGCGCCAGTGCACGAGCCGCACGCTTGGCGGCAGCGCAACTCTGCGCTACCGATGAGACGGTGGTTGCCATGTCACTACAGGGTAGGAGGTGCGCTCATTCGAGGACCAGATAGTCGCGGTGCACAGCCTCCTCGCTCGCGCTCGGGAGCACCGTGCGGGCCTGGGCGGAGTTCATCCCGATCACCTGGCGCAGCTCCGTGGCGGAGTAGTTGCAGATGCCCTTGGCGAGCACACGGCCCCCGTGCTGGCTTGACTGGTCCTGCTCGGCGATCTCCACAGCGTCACCCGCGTCGAACTCGCCTTTCACACCGACTACGCCCACGGGCAGCAGGCTGGCGGCGCCCTCCCGCAGCGCGCGAGCAGCGCCGCCGTCCACCAGTAGCGTGCCGCGTACGGTCTTTGAGTACTTCAACCACAGCTTGAAGGAGCTGTAGCGCGCCTCCCGCGCGGGGAAGTAGGTGCCAACACCCCGGCCGTCGAGCTCTCCGGCGAGGATCGACTCGAGCGCCTCGGGGCGCAGGCCGTTGGCGATCACCGTCGCGATGCCGGCCGCGGTGGCCATGTCCGCGGCGAGCACCTTCGAGCGCATCCCGCCCGATCCCAGCGGTGATGTGGTGTGGCCCACCTCGAGTTGCTCGAGGGTCGAGAAGTCGCTCACCTCACCGACGATTTGGGCGGCGGGATCGAGCTTTGGGTCGGCGGTGAACAGTCCGTCGATGTCGCTCAGCAGCACCAGCAGATCGGCGGCGGTCAGCACCGCGACCTGGGCGGCGAGGAAGTCGTTGTCGCCGAAGGAGATCTCATCAGTGGCGGTCGTATCGTTCTCGTTGATCACCGGTAGCACACGCCACTCCAGGAGCTTGGTGAGCGTGTGGCGTGCGTTCAGGTAGTGCGTGCGGGCGCTCATATCGAAGAACGTGAGCAGGATCTGCGCGCTGTGGACGTCGCGTTCGCGTAGCAGCTCGTCGTAGACCCGGTAGAGCTTGCCCTGCCCGACGGCGCTGGCGGCCTGCAACTCGACGACCGATGTGGGTCTGCAGTCCAGCTGCATGATCCGCATTCCGCGGGCGATCGCACCGCTGGTGACGATGATCACCTCGTGCCCTTGGTGGTGGGCGCTGGCGACCGTATCGCAGATGCGCTCGAGCGTCTGGGCGCGCAGCTCTCCGCGCTCGTCGGCGACGATGCTCGAACCGAGCTTTATGACCACCCGTCTCATTGTTTACGCAGCGTAGATGGTTGACCGCAACCGCGCCCGGGGGCGACGGGACTCTCAGGAGGGGCTGTGCTGGTCGAGCTCGAAGACCACGCCGGCGATCTCGATCTCATCGCCCGCTTTGAAGCCGCTCTCCTTGAGCGCCTGCAGCACGCCGATGCGTTGTAGGCGCCCCTCCAGGTAGGCCATCGCGTCCTCGTTCTCGACATCAAAGCGAGCGAGCAGCCGTTCGATGCCAGCTCCCTTGACGGTGAAGCTCCCGGGCGAGAGGCGCTGCACGGTGAATCCGCTGCGTGCAGCGGGCCGGAAGACCATGTGCTCCACCAGCGGCTGCGCTTCGGAGTCGGCCTGATCTTCGGTCGGTTGGGCGGCCCGCTCGACGGCGCGCAAGAGCTCCTCGGAGAGCTCGGCGATACCGACGCCACTCGCCGCGGAGGTCGCGATCACCGGGACGTCCGCTCCCAGGCGCTCAGACCAGAGGGCCACCGCCTCGTTGACGCGCTCGGGGTCCAGAAGATCGGCCTTTGAGAGCGCCAGTATGCGCGGGAGTGCCGCCAGGCGCTGATCGTGGGCGGCTAGCTCACGCTCGATCGTCTCGTGATTGAGCGCCGAGGCCGCCCCCTCGCCCCCCGAGAGCTCCGGTGCGATGTCAAGGACATGCACGAGCAGACTGGTGCGCTCCACGTGAGCTAGAAAGTCGTGGCCGAGGCCGGCGCCGTCACTGGCGCCCTCGATCAGCCCCGGGATATCGGCGATCACCAGCTGTCGTTCATGCGTTTCCAGCACCCCGAGCACGGGCTCGAGCGTGGTGAAGGGGTAGTTTGCGATCTTCGGGGCGGCTCTGGTCATGCGTGCCAACAGCGAGGACTTGCCGGCGTTTGGCAACCCCACCAGGCCGACGTCGGCCAGCAGCTTCAGGCGCAGCTCCAACCATCCTCCCTCCCCGGCCAAGCCGCGCTCGGCGAAACGCGGCGCCTGGCGTGTGGCGGTCGCGAAGCGCTTGTTGCCGCGCCCACCGGACCCGCCGCGCGCGAGCACGACACTCTGCCCGTCGCGTAGCAGCTCCCACTCCCGGCCCTCCAGATCGCTGTCCTGGCCGCTGATCTGGGTGCCTCTGGGCACTTTCAGATAGAGGCTCTCGCCCTCGGCTCCGTGACGCTGAGAACCCTCGCCGGCTCCGCCGCGTCCGGCCTCGTAGTGCGAGCGCCGACGGAAGGCCTGCAGGTCGCGCAGTGAGGCGTCACACTGCAGGATCACCGTCCCGCCGCGACCGCCGTCGCCGCCATCGGGTCCGCCGCGAGGGACCTTCGCTTCGCGGCGGAAGCTCGCCGCCCCGTCCCCGCCGGATCCGGCCTGGACGTGTATTCGTGCTCGATCGTGCAGCATTGAACGCATCATCGTGACAGCAGCGGCGCGAATCGATCTGCTCAGATCGGGTAGGTCGCAAATTCATCCACCCCGGAGTGAGGAGCAGAGTCGATGAGTCCCGAGTCCCCGCAGGCAGCAGAACGCGTCCTTTTGATCACGGGAGCGTCGTCCGGCATTGGCGCCGCCAGCGCCCGTCACGCCGCGCGGGAGGGGTGGCGGCTGGTGCTCGCCGCCCGCTCGCAGGAGCGCCTGGAGGCGCTCGCGGCCGAGCTTGGCGGTCCCGAGCGAGCGATCGCGGTGCATTGCGACGTGACCTCCTGGGAGGATCAGCAGCGGATGGTCGCCGGCGCATTGGAGGCGTTCGGGCAAATCGACGTGGCGTTCGCCAACGCCGGCTTTGGCGCCCCGCGCGGATTCCTCGAGGACACCCCGGAGCACTGGCGGGAGATGGTCCTCACCAACGTGTATGGGGCGGCGCTGACGATTCGCGCGAGCATTCCGGCACTGAAAGACTCGCGCGGTCAGCTGCTGTTGACCTCGAGTGTCGCTGGACGCCTGGTGATGCCCGGCTCGCTGTATTCCTGCACCAAGCACGCGGTGACGGCGATGGGCGAGGCAGCGCGCCTAGAGCTGCAGGGAAGTGGCGTGCGGGTGACTTTGATCGAGCCGGGGATGACCGACACACCGTTCTTTGACGAGCGCCCGTCAAATGCTTTGGCGGATGAGGACATCGCCCGCGCGGTTCTGTACGCGATCTCCCAGCCGCCGCAGGTGAATGTCGGGGAGATCCTGATCCGCCCGACCCCGGCGCCGGGGTGAGCGCAGAGCACGCTCAGACGCGGGCGAGCCGCCGTGAGAGCTGGGCGCCGGCCGCCGCGCAACCACCGGCCACAGCCACCGTTGCGATCACGCCTTTACGTGGCAGCGCTGCGCGGGCAGCGACGGTCGCTATCGCGTCGACGGTGTCGACGGCCGCGCACGCCGCCTGGACGCGTGATCCGGCGGCGGGGTCCTTCAGCGTGGCAAGCATCGCTATCCCCAGTGCGAGGTCTCGTGCGCCCAAAGAGCGCGCAAGGTCACCTACGACGGGCAGCCGCGCGTTCTCATGGCCCAGCCAGTGAACGGTGACCTTCTCCGGGGCCGCGAGGATCGCCACACCGAGGGTGGCACGCCCCGCCGCGAGCAGCCCAGCCAAGCCGCGGGCGCTCAACAGCCGGGCTCAGTCGGAGTGGGATGCGGGGGCGATACTCACGACCCGTCCACGCCGCCCGGTTGTGAATACAACCGTGCCCGCGGCGCGTGCGTAAAGCGTGTCGTCCTTGCCGATCCCCACGCCTTCACCTGGCTTGAATTTGGTGCCGCGTTGGCGCACGATAATCTCCCCGCCGGTGACGCTCTGCCCGGCGAATGTCTTGACCCCCAGCCGCTGGGCGTTGGAGTCCCTGCCGTTGCGGCTCGAGCCGAGTCCCTTCTTATGAGCCATCGTCGGCCTTTCCCTCGGTCTTGGTCGTCTTGCTGTCCGTCTTAGGCTCGGCGGCGGTGTCCGTCGCTTTCGCACGCGCCGTCTTGGCTGCTTTGCCGGATCCGCCGTCGATCTCGGTGATCTCGATCTGGGTGAGGTTCTGACGGTGGCCGGTGCGTCGCTTGTAACCGCGCTTGGGCTTGAACTTGAAGACGCGCAGCTTCTCGCCGCGCACATGTGCCACAACCTTCGCGGTGACCTTCACGTCCTTGAGGCCCGCCTGGTCGAGCACGACCTCATCAGAGCGAAAGAGGATCGGCTCGAGCGCGACGTCGGCGCCCTCGGCCGCGGACAGGCGCTCGACCAGGAGCTTCTGGCCGCGCTCAACGCGGTACTGCTTGCCGCCGGTCTTGACGATCGCATACATGGCTTGTCTGTCGCTTTGGAGAGGGTGGCCCGAGAGGCGCGGCCTCTACTCGGGAGTGCTCCGCGCCTTGGCAGTGAAACGGCGTCGCCCGCCACGACGGCCACGACGCCGAGCCTTTGATTGTAGGTCATCCTCCTGCGTTTCGTCCTGCGCGGCCTCTGCGCCGTCGGCCGGGGGGGCCTCCTCGGACTGCTCCTCGAGCGCCGCGGCGCTCTTCAGAGCGTCCTCCCCGGGGTCAGAGTCGCTGGCGGTCAGAGCCTCGCTCAGCCCCGCCTCCCGGCGCGCCTGATTGTCCTCAGTGGCCGTCGAGGAGCGGCCGCGACGACCCTGCGAGCGTGAACCGGACGAGGATCCTTGCGAGCGCCTGCCCGATGAACTGGTGCCGCGCGTCGCCGGGTGAACCACCCCGCCGTTCTCGTCCAGGAGCAGCGCCGTCGCGGCGGTGCGCCCGACCTGCTCGATGCGTACCAGGCGCTTCTCGCCGACGTGCGGCGCGGCACCGGCGATCGAAATGATGTAGCCATCGATCTTGGCGACCGCGTCGTCGACGTCGTACATGTGCGGCTCGACGATCTCCACCAGCACCTCGTCTCCCTCGTGGAAGGGCAGCGCGCGCTCCTCGACCTCCGCGCGGGTGCCCTGGAAGGTGATCGCGAAGTGATTGAGCGCGAGCCCTTCAGAGCCCTCAAAGTGAAAGAACTTGCCGGTGTGGGCCTCGAGTGCCCGCAGTGAACGCGCGCCCTGGCCGGTGAACTGGGTTGAGACGCGCGGGTTGATCTGCACCAGGAACGCTTGCGCGTCGGGGTGCTCGGCCGCGACATCGCGCAGTCGGCGCTCGAATTCCAGGGCGATCGTCTCCTCCGAGCGGATCACGCCCTCCCCGTCACAGGTGGGACAGGGCTGGCTCATGATCTCGCGCACACCCTCGGTCACGTTCTGGCGTGTCATCTCGACCAGGCCGAGCTTTGAGATCTCGGCGGTGAACGTCTTGGTGCGGTCCTCGTCCAGCGCCTTGCGCAGCGTCTTCATGACAGTGTCGCGGTTGCGCGCGCGGGCCATGTCGATGAAGTCGATCACGATGATCCCGCCGATGTCCCGCAGGCGCAGCTGGTTGACTACCTCCTCGGCCGCCTCCAGGTTTGTCTTTGTGATCGTGTCCTCGAGGCCCGAGCCCTTGCCACGGCCGATGAAGCTGCCGGAGTTCACATCGATCACGGTCAGCGCCTCGGCGTAGTCGATCATCAGATAGCCGCCGGAGGGCAAATCCACGCGCCGTGAGAGCACTCCGTCGATGACCTCATCCACGCCGTAGGCCTCGAACAGGGGCTCCTTCTCGGTCCATAGCTCCACGCGCTCGGCGAGCTCCGGCGCGGTGCGCATGAAGAACGACACCAGCCGGTGGTGCTGTTGCTCGTCGTCGACGATCGCCCGCTCGAAGTGAGCCGAGAAGATGTCGCGCACGACACGCACCGACAGGTCGGCTTCCTGGAAGACCATCTCTGGGGCACGGGTCTTCTCCACGCGCTTGCCGAGCACCTCGTGCAGCTTGTGCAGATAGGGCAGCTCGCGCTCGAAGTCCTCGCGTTTGGCGCCGTGAGCGGCGGTGCGGACGATCACCCCGCCGCCGCCGAGGTCGAGCTTTGCGGTCTGGCGGCGCAGGCGTTCGCGCTCGGTGTCCTCCAGGCGGCGCGATACGCCGATCCCTTCGCCGGTGGGCGCGTAGACCATGTAGCGCCCGGCGATCGTCAACTCCATCGACAGGCGCGCACCCTTTGTCTTCAGGGGGTCCTTGACGACCTGGACAACGACCTCCTGGCCTGGCTTGAGAAGCTCGGCTATCTGATGGGCTCCCCCGCGGCCGCGCCTTGCGGTCTGAACGCCGGGCAGCACGATCTCATCGACGTGCAGGAAGCCGTTCTTCTCGAGGCCTATGTCAACGAACGCGGCCTCCAGTCCCGGCAGGACGTTGTCGACCTTGCCCTGGTAGATGTTGCCGACGATCGAACGGGCACCGCGCCGCTCGATGTACAGCTCGGCGATGCGATATCCGGCGCCAGGACGTCCCTGGGCACCTTTGCGAGATGAGGTCGGGGCGCCGGACGTTCCGCTCGCCTCCAACAGCGCGACGCGCGTCTCGGCGCGATCGACGCTTACAAGTACTTGCTTTTTCAATGTAATCCAGTCTTTCGGTATCGGTTGGAGCCGAGCCCCGGGCAGCGGGACGCGGAACCCTCTGGGTTCCTGGCGCCCATACGGCTAGTCCACGGGTGTACTCGGCGAGCATGTCTAGTAACCCACCCGATCGGGTGAGGTCGGCACGCGCCCCTTCAATGTGTCAGCGATGCGCGCCTGTAGGTAAATCGATTGCAAAAGGCCCACGGACAGCAGCGTGGCTATGACTGAGGAGCCGCCGTAACTCATGAGCGGAAGGGTGACACCGGTGATCGGCATGATTCCAATGGTCATCCCTACATTAACGAACACTTGAAACATGATCATCGCCACCACCCCGCCGGCCACCAGTGAGCCGAATAGGTCCTTGGCCATGGTCAGGATGCGAAGCGTGCGCCAGATCAAAAGCGCATACAGCGAGAGCACGAAGGCAGCGCCGAGGAAGCCGTACTGCTCCCCGACGGCGGCAAAGACGAAGTCTGTGTGATCCTCTGGCACGAAGTTGAGTTTTGTCTGGCTCGAGTTTGCCCCACGGCCGGTCTTTTGGCCGGATCCAATCGCGATCTTCGACTCCTGCTGCTGATAGCCTTCCTTCTGGGAATTGTTGGTGGGGTGCAGGAACGCGGTGAGGCGCTGCACCTGGTAGGGCTTCAGTAGGTGTACGCCGACCGCTGGCGCGACCGCTAGCACCAGGGTAACGGACACCGCACCTAGCGCGATCAGACCCGCCAGGTGCTTCCAGGAGGTGCCGGCGACGAACAGCAGCGTGAAAGCAACGACGATGTAGACCATGCCCGACCCGAGGTCGGGCTGGATGATCACGAACATCGCCGGTACGAGTGCCGCGAGTATCACCCTGGCGGTCGTCTCCAATTCCCCCAAGTTCCGCGAGCGGTCCACCACGAACGCGGATAGGGCGAGGATCAACAACACCTTGCCTACCTCGGAGGCCTGGAAGGAGAACAGCGGGAAGTTGATCGCCCGCTGGGAGCCCCTCGCGGTGTGCCCGAGACCGAGCACAGCCAGGATGCTCAGCAGCAACAGTATGTAGATCGGGTTTCGCAGGTTGCGCAGACGCGAGTAGTCAAGTCGCGAAATGCCGAGCATCCCGATCACACCCACGACCAGATACACGGTTTGGCGGTCCACGTAGTAGCGGGGCTGACCTTGCACGAGGTTGCCAGTCGCCGCTCCCAGCGTCACGATCGAGCAGATACCCAGGCCAATAACAGCCAGGGTGAGCAGCGGATCCAGAGGCAGACGCACCGCTCGCGGCGGTGGGATCGGCGGCTGCTCAACCGAGGTGATTGGACTCAGTGGCGACATTGTTCTAGTGGTCTGGGTTGGAGCCTGAGACTAGCTTCAGTCGTTGGTGGAACCACTCGGCGGCCATCAGGCGCGCCACCGGAGCGGCGGCCTGGTCACCGAAGCCACCCTGCTCGACTGTAACGGCGATCACAATCGGGCGCTTGGGGTCGGATATGTAGCACATGTACCAAGCCTGTTCGACCTGGGGTGGGCGCTCGGCGGTGCCGGTCTTCCCATATACCGGATGAAGCGCCTGGTTCCAGCCGGTCCACACGTCCTGGGAGGTACCGCCGGGCTGTGAGGTGGCGTCGTGGATGCCTTCCATCACGAGGCTCAGGTTGGAGGGGTTCAGATGGACGTGTCGCTGCGCAGGGGCCTTTAGTGTCTGCACGAATCCGCCACCCGGTTCCTCGATTTCCACACCCAGATGGGGGGTCACGACGGTGCCGTCGCCGCTGTGTTCATAGGCGTTGGCGAGTGTCGAGTAGGCCACGGCCATCTGCAGCGGAGAGGTCACCAAATCGCCCTGCCCAACCGCCAGATGCATGTTGTCCCCAATCCGCCAGGGGGCGATTTCGGCGACGATCGCGCATGGCGAGCGATGCTTTTCGTGTTCGCATTTTTCCTGCAGGCGGTTCTGGTGTTCGCGCCACACCGGGTCCGGTATGACCCCGCGGGGGTCGGAGGGTAGATCCACGCCGGTTGGCCGTCCGATACCGAGCTTGTGCGCCATTTCCTGGATCACGTTGCCGTGGTGAAAGTCGCGCGCGCCGACTTCGAAGAAGTAGGTGTCGGAGGAGACCTTCAGCGCCTGCACCAGGCCGACGGCCCCGTAGTCGGTTTTGCCGGCGTTACAGAACTGCTCTCGGCCCACCACGATGCACGACCCGGCGCCGAGTCCTTCGCCGGGGCTGAGCAGCCCCGCTTCCAGGCTCGCGATCGCGGTGATCGGCTTGAACGTGGAGCCCGTCGGGTAGGCGCCTTCCACCGCGCGGTCCAACAACGGCGCCGGGGCTCCCCCAACGCCGCTAATCAGGTTGTGGAACTGCGGCGGGGTGAGCGGCTTGACCAGTTCGTTGGGGTTGTATGTCGGGTATGAGCCCAACGCCAGGACTTCCCCGTTGCGTGGGTCCATCGCCAGGAACGCGCCGGCGTCGCCTGGGTTGCCGATGCTGTGGGCCAGTTCCATGCCTTGGCGCAGCGCCTTTTCGCCCTCCTTCTGCAGCGGCAGGTCGATCGTGGTCTTCAGGTCATAACCGGCCTGGGGTTGGCTTGGCGTCAGCTGGACCGGTATCGGTTCGCCGGCGGCGTTGACCTCGACGCGCTGGATGCCGGGGATTCCACGCAGATAGCGGTCGTAGTAGTACTCGACGCCGCCCTTGCCGACGACGGTGCCCTGATGGACGCCCGCAAACGCCTTCAGTTTGAGCTCTTCCGGCGAGACCTGTCCGACGTAGCCGAGCGCCTGGGCGGCCATTTCACCGTAGTTGTAGTGGCGAATCGTCACCTGTTGCTGCACGACACCGGGATATTCGTTCTGGCGCTCGCCCAGTACGGTCAGCGGGCCGCTGCCGGCGTCGGTCTTGACGGTGACGTTCGCATAAGGGGTGGCGGTGATCCCTTGTATGACGCGTTCGTCGATGGTGCGGGGCTTCAGCTTGATGACCGACCCCAGATGGTCAAAGAGTCGCCGGGTCCGTACCGCGGAGCGCGGCAGCGGTGGAACCGGGACGTGGGGCGCTGCCGCAGCCAGGCGAAGGGAGTGAAGCTTCTGGCGCTGTGAGTGGCTGAGGTGAGCACCGGCGCGGAGGCTGTGTTCGAAGCCTTGCAGGCGTTCTTCGGCGACCAGTGAGAGGGCGCTGGCCTTGCCCAGGGCCTTCTGGTAGGCGCTTGCCTGTTCGGCTATGGCACTCGGCATCTCGCTGGGAACGATCTGCACGGCGTTGGTGACCACGCTCGTGGCCAGGGGCTGGCCTTCGCGGTCGAGGATCTCTCCCCTGGGGGCCGGTATCGGCAGTTCGCGCACGCGGTTGGCGTTGGCCTGCTGGACGTACTGTTCGCCGGTCAAGACTTGCAGATACCAAAGCCTGAAGAAGATGATCCCGAACATGATCAGAGCGAAGCCGCCGAGCACCGCGACCCGCAGCGCCAACTGGGGAGATACCGGGGTTCTTGGCTGGGCGGGCTTGACGCGTTCGATCATGCGCGCGAAAGCGGCGAGAGCCCGCCCGTGGTGTAGGCGCGTCGTCGGCGCCGGCGCGGATCATCGGGCAGGCTGGGCTCCAGCACGCGGCGCACGATCGCCCAGAACGGCACGGCCACGATCACGTCGACGAGCACCCCGAGCACTATCTGGCGCAGCAGATCCCAACTGACGGGGGCGTCGACGCCGAGCATGAACTCGATCAGCGAATAGCCGATCATCGAGAAGCCGGCGGCGCCCGCTCCGAGCAGCAGCGGCACCAGCGCACCGTGGGGGTCGCGCAGTTCGCGCAGGCGCCCGGCGCCGTAGCCGATGACCGTGAAGATCAGTGAGCTGACCCCCAACGTCTGTACGAGCGCCAGGTCGACGAGCAGTCCCACGGCAAAGCCCGCCATCGCCCCCAGGGTCGCGCCGCACAGGTAGCCCACGAAGACGACTACCAGCGGTGAGAGGTCGACTCTGACCCCGAGCACCGGGACCTCAGAGACGACACCTGTCTGAATGAACACCACGAAAATTGACAGCGCCGCGATGCGGGCCAGTAGAGAGCCCGACGGGCCACTGTTGGGTGTGGTGACCGGCATCCTCAGCCGCCGGTTTCGTTGGAGGCGAGCTTTTCGCCGGTCGGTGTTTGTGTCGGCGGCGAGCCGGCGGGCGGGAGGCTTGCCGCGAGGTTGCTGATTTGCGCTGGGAGCGACCCTGGAACGTCGGTCAGCACCTGCACGACTTCGAGGTTGTGCAGATCGACCAGCGGATGCAGGTTCACTGACTTGTAGGGGCTCTGGGCGTCGACGGAGGTGACGCGGCCGATCGGGATGCCCGGCGGATACAGCGAGGGGTACTGGCCGCCTCCGGGGAGCGTGCCGGCCGTGACGACATAGTCGCCGATCTTCACGTGGGTGGTGCTCGGCAGGTACTGCAGCAAGAGGTCGTTGGGTTCGCCGACCTTCGGCTGGACCATTCCGGTGACCCCGGTGCTGTTGATGCGTCCGATGATGCCGACTTCGCTGTCGGTGATGAGACTCACGTGCGCCCCATCGGAAGCCACCTGGGTGACCTTCCCAACGACCCCGTACTGGTTGATCACCGGGTCGTTGACATGCACACCCGAGGATTCCCCCTTGTTGATGTTGACGGTCGCATACCAGAGGTTCGGCGACTCGATCACGACCGTCGCGCTGACGGGGTGATAGTCGCTGATTTTCAATTCATTGTCCAGATTGAAGAACTTCAGCAGATTGTGAAGACTGCGCTCATCCGCCTGATTTTGGATCAGCTGCTTGGTCAGCGCAACGTTCTGCTTTCGCAGTTCGCTGTTCTGGCTCTTGGCGTGCAGCGTGTCGCCGAACCACCCAAACAGGTCACGTACGGGCTTTAGCACCTTGTTGGCGCCGTCCTGGATCGGGGAGACGATCGTCAGGAAGTCGCGCTGCACCGAGTGCAGCCGCCCCGAGGGCGCCTCGCCGAAGTAGGCGGTCAGCAGTACCAGAGACAGCGCGACAAGTGCGATGAGCACCGCGCGCCGCCGTCGGGTCGTCTTGTCATACACGGATTGGGACCTTCCAAATTCTTTGACTGCAAGAGTACGCCGGGAGCCCCCGGCACGCATCGATAGGGGTACCTGGCAAGCCCACAGCCAAGGTGGACGCTCCAGCGCAAAGAAGCCGCACAGGTCATGACCGAGTCGCTCACCGGCGCCGGCGGCTGCGCGAAACGCGGTTAGAACGGTGGATCGCCTCGTACTCCTCCAGCGACCGTCCTGATCCGACGGCCACGCACGTCAGCGGCGACTCGGCCAGATGCGCGGGCATCTGGGTCTCCTCGCGCAGGCGCTCGTCCAGGCCCTGCAGCAGCGCACCACCGCCCGCGAGCATGATCCCGCGGTCCATGATGTCCGAGGCCAGCTCCGGCGGAGTGCGGTCGAGTGTCTCCTTGACCGCTTCGATGATCTGACTGAGCGGCTCCTCCAGCGCCGTGCGAATCTCCTCGCTGGTCAGCACCACAGTCTTGGGTAGCCCGGCGACCATGTCGCGGCCTCGGATCTCCGCCTGCAACTCCTCCGCCATCGGGCACGCCGAGCCGATCTCGAGCTTGAGCTCCTCAGCTGTTTGCTGGCCGATCAAGAGCTTGTACTCCTTCTTGGCGTAGTTGATGATCGCCTCGTCCATCTCGTCGCCGCCGACGCGAATCGACTGCGAAACAACTATCCCCCCGAGTGAGATGACCGCCACCTCGGAGGTGCCCCCGCCGATGTCGACGACCATCGAGCCGGTCGGCTCCCCCACCGGCAATCCGGCACCGATCGCCGCGGCCATCGGCTCCTCGATCAGATATGCCGTGCGGGCACCCGCGGACAGGCACGCCTCCTCCACGGCACGCTTCTCAACACCGGTCACACCGGAGGGCACACACACCACCACCCGCGGGTGCGCGAAGCGGTTCTGGTGCACCTTCTGGATGAAGTGGCGCAGCATCTCCTCGGTCACGTCGAAGTCGGCGATCACACCGTCCTTGAGCGGGCGGATCGCCTGGATCGTGCCGGGCGTGCGGCCCAGCATGCGCTTGGCCTCGATGCCGACCGCGTGCACTTCGCCGGTGCGCGAGTCGATCGCCACCACGCTCGGCTCTGACAGCACGATCCCACGGCCGCGCACATACACGAGCGTATTGGCGGTACCCAGATCGACGGCCATGTCGCGGCCGCCGAACCCAGTCAGATAGCTGAACAAACCCATGGCGGATGAGAGAAGAGCACCCGGGCGCTTGGCTTCACGTCAAGTTGACGCCGCGTCCGGCCGCCTGGGGCGCAGTGTGCTCCATTCTAGCGAACGACCGGCCGCGCCCGTGCAGCCTGAGAGCTTACTTGCACTGTGGTGCTCAACAGCCGAGCAACTGCGGGTACAGGTCCAGCAGGCTGGCCAGCGGCAGTCCGACGACGTTCTCGTACTCCCCGTCGATTCTCTGCACGAGCGCCGCGCCGAGGCGCTGGATGGCATAACCACCGGCCCGCTCGCGCCACTCGCCGCTCGCCAGATACCAGTCGATCAGCTCGTCCTCGAGCGCGCGGAAGGTGACGGTCGTGCGCGCTACCGTGGTGCGCTGCTCGGCGCCGCGCAAGAGCGCAAGCCCGCTGATCACCTCGTGTGTGGTGCCAGCCAGTGCCTTCAGTGTCTCGCGCGCCTGCTCTTCATCGCCTGGCTTTCCGTAGATCACGCCGCCCAGGCTCACGAGCGTGTCGACCCCGAGCACGAGCTCATCCGCGCCCTCTCGCAACGCCGCTTTGGCCTTTGCCAGCGCGTTGTGCAGCGCTACCTGGCCCGGATCGCCTCGCTCGAGCTCCTGCACACCAGTTGGGCGCTGCGTGAAGCTCACACCCAGGCGCTCGAGGATCTCCCGGCGCTGGGGAGAGGCGGAGGCCAGTACGAGCGCCGGTTTTAGCGACACGGGCGGTGCCGCCGGGCGCTAGTGGACTTCGCCGAAGAAGAGCGCTGCCTCGCGCGCGGCGGACTCCGGCGAGTCCGAACCGTGCACCATGTTCTGAGACACCTCGATCGCGAAGTCTGCCCGGATCGATCCCGGGGCCGCCTCCAGCGGGTTGGTGGCGCCAATCACCTGGCGGGCAGCTTTGACCGCGTCGGTGCCCTCGAGCACCATCGCCACAATCGGACCGGAGGTGATGAAGTCCACCAGCTCGCCGAAGAAGGGGCGCTCTGAGTGCTCGGCGTAGTGGCGTTCGGCCAGCTCACGCTCGACGGTCATGTGGCGCATTGCGACGATCACAAGTCCCTTGCGCTCGAAGCGGGCGATGATCTCTCCGCTCAGCGAACGGGCGAAGGCGTCGGGCTTTACGAGGATCAGCGTGCGGTCCATGAGGTCCTTTGGGGTAGGTCTTCTATTAGGAGAACGGGCGAGAGCGACTGGGGTTGCGTGGCCGTTGCGGGCTCGGCTCGGTGTCGTCCTCTGAGCGCGATCGCCCCGGTTGCTCCAGTGGAATCCCCCTGTCGGGATCCTCGTCCTCGTCGGTGACGGGAAGATCCCGCGGTGGCGGGCCGCTCGAGCGTCCCGAGGCAGGGCTTCCCGCACGTGTCGAGTCATACGTTTTGGTGCCGGCGCTCTTTTCCCTGGCGGCGGGTGTCTGCGCCTCGGTGGCGCCGGTTCGACGCCGTCCACGGGCTGAGGAGCCGCTGGAGGGGACCTCGGTCTCGCAGTAGGGACAGATCGTCCAGGCACGGTCGAGCGGCTTGGAGCAGGAGACGCAGCGGTCCTTGAGCTTGCGTAGGCAGCTCGGGCAGCGCACGAAGTCGCGCTCGATGCGGTAGTCGCAGTATGGGCACAGCTCGAAGTCCAGTTGATAGATGCGGGCTTCCGCGGCCTGCATCTCGAGCTCACGCTCGCGCACGTCCTCCAGATACTCCGGTGGGCGCAGTACTAGATAGACGATCGTGCCGACGAACGGAAACAGCGAGGCGGCGGCGGAGCACCACACCAGCGCGGTATCGGCGATCCGCCGGCGGGCGTCGGCGTAGGTCCAGTAGATCAGCGACAGATACAGGATCCCCGCAAACAGGATGAGCAGATCCACAGCGAGCGTGAGCCCGCTGCTATTGACGCCGAAGTAGGCCAAGGTGAGCATCAGTGTCCTGTGGGTGTGCGGTCGGTGAGCATTGGCCGGCCGAGTTTAGAGAAACAGTCGGCCGAACCCGTAGCCAGCTATGAAGCAGACGAGGATGATCACGATCACCGACACCGCGACAATGGCGATCATCGAGAATACCGACGGTCCGTCGTCGTTCACTTCGCTGCCTCTTGGTTGGGTTTGAGCGCGAGACGCTCGGGAGCGCTGTGCGCAAGCAGATCCCCGATGAGATAGATAGATCCAGTGGCGAGCACCGCCGCGTGCGCTCCTTCTTGTTGGGCCCACTCCCGCGCCGCTTGGAGCGCCTCAGAGGGCACTGGCTGGCATTCGCACGCCTGGAAGCCGAGTTGGCGTGCGTGGGATTGCAGCGCCGCGGGCGACAGCGTCCGGCTGCTCGGCGGGGCGGTGAACCATGCCCGCTGGCATATCGGCAGCAGCGTCGCGAGCATGCCGGCGGCGTCCTTGTCCTCGAGCACGCCGAGCACGAGCCCCAGTGGCCGACCGGCGAGCCCAGCGAGGGAGCGGACCAGCGCGGTGGCGGCCGCTGGGTTGTGGGCGCCGTCGAGGATCGTGAGTGGATCTTCATCGATGATCTGTAGGCGCCCGGGGACAGAGCTGTGCAGCGCCGCGTCCTCGATCGCCTGCTGGCGGGGCTCTATCGCGGCGCCACGCAGGTAAGCGGTGGCGGCGAGCTTGGCAACCTGGAAGTTTGAGCTCTGATAGCCGGGGAGTGCCGGGTTGTCTGCGGGCTCGATCGTGGCGGGACTGGCGCGCAGCATCTTTGCGTCGCGTTCGCCAGCGATCGTCTCAGCCACACGGGCTGCGTCTGGATCGAGATCGGGGCCGAGCACGAGCGTCGCGTGTGGCCGCAACGCCGCCAGCTTCTCCTGGGCTATGTCGGTGATAGTCGGGCCCAGCCAGCGGGTGTGCTCGAGGCCGACGTTGGTGAGTACGGTGACGGCGGCGTCGATGACACTGGTCGCGTCGTATCTGCCGCCTAGACCCGCCTCGATCACCCCGACGGTGACCTCGCTGCGGGCGAGCTCCCAGTAAGCGGCGGCGCTCAGCAGCTCGAACTGGGTGACGTGGTCGTCCTGCTCGAGTGTTCGGTTTACGCGCTCAGCTGCCCAAGCGGCATGTGCGATCGCCGCGGCGAACACGTGGGTGTCAACGTCGCGCTCGGAGATCTGGATGCGTTCGGTGTAGGAGATCAGGTGGGGCGAGGTATACGCGCCGCTACGCACACCGTGGCGCTCGAGGATCGCCGCGATCATCCGGGTGGTTGAGGACTTGCCGTTTGTGCCGAGTACGTGGATCGCCTGGAAGCGCCGCTCGGGCGAATCGAGCGCGGTCATCATGCGGCGCATCCGGTCCAGACCGAAGCGCATCCCGAACAGCTCGAGCGAGCGTAGGTGGCTCTCGGCGTGCTCGCTTGACCATCCGCCGGGGTGGGCCGCGGGGCGCTCGCTCACAGCGCCCCCAGTTCGCTCTGTAGCCGCTCGAGCTTGGCTTCTTCGGCAGTGATGACGGCCGGTGGCGCCTTTTGGATGAAGCCCTGGTTTGTGAGCTTTCCCTTGACGCGATCGATCTCACTCTGCAGCTTGCGTGAGGCTCGTGCGACTCGCTCGCGTGCGCCGTCGAGGTCGAGCCCCTCCTCTGAGAGCACTTCCACGACACCGTCCGGAATCGTTATCGAGGCGGCAGCGGTGCGCTGTGGGCCGGGGGCGTCGTCCACGAGCTCAAGCCGGGCTAGCCTGGCGATAGCGGTGCGCATCGCCGGCTCATACCCCTCAGCGTTGATGTGTGCTGGGATCCAAAGACCGGGACGCGCGCCTACGCTGTCGCGCCATCCACGTAGGAGGGTGATCGCATCGATCGCCTGGGTCAGCTGGGCCTCCGCGGTCTGGTCGATGAGGCGCTCCTCGGCAATCGGATAGCGCTCGGCGGCGAGCAGCCCCTGTCCTCCCAAATGCGTCCAGAGCTCCTCTGTCACGAATGGGATCACCGGATGAGCGAGCGCCAGGGTCTCACGCAGCAGGTGCAGCAGCGTCGCCGAAAGCGCCCGGCGATCCTCCTCGCTGTCCATGGGCCCCTCGTTTGCCAGGCGCGGCTTGACGAACTCCAGATACCAGTCGCACAGCTCTGCGAAGACGAAGTCGTACAACCCGAACGCCGCGTGAGAGAAGTCGTACTGTTCGATGCGCTCTGCGGTGTCTGCCTTGACGTGCTGCAGTCGCGAGAGGATCCAGCGATCCTCCACCGTCCGGGGCTGTGGATCGACTGGCCCGTCGAGCATGCCCGATAGGCCCAGCTCATCGATTCTGCCGAGTACGAATCGAACCGCGTTGAAGAGCTTGTTGGCGAGCGCCTGACCCTGTCTGACCTTCTCCGGCGAGTAGCGCACGTCCTGTGTGGAGGACATCGCCAGCAACCCAAAGCGCACAGCGTCGGCGCCGTGAGCCGCGATCTCGTCCAGCGGATCGATACCGGTCCCCAGCGACTTGGACATCCGCCGTCCGTCGGGCGCCTGGATCACCGAGTGGATGTATACCTCGGCGAACGGGGGGCGCCCGGTGAACTCGATCCCCATCATGATCATGCGCGCGACCCACAAAAACAGGATGTCGCGCGCTGTCGAGAGCACGTTGGTCGGGTAGAACGCTTTCAGCTGGGCGGTGTCAGCGGGCCAGCCTAGTGCCGCGAACGGCCACAATGCCGAGGAGAACCAGGTGTCCAGCACGTCCTCCTCTTGGCGCAGCTCACCGCCGCAGGCCTCACAGCCCTCCGGTGTGTCGGCTGTCACGTGCACGCGCTCGCAGGTCTGGCAGTAGTACACGGGCAGCCGATGCCCCCACCACAGCTGGCGTGAGATGCACCACGGGCGGATGTTCTCCATCCATTCCAAATAGACCCGGCGGTGGTTCTCCGGGACGATCCGCACCGAGCGGTCGTTGACGGCCGCGATGGCGGGTACGGCGAGCTCGTCCATGCGCATGAACCACTGCAGTGAGATGAGCGGCTCGATGCGCTCTCCGGAGCGATGCGAATAGGGGACGCTGTGACGGTAGGGCTCGCGTGCGACGATGCGCCCTTCCTGCTCGAGCGCCTGAACGACGGCCTCGCGCGCCTGCATCACCGTCAGCCCGGCAAAGCGCTCTCCGGTCTCCGCCGTCATGCGGCCGTCCTCGCCGATCACCGAGATCTGGTCGAGTTCGTGGCGGATACCAATCTCAAAATCGTTGGGATCGTGCGCTGGGGTGACCTTCAACTGGCCGGTGGCGAAATCGCTCTTCACATACTCGTCGGCGATCACCGGCAGGCGGCGGCCGACCAGCGGCAGAATCGCGCTGCGGCCAACGAGCTCGCGGTAGCGCTCGTCATCGGGATTGACGGCGACCGCGGTGTCAGCCAGCATCGTCTCGGGGCGCACCGTGGCGATCGTGACAGTACCCCCGCCCTGTAGGTCATAGACGATCGAGTAGAGCGTGTCCGTCTCCTCGCGCTCCTCGACCTCCAGATCGGAGATCGCAGAGCGGCTACCGGGATCCCAGTTGACGATGTAACGGTCGCGGTAGATGTACCCCTTGCGATACAGCGCCACGAAAACCTCGAGCACCGCGCGGTGATAGTCCTCATCCAGAGTGAAGCGCTCTTCGGCGTAGTCGCAGGAGGCCCCCAGCCGCTTGAACTGTTCGATGATCCGCCCGCCGTAGTGTTCACGCCACTCCCATACACGCTCCAGGAACGCCTCGCGCCCGATCGCCTGACGACTCGTGCCCTGCTCGGCGAGTGCCTGTTCGACCTTGGCCTGGGTGGCGATTCCGGCGTGATCGGTGCCGAGAATCCACTTCGTCCGCGCACTGGGTGAGGACTTCATCCGGTGATAGCGGATCAGCGCATCCTGGATCGAGCCGTTCAGCGCGTGGCCCATGTGCAGCGAGCCGGTCACGTTGGGCGGCGGGATCGCGATCGAGTAGTTCTCTGAGGCGTCCCCTTCGGGCTGTGGGTGCCACAGTCCGCTGGAGAGCCAGCGCTCGGAGATACGCGGCTCTACCTCGGCCGGCTCGAAGCGGGTAGCTGTGAGATCGTCGCGCATTTGGGAGGGTGAGTGTACGCGCGCTGGTACCCCGGCCGCCAGCCGGGCTGGCCGCTACTGCGCCAGGCCGCCGAAGAACGCAAACGGCCGTCTACGGGCCTGCAGCATCTGCCAATACAGCAGTCCGCTGCCCTGCGGGATGATCTCGGTGCCAGCGGGCGCCTCGGCCTTCATGCGGGTGGCCAGCGCGTGGGCTTCGTCCTCGTTGTTTGCACCCACGAGCAGGTGGCGCCAACTGCGGGTGACGGGCAAGCCGTCGCTCTGCAGGCGCTCGGCGAACGTGCGCGCCTCGTGATGGCTGGGCAGCGTCAAACGAACCTCCCATTGGGGTTGACCGGTGGCCAGCGACTGCTCGGTCTCTCGCTGGGTACGGGCGGAGTGCTCGGCTTGGCGTTCGCTGTCGGTGACGGGTAGCGGCAGCGACGAATCCTCCCAGCGCTCCTCCAACGGATGCCAGCGCGAGGTGCTGACCGGCGCCTGCAAACCCTCACGCGCGAGCACCTCCCGCGCCGTGCGCGCCGCACCGTCGGCCGCCTGCTGAGTGTCGGCGTAGATGAAGACCCGCTCGGCCTCCTGGGTCACGGCCATCGGGCCGGGCTCGCTGGAAAGCTGCTCGTGGTGCTCCACCGCGGCAAGCGCCGTGAGAAACTGCTGCGTCTGGCCCACCTCGACCGTTACACGGAACTCGTCGTGCACTTCTTTCAGTGTCGCCTTCGCCGCTTGCCCGACCCGGAGAACAACCCGCCCAGTTCGCGCGCGGCGGACTTCAGCTGCAGTCCGCCGATCAGTTTGCTCAGCTCCAGGCGCTCGCGTGCGCTGAGATTCCCGGGCCGTCCGCGGGAGTCGCGCAGCAGGCTAACCAGACGCGCGCGCTCCTTCTGAGACAGACCCCACCAGCGCCTACCGACGAGCACCGAGGCCTGCAGCAAAGCGGCCCATGGCAGGGACTTGATTCGCTTTCGCTTGGACATCACAGAGATCCTAGCTGGCGAGCGCTTCCGAGCGCGCCCGTGCCCTCGATTCCGTTGGGACGGGCCGGTTAGGCGGACTCTTCCCGCAGGGGCGAGTCGTCCTTTTCCTCGGGCGCCTCGGTGACCAATGTCGGGGTGAGCCCCTTCTCGACGGTCTCCTTTGTGACCACGCACTTCTTCACGTCGCGGCGTGAGGGCAGCTCGAACTGGACCTCGAGCAGGATTTCCTCGATGATCGAACGCAGACCACGGGCGCCCGTCTCTCGCTCGAGGCCCTTTTCGGCGATCGCCGCAAGGGACTCCTCGGCGAACACCAGCTCGATCCCGTCGAAGGAGAAGAAACGCTGGAACTGCTTGACGAGCGCGTTTCGCGGCTCCACCAGGATCGAGATCAAATCGTCGCGGGTGAGTTGATGCACCGCCGAGACGACCGGCAGACGACCGATGAACTCTGGGATCAGCCCGTACTGGATCAGATCCTCCGGCAGGCAGTACTCGAAGATCTCGCCGGGATCGTGCTCGACCTTGGTTTCGATCGCGGCGGCAAAACCGATGCCCTTGTGTCCGATGCGACGCTCGATCACGGCGTCGAGGTTCGCGAACGCGCCACCGCAGATGAACAGGATGTTGGTGGTGTCGATCGTCAAGAACTCCTGGTGGGGGTGCTTACGTCCCCCCTGTGGCGGCACCGAGGCCTGTGTGCCCTCGAGGATCTTCAAGAGCGCCTGCTGCACACCCTCGCCGGAGACATCGCGTGTGATCGAGGGGTTATCTGCCTTGCGCGCGATCTTGTCGACCTCGTCGATGTAGATGATTCCGGTCTCGGCCTTCTTGACGTCGTAGTCGGCGGCCTGGATCAGCTTCAAGAGGATGTTCTCCACGTCCTCGCCGACATAGCCGGCCTCGGTCAAGGCGGTCGCGTCGGCGATCGCGAACGGCACGTTGAGAATCCGCGCCAGTGTCTGGGCGAGCAGCGTCTTGCCGCAGCCGGTCGGTCCTAGCAGCAGAATGTTCGACTTCTGCAGCTCGATCTCCGAGTCGGCGCTCTGCATCATCTGCACACGCTTGTAGTGGTTGTAGACGGCGACCGAGAGGGTGCGCTTGGACGCGTCTTGACCGACGACGTACTCGTCGAGGACCTCGTAGATCTCGCGCGGCTTGGGCAGGTTTTCCAGGTCAAACGACGGTGGGGCGGTGAGCTCCTCGTCGATGATCTCGTTGCACAGGTCGATGCACTCGTCGCAGATGTACACGCCTGGCCCGGCGATCAGCTTCTTCACCTGGCGCTGGGACTTGCCGCAGAAACTACAAAGAAGCTGCTCGTTGGTATCGGTAGGCCGGGCCACAGTGTCTCCTCCTCGGGCGCGCCGATGAATCTCCGAATCAGTGTTCGGAGATCACACGGTCGATGATGCCGTACTCCTTTGCCTCCTCGGAGCTCATGAAGTAGTCGCGCTCGGTGTCCTTGCGCACCTGCTCGAGCTCTTTGCCGGCATGCTTGGCGATGATCTCATCCAGTCGTCGGCGCACGTCGATGATCTCTTTCGCGTGGATCTCGATATCGGTCGCCTGACCCTGGAAGCTTGATGAGACCTGGTGGATCAGAATCTTGGCGTTGGGCAGCGCCATGCGCTTGCCTTTCGCGCCGCCCGCCAACAGCAGCGCGCCCATCGACATCGCAATGCCGACGCAGATCGTCTGTACGTCGGGCTTGATGAACTGCATCGTGTCGTAGATCGCAAGGCCCGCGTAAACAGAGCCGCCGGGCGAGTTGACATACAGCGAGACGTCCTTTTCGGGGTCCTCGGACTCCAGGTGCAAGAGCTGTGCGACAACGAGGTTGGCGATCTGGTCGTCCACGGGCGTGCCGAGGAAGATGATCCGCTCGTTGAGCAGGCGGCTGTAGATGTCGAACGCTCGCTCGCCTCGCGAGGTCTGCTCGACAACCATTGGGACAAGTGGGCTCATAGTCCTCGCTTTGGTTTCGCTTACTCGTCTCGATTCCTTCTACCGACGACGAAGATGGCCCGAAAACCTCAGTCGTGCGTCGCTGGCCGAGTCCGAGGAATATCGCGACTGGCCCTGTTGGGCGAGTCTAGCAACGAGCTTGCCCCCGCTTGACGCGTTGTGCGAGGTTTATGCACTGTTGAGTGAGATCTGGGAGTTTTGTGTCGCTCGGCGAACCGCTTAGGAATCTGGAGTCCACAGCTCGCCGCCGCCGGTGGCCCCCTGGGGATCCTCCTGGCTCGGCGTCCAGAGCTTCTCCCGCGCCGCGGCCTGCTCGAATCCGATCGGCTGAGACTGCTCGGCGATCAGGTCCATGGCCTGACGCGCGGCGAGCTCCTCGCGTACCTCCTCTAGGCGCCCGCGGCGCTCCAGATCGGCAAGCAGCTTCTCGGGCTTGGTGTCCTCCCGCTGTGCCAGCGGGGTGATCGCCTCCAGTACGTCCTGGTCGCTTGGTGTGATCGACTCGGCCGCCACCACGGCGCTCAGCACCGCTTCGCGGCGAAGCGCCTGCTCAGCGTCGGGCTCGATCTCGGCGAGCACCTGGGTTTCCTCACGCCCAGCAATCCGAAGGTAGTTCTCCCGAGAGATTCCCTGATGGGAGAGCGAGTGCAGAGTCCGCTCCCACATTTCCTTGGCCCTGGCCTTGATCAGGGCATCCGGTATTTGCATCTGTGCCTGCTCGGCGGCGGCGTCCAGCGCGGCGTCGCGGAACTCGTCCTCGATACGCGCCTGCTCGAGCTCGCTGAGCCGGTTGCGAATGTCCGCGCGGAGATCATCGAGCGTGTCGAAGCCCAAATCGGCCGCGAAGTTATCGTCCAGCTCCGGTAGATCCTTGGCCTTGACGTCCTTGACGGTCACGGCGAAGGACGAGGAGCGCCCGGCGAGCTCTGTGCTCGAGTAGTCCTCTGGGAAGGACAGCTCGATCGTGCGGGTCTCGCCGGCGCTGGCACCAACGAGCGCCTCCTCAAAGCCCGGTATGAGGTTGCCGGAGCCCAGCTCGATCAGCTGGTCGCGGCCCTCACCTCCCTTGAAGGGCTCCAGCTCTCCGTTCTCGCCCACGAGCGAGCCGACGTAGTCGACCACCAGGAAGTCCCCACTCGCCGCCGGACGCTCGACCGAGTCCAGACGAGCTAGGCGCTCACGCAGCTTCTCGACCTCCATCTGGATCGCCCCGTCCTCGATCGCCGCCTCGCGACGGGGAACCTCGAGACCCTTGTATTGACCGAGCTCGGCGGTCGGGAGCACGCCGATCTCGATCGAGAACTCCAGTGCCTGGCCTTGAGGCGGCATCTCACCGAGATCGACGTCCGGATCACCCACCGGTACCACGCCCGCTGTATCCAGGGCGTCCGCGTACCAGCTGGAAAGTGTGTCCCTGACGGCCTCCTCGAGCACCGTGTCGCGTCCCACGCGCTGGATCACCAATGGCGCCGGCACCTTGCCCTTGCGAAATCCTGGCAGCTTGAGCTCGCGCCCGAGCTGACGCGCCTTGCGCTCCACGCTGCGCTCGAGCTCCTCGGCGGGGACCTGTACTTCCAGGCGTACTCGCGACTCTGGAAGCTCGGTGACTGTGGTGGTTAGGGTCTGGGACATTGGCCTGGAGTAGGTCGGCTGCGACATCAAGCCGCCGGCGCAGCCACGATATCGTGCGCCGGATGTCGAGCTCTAACAGCCGCCTGACTGTGCGTTTTTGCGGCTGGCTTTTGACCGGCCCAGTCGGTCACCTGCTCGGCGGTGCACTGGACTTCACCGGAGCGCTGGGAGCCTATCTAATCAGCCGTATGCGCGCCCGCCTAGGAGCGCAGTGGACGGACGGCCGCCGGCGCCTGCGTCGCGCCAGCCGTCCGCCCACTGGAAATCCCCCTACGCGTTGACCGTGGCCCGCGCGTGGCCGAACTGCACGGCCGTGCCGCGCGGCAGTACGAGCACT
Organism: Solirubrobacteraceae bacterium; assembly: GCA_036561505.1. Classification (GTDB taxonomy): domain Bacteria; phylum Actinomycetota; class Thermoleophilia; order Solirubrobacterales; family Solirubrobacteraceae; genus Palsa-744. The sequence goes on from DATBPE010000078.1 coordinate 49,708, forward strand.
GCGCCCGTGGCGTCCTCGATCAGGTTCATCGATGCGGCGCTGAGAGCGACCTGACCCTCGCCGGCCTCCGGACGGGAGCCCAGTACCAGCAACTCCGCGCCGTGTCCCGCAGCGGCGGTAGTGACGCTCGCCCCGAATACACCCGCCAGCTCTTGGGCGGTCTGGCTTGCGCTGGAGTCGGATGGATCCTCGCTCGTGGAGATGCGCGAGACGCTCAGCTCACCCTTCTCGGCCAAACCGGCTGAGGCGATCGCGATCGCAAACCGCCCGCCGTCCAGCAGACGCTGAGCGGAGTTACCGACGCTAACGTGGCCCTTGGCGGTGTGTGAGTCCGAGCAGAAGACGATCACGTCGGCTCCCTCGCGCTCGGCTAGCGCCCGCAGGCCCTCTGGGGTCGAGCGATCGGTTACCGCATGGCTCGAGGCGAACGTGCCAGCGAACAGCGCCGCGCCACGGTCGAGCACTTCCTGGGCCTCCTCGTCGCTGACGGCCTCGTCGGTGTGGCGGACGTAGCCGAGGGACACCTCGGCGCCAGCGCGAGCCAGTAGCGAGCCGAGCGCGATCGCGTCCTCCTCGTTATTGGTGCCGTCATAGGAAACGATGATCTTGGTGGACATGGTTGTTCTCCTGTCGTCTGCGCCGGCTTGAGCGCCGACTCGAAGTTCCTTTGCTGTCTACTTCTGCTTCATAGTGGCACCATCCTGCCATCAGCTCTAGTGATATTTGTAATGAGTGATATAAGATGTACTTATGCTTAGTACAGCTCGTCTGCGGATCCTCAAGGAGGTGGCTCAGCATGGTTCGTTCTCCTCGGCCGCCGAGGCTCTCTCCTACACCCAATCCGCCGTCTCCCAGCAGATCGCGGCGCTCGAGCGCGAGACCGGCGTGACGCTCGTGGAAAGGCTCCCGCGCGGCGTGCGCCTCACTGGCGCGGGACGAACCCTGGTCGAGCACGCCGAGGGCATCCTTGCGCGCCTTGATACTGCAGAGGCCGAGCTCTCCGCGATCGCAGGTCTGCGCGGCGGGCAACTGCGGATGGCTTCCTTTCCCACCGCGGGCTCCACGTTGATGCCGCTGGCGATCGCAAACTTCCGTATCCACTACCCGGAGGTCGGGCTCACTCTGGCCGAGGGCGAGCCGGAGGAGATCACTCCGCGTCTGCAGGCCGGCGAGTTCGACCTGGGGCTGCTGTTCGAGTTCGCCGAACCAGAGCCGGTGCTCGACAAGCAAGCCGACAGCCCGAGGCAGGTGCGCCTGCTCGAGGACCCGATGTATCTGACGTTGCCCCGCGAGCACCCGCTGGCACGCAAGGAGAGTCTGCGCCTGGAGGATCTGGCGGGCGAATCCTGGGTTCAGACCTCGAGCTCGAGCCCGTGCGCGCGCCATGTCGTGCGCTGCTGCCACGCAGCCGGCTTTGAGCCGCGGGTGAGCTTCGAGAGCGACGACTACCAGACCGTCCAGGGATTGGTCGCGGCCGGTGTCGGCGTGGCGCTGATCCCCGAGCTCGCACTGAGCGTGGTGCGCCCTGAGATCGTGGTGCGCTCACTCTCGCCACACCCACCGGTGCGCCAGGTGATCGCAGCGCTGCCCAGGGAGATCCGTCTGATCCCGGCCGCCTCGGCGATGCTGCGCATCCTGGAAGAAGTCGCCGGTCGCTACGTGAGCGCGATGGTCGCTACGGCGTAGGACTCCCGGTCGGCCCAGTTGGTGTGGGCGCCGAGAGCCGCCTCGCGCGAGCGGCCCTGAGCATCGGCAACACGCGCTCGCGCGCCAGTAGGCACAAACCGGCAGCGCCGTAAGCGAAGAGCAGCGGCATGAAGCGAACATTGTCCCGAGCCTGGGCCACGAACATAGTGTTCAAAGCCGAGACGACCAGCAGCGCGAGTGCCGCGGTGCGAAGCTCCCAGCGCCGCAGAGAGATCGCTCCTGCGAGCAACCCGAGCACCGCCAATGCCCAGTAGATCAGATGCTGGGTGCGGCTAGTGTCGGGATGAAGACCACTGTTACCCCCACTCCACGGACTGCCCCACATTCCCCAGAACTTCTTCCAGAGCATTTTCGCAAATGAAAACGGCTGGCCGAGGGCATACTTGCGCAGGTTTTCTAGAGCCGCTTTGGTAGCCGCCTGGCTCTCGGAGTCCCGCGGATAGCGCGAGGCGATCAACCTGAACATCGGAGCGGTGTAGCCAGCCCTGAAACGAGAGCACTCGATGGGTTCGTGGCGACAGACGGCGCCCCTGAACGCCTTCACGGTCGGAAACTGCTCGCCGTGACCGGGAAGGTAGGTACCGATGAACAACGCGTTCGGCCCGGAGGTTGTGATCGGCACGAATCGCCCTTGCTTGCTCGAGGCATAGATCACCCACGGGGTCACGGTCACCAGAGTGCAGGCCCCAAAGAGCAGAAACCTCACCAGCCCCACCCGCCACCCCGGCCGCCCGGAGAACGCCAGGCCGAGGGCGATCACCGCCATCCCGATCGCCAGGTCGTTGCGAGCCAAGCATGTCACCCCCGCAAGTACCCCGGCGGCCGCGATCGCCCAGGCTCCCCTCTTTCGTGCGCGAGACGCGGCGAACACCGCCGCGAGGAACATGAATCCGCCCAGCGGCTCGGAGAGATACGTACGAGTAATGAATATGAGCGGCAGATAGGTGGCGGCGAGCGCCACTGCGAGCAACGCCGCCCAACCTCCAGCAAGACTCCAGGCGGCCACTGCGATCAGCACCAGCGTAAGGACCTCGATCGCCAGCTGCGTGTCCTGCGCTGGGCCGCGGGCATGCGAAGTGATCTTCAGCGAACGATGACCCGAGAGCCGGGTGACCGCCGCAAACACAAATGGAGTGCCAGGCGCCCACTTGAAAGAGGCGTACGGCGCATGCGCGAGGATCCGGTTGGCGTCCCCGGCGTAACCGGCCTCATCCGCAGAGACGCGCTTGTCACCGCCAATCGCCTGGGCACGCAGTACACCACCGGTGACGATCACAACCACGACGCCGGCGAGCAGCAGATTCCCGGCCCGTGACCTGGAAGCTGTCAGCGATCGCAGCGTTGCGGAGAGGCGGGCCATAGATGCAGAGGCGCAGGCTACCTGCCGGAGCGCGGCTAACCGGCGATTGTCTGCATCGGCTCCAGCGCGGCCACCTCGATCTCGCGACTGACCGCGGCGATCTCCTCGGGAAAGGCACTCAGATTGACGTTGGTCGAGAAGCCGATCGGGTCCGAGATCGAGCGAAAGAAGTCATCGAAGTGACTGGCGATCACCACCCGAGGCTGCAGAGCGCGGAGTATCCGTGGCCAGTAATCCACGGTGAAACTGCGGCCAGCGATCCCGGCGAGAAACACATCTGCCTGTGTACCCACAAGCGCCTCCTCCACCAGGTTCGCGCTGCCCTGGTGATAGAAGCTCGTGCCTGCGACGGTGATGTGTATGCCGTAGACCGGGCCGCAACGGTAGGCGCTCGGCGAGAGCTGATCGAGATGTTCGCAACTCAGCTCTCCGTCGAATGGGACCCGGTAGCCAAGCAGAAGCTTTGAGTGCAGACTCGGGATGAACCGCACGGTGAACGGGCCGAGCTCGTAGGCGTGGTGGGTGGTAACTGCGACGGCGCGCTGGCGCTGACCGTGCAGCGCCATCAGGTTCACCATGGAGGTCGAGCCATAGACCTTGGTGTCAAAGCGGGCCGCCAGCGCCGGTACGTCGATTGCGTGATCGAAGTGGGTGTGTCCCACGAGGATGCCCTCGACAATCCCGTGCCCATCGCCGAGGTGACGCTCGTAGAGCAGCGGGTCCACGCGGGCCGGTCTGGAACGCAGCAGAGCGCTGAGTGGCAGCCGTGAGAGGTATGGATCTATATAGATGGTGTGCGACTGAAATGTGAGCCTGTAGCCGGCGACTCCCAGCCACTGGAGCTCGAGTCCGCCGGGGAGCGCCAGCGGGCGGTTGGCTAGCTCTTTCATGACGCTCGCGTCGGAGTGTTCGCGAGCCCCCCGGCGGGCACTGAAACGCGCGAAACTAAACAGATGCTCGATCACGCTCGTCACTGACATCGCCTTCCTTGCTCTGGGATCACAGCCAGATTATGTTCAGCTGAGGTCTACATTGACGACGCCTCGGGTATCGCGTCCAATTGGGTTCGCTTGGAGTGGCCCTCGATAGCTGCTCGGCAGAGCACTGTCCCACTCCAGATCCTGGCGGCTACTGCCGATTAGAGACTCATGTCCGCCGTGCGCGCACGCTTGGGCCTGACCAGTCAGGTAGCGTTGCTGAGCCTCATCCCGATCCTCGTGCTTGGGTTCGTGCTCGCGCGGGTGATCCAGGGACAAGTGGTCGATAGTGCCCTCTCCGACGCGGCGGAGTCGGCTCAATTGATCGCGCGCCTAGGTATCCAGCCAAGGCTGACGCCACAGGAGCTGCGCCACGGAATGAGCGTAAATGGCGTGCGTGCGCTGGACATGCAGCTGCAGGCACGCTCCAGCAGACGCGATCTGGCTCGCATCAAGATCTGGAACACCAGCGACCGGGTTATCTACTCCGATGATCACCGGCTGATCAACCGCACACTCCAACCCAGCGACGATCTGCGCGATGCACTCCAGGGCAAACCCAAGGGAGCGGAGGTGATCGCGCCCAGCCTTCACTCCGAGACGGCCAGCGAGGTCGGTTTGGGCAAGCTGGTCGAGGTTTACGTGCCCCTTCGCTTCGGTTCCTCGCCCCATCCCGCCGGAGCGTTTGAGATCTACCTGGTATACGCGCCGATCGGCGCGACGATCGCGCGAGAGGAGCGGGTCATCGGGATGGTGCTATTCGCTGGTCTGGCGCTGCTGTGGGCGGTCTTGTATCGCATCGTCGCGCGAGCGTCCCGAACGCTGCGCCGTCAATCACGTGAGAACGATCATTTGGCCCGCTACGACCAGCTGACGGGCCTACCGAACCGGACGCTGTTCATCGAGCGCGTCGAACAGGCATTGGCCCAAGATGAGATCTCGCGGCTGGCGATCATGCTCGTGGATATCGACGGGTTCAAGGAGATCAACGACACGCTCGGTCACCAGACCGGCGATACGTTGCTGCGTGAGATCGCCACACGCATTTCGTCAGCCAGCGGTCAGGACGGCATCGCCGCGCGCATGGGCGGTGATGAGTACGGGCTCGTGCTGAGGGACGCACCTAGCAGCGATCGGGCGTTGGCGGTGGCGAGCACCGTCCAGACGCATTTGCTGGAGCCGATCACCCTAGACGGAGTCGCCCTGAACATCGAGACAAGCATCGGGATCGCTCATGGCTCCTCAGAGGTCTCAGATCCCGTCGAGCTCTTGCGCCGCGCGGATGTCGCCCTAGATCAAGCAAAGTCGCTGCGCACCGGCATCGAGGTCTACGCGCCGGAGATGAACAATTTCAGTGCCCGGCGCCTGGCGCTGCTGGGACGGGTTCGGCCAGCTCTCACCGATGGGGAGTTCGTACTGCACTACCAGCCCCAGGCAGATCTGCAAAGTGCCCGTATAACCGGAGTTGAGGCACTCCTGCGGTGGGAGCACCCCGAACACGGAATGCTGGGGCCGATGGAGTTCATTCCGCTGATCGAGCGCACCGCCCTGGTCGGTCCGATTGCGCGGATGGTGATCGACCAAGCGCTTGCGCAAGCTCTCCACTGGCGCAAGACGAATCTGGAGCTGGGGATCTCGGTGAATCTATCCGCCCGCAACCTCGCCGATGTGGAGTTGGCGCCAGACGTTCAGGCGCTTCTCGCCAAGCACTCGGTGGCAGCTGATCAGCTCACCCTGGAGGTGACTGAGAGCGCCGCTCTGACCGATCCCGAGCGGGCGGTTAGGGTGCTCGGGTCGCTCCGGGAATTGGGGGTGAGGATCTCGATCGACGACTTTGGCACCGGCCACGCCTCGATCGCCTATCTGACCAGACTGCCGCTGGACGAGATCAAGATCGACAGATCGCTGGTTGCGGCCATGGAGGGCGGCGGTCGTGGCGAAGCGATCGTGCGCTCGACACTCGATTTGGCGGAGAGCCTTGGACTTCAGGTGGTGGCTGAGGGCATCGAGACCTACGACGTCTGGGAGCGATTGGCCGAATTGGGTTGCCGTATCGGCCAGGGTTATTTCATCGCGCGGCCGCTGTGCGCAACGGACCTGCAGCGCTGGATCAACTCCCTGAGCGCGGACCGCCGGGTGCCGGCGCACGCACTCTCCTAGCCCCCGGATCGCGCTGGATTGCCCTAGCCGCGCTCGTCGGCGCGGCGATAGCCCAGGCGCGCGGAGATTCGAGCGGCGGTGGCAATCAAATGCGGGCTGAGCGAGACGACGAGCTCATCGACGGTGATCATCGAGCGGGCAGCCGTGAGACTCACCGCGGCGACCACGTCGCCTCCGCCTGAACGAACCGGAGCTGCGATCGCCTGCACTTCGCCGGCGAGCTCCTCATCGTTGACGGCCAAACCTTCCTCGTTGATGCTCTCGAGCTCGGTTCGCAGCGCCTTCTTGGTATCGATCGCGTTAGGGCCGCGCCTTTGGAGCTTCAGAGCGCCAATCGCCGAGCGCTGCTCGTCCTCAGGCAAATACGCCAGCAGCAGCTTGCCCATCGCTGTGCAGTAGCTCGGCAGACGCGAACCGACGCGCAGGTCGAAGTCGATCTTGTGCTGACCCTGGCGTGATCCGCGA
>DATBPE010000079.1:0-3865 GCA_036561505.1 Solirubrobacteraceae bacterium
GGCTCCTTCTCGGCAGGCGATATCCTAACGCCTCGTTTTTCGGTTCAGAATTGGCTTGCGCCGAGCAGGTATCTATTGACTCCATCAGTGGCCCGTGAGGGAACCGGTGCTGATGCCCTGGCGTTGGCCGAGGATATGGCCTCCATCGTCATCCACGGCGGGGGTACCGGCGGGATCCTCGAGTTGCCAACCGAGATCAGGATCGACCGCGCATGAGCACCGACGTCTCCACATCGGCTGTCACCCCGCTAGCACACGGCCACCGTGTGCATGGGCCCTCGGCGCTTGGCGGTGATCGTGGCCGCTTCTGGGCCCTGACGTTTACGCTCGCCCGCACCGAGTTCAAGCTGCGCTTCTTCGGGTCGGCGCTGGGTTATCTCTGGCAGCTCGTGCGACCGCTGATGCTCTTCACGGTGCTGTATGTCTTCTTTACCAAGGTCGCACAAGTGAACAAGCAGCATGCACCTGGTCAGGAGCATTACGGCGCGCAGTTGCTGGGATCGATCATCCTCTTTACTTTCTTTATCGAAGCCACCAGTGGAGCTATACGAAGCGTGGTGGACCGCGAGAACCTAGTCCGCAAGATTCAATTCCCGCGAATGGCCATCCCGCTCTCGGTGGTACTCCTAGCCATGTTCAACCTCGGACTCAACCTGATCGTGGTGTTCGTATTTATGACAATCGAAGGGGTTTATCCGATGCTCAGCTGGCTCGAGCTGCCACTACTAATCGGGCTGCTCATGGTTCTCGCCACCGGGGTTGCGATGCTGCTCTCAGCCCTGTTCGTGACCTTTCGTGACATCCAGCCGATCTGGGAAGTGATCTGCCAAATCCTCATGTATGCCTCGCCGGTCATCATTTCTATCGAGACCGTCCTTGCCGCCTTCAAGAGCCACGAACACAAGTTCTTGCTTCATCATCACTATCTGCTGCAGGTCTACATGCTTAATCCGTTGGCGGTGATCTTCCAACAATTCCGTCACGCGATGATCACACCTGCCACACCAAGCGCGGGACAGGTGATCGGAAGCTGGATGGGGCTAGGGGGAGCGCTTGCGATCGTGTTGGCTATCTTCATCGCCGGCTTTGTGGTTTTCAACCGGTCAGCCAGGCGGATAGCGGAGAATCTTTAGCAATGAGCACACCAGGAGTCTCAAACGATCAAGAGCTGCAGCGAGAGATCGAGTATCTCCGCGCTCGTGTGCAGGCACTGGAGGCTGAATTGGTCGAGGTACAGGCGCAAGCCAACGCGGCTGTGGCTCACTGGCAGGAGCGCGCCTATTGGCTTGACCGCTGGCACCTGGATCTCAACGAGTTGATGCGCCGGCCAGGGGCCGACTACGTCCGCGGCGCCCTGCGCGCGGTGCGCTCGATCGTGCGCGTGCTCAAGCGAGCCAAGAGCCGCCTGACGCCGTGAGCGCCGCCGCGCGGGTGTCGGTGGTGATCCCGGTCAAGAATGGGGATCGCTACCTCGAGGAGCTCTTGGCAGCACTTGCCCGCGAGCACGTCGATGAGATCCTCGTCATCGACTCAGGATCCAGCGACCGGTCGATCCAGATCGCACGCTCCGCTGGAGTCGAGCTGCTCGAGGTCCAGCCAGAGCAGTTCGGTCACGGGCGTACCCGCAACCTTGGAGCTGAGCAGACAAGCGGAGAGCTGATCTGCTTTTTGACTCAGGATGCGACTCCCTGCCCAGGCTGGCTTGCCGCCTATCGCGAGGCGTTCAGGCTAGGGGATCGCGTTGGAGGCGCCTATGGCCCTCATCTGCCGCGCCCAGACACCTCGCCGATGATCGCCCGCGAGCTGACTGAGTTCTTCGCGACGTTTACCGCTGACGGCGCTCCGGTTATCCAACGCAACGGCGACCCCACGTTCCTCTCAAACGTCAACGCCTGCTATTCGCGTGCTTGTCTGGAGGAGATTCGCTTCCGCGACGTCCGCTATTCCGAGGACCAGGCCTTTGGTTCAGACATGCTCGAAGCCGGCTGGATCAAGGTCTATCACCCGGGCGCAGCCGTCCTGCACGCTCACGACTACGGGACGCTCGAGTTCATGCGCCGCTATTTCGATGAGTATCGCGGTTTGCGCTCTTCAATCGGTCACATAGAGCCAGTCGGGTTGCGTTCAGGAGTCCGAGACGTGCGGTCGCTGCTCGCGGGCGATGTGCGCTGGATGCGTGATCAGGACTACAGTGCCGGGAAGCGTTTGCGGTGGGGCGCACGCTCGCTGGTGCATCATTCAGGGCGCAAGGTGTTCTCCGGGCTTGGATCGCGGGCGGAGGCGCTACCTGGCATCCTGCGCCGCTGCCTGTCGCTCGAGGGCGATAGCTACACCCCCTCTGATGGCACCGAAAAAGACATTCCCACTGTGAGCATGCCCAAAAGGACACCGGTCGCCGAGCCGGCCAAGCTCGATCTGCACGAGTACGAGACGATTGCAAGGGTCCTGCGCGACGGACCGGTCGCGCTAGCCGACGCGGTGCCTGGAATGGCCGACCGTGAGCGCCTACATCTAGCTTTTGTCATCCCTCCATTCTCAGAGGGCAGTGGCGGCCACAACATCATCTTCCAGCTGATGTATCGGCTGGAGCAGCGAGGACACACCTGCTCGATCTGGGTGGACGATCCGTTTGGTCACCGTCGTTATGAGTGGCCTGCCGTTGTCCGTGCGAGCATCCGCGAACATTTTGTGCCCGTCCAGGCGCCGGTACACAAGGATTTCGGCGACTGGCACGGAGCAGACGTGGTGGTCGCAACTGGCTGGCAGACGGTCTACCCGGCTCTCACTCTCGATGGCGTACGCGCTCGCGCCTATCTGATCAATGACCATGAGCCCGAGTTCTATCCCACCTCCGTTGAGTCGAGATGGGCAGAGGAGACCTACCGTCTGGGGCTGTATGGGATCTGCGGCAGCCCATGGCTGCGCGACCTGTACGTGGAGCACTATGGAGGCACGGGCGAGGTATTTGACTACGGCGTGGATCACGACATCTACAAGCCACGACCGATCGAGCGCAGAGATGACACAGTCGTCTTCTACTGCCGCTCGACGACGCCTCGCAGAGCGGTCGCTCTAGGCGTTATGGCCCTGCACGAGCTCTATCGCCGCCGGCCAGATCTACGGGTAGTCATGTTCGGCGAACGACACCCGCTGCTAGCGCCATTCCCATACGAGCAATTCGGTGTAGCAAGCCCCGAGGAGCTCTCCTGGCTCTTCTGCGAAGGCACAGTCGGGTTGTGCTTGTCGATGACCAACTACTCCTTGATTCCTCAGGAGATGCTGGCCTGCGGACTGCCGTGCGTCGACCTCCAGGGCGCAAGCGCAGAATCGGTCTTTGGAGCCGACGGGCCAGTCGAGCTCTCGGCGTTCGAGACCCACGCTCTAGCCGATCACATCGAGCTACTTCTTGACGACAGGGACCTGTGGCAGCGTCGCTCACAAGCCGGCATTGAGTTTGTCTCAGAGCGCTCTTGGGATCGGGCGACTGACCAGGTGGAACGCTCTTTGCGCAACGCGCTGCGCCAATATGATTGCGAGTTCCAAGCGTCGTCCGGGCGAGTGCCTTAGCTGGACACCAGCTCTACCCAGTCAGCTGACTTGCCACAAAGGCCACGCCAAGCACTCAACGGCAGCGTCGTCATCCGCTGTGGTTGATCACGGACTAGAGCCACATGGCCGATCGTCTCTCCCCAGCCGTCGCCGGGCGCAAGACCGCCACCTGGGCGAAACAAATCTAGAGCGTGACGTCCTCCGCTAACGCGGACCTGCCCGCCGCTGAGCCACTCATCGGGAGTGTTGTTGCCCGCGACCGTGCCTATCGTGTGACCATCGAGCGTTACGCGCAAGGGACGCGCGAATGTACCCT
>DATBPE010000080.1:0-4707 GCA_036561505.1 Solirubrobacteraceae bacterium
TGTTGGCCGACGACAGTATCCAGGTCGTCGCCCCATATGGCCTGGAGGACCTGTTCGGGCTCATCTGCCGGCGCAATCCGCGCCGTGTCACCGTCGAGCAGTACCGACGCCGAGTGCAGAGCAAGCAGATCGCCAAGCGCTGGCCCGCGGTCGGGATCCTCGACCCATCAGAGTGAACCGACCTGCACGCCCTCGCGTGAGCAGCAGCTAGCCCTGGACGCTGCATTCCCCTCGCTAGAGGCTGGTTGTTAGGGGATCACAGGTGCTACACGGTCTACCGTGAATGCACCGGGCTCATGAAGTGGCTCCCGAACGCCGATCTATTCAGCTGAGATGACTGATCAGAGCTCACGCTTCGGCGCGCATCAGGCGCGCCTGCCCACGCTTCCGGCTGCTCTGCTGGAGACGCCCTCGGAGGATCTGTGTCGTCTGGGCGAGGCGCTGAAGCTGCGGGCGGAGGATGTGCGGCACTCCACGGTGCTTGCAACCTCTGAATCTCAGGTCGTCGATCTGGTGGTCCAGGGCAGCTTTGAACGGATCAGCCAAACCTCCACGATCGCTGTCGCGCGGTGGATGGCCGGGGAGGGTTTGGAGGTCGCTATCGAGGCGGGCCACGAAACTTGGGAGATCTTCGGTGAGCTGGCGGCGCACCGCGCGGCGTCCCTGAACGAGGTCACCAGTCGCTGTTTCGCGTGGCGCAACGTGATGGGCGAGGTGCTGTGCCAGACCGCGACAGAGCTCGAGGTCTCGCCCGAGACGCTCTCACAGGCCTACAGCATCCTGCAGCTCAGTCTCGAGTTCACGCTCGTGCGGATGTGCGAGTCCTTCGAGTCGGAGCGGCGCAAGACCGACGAAGAGCTGGCGCGGCGCGAGGAGGAGCTTTCGTTCCTGGCGACACACGATCCGCTGACGGGGCTGCCCAACCGCACGCTGATCCTCGATCGCGTCGAGCAGATACTCGCGCGCTCGCTTCGCTCAAACGCGCCCGTGGCGGCGCTGTTCGTCGATCTGGACAACTTCAAGGACATCAACGACACGCTCGGCCACGCGGCTGGCGACGAACTCTTGCGGGCGGTCGCGGAACGCCTCGACGGGGTTGTGCGCGCCGGGGACGCACTCGGTCGTCTGGGTGGCGATGAGTTTGTCGTGATCTCCGAGGAGGTGTCTTTGGAGGCGGGTCCTGAACTGCTCGCCGAACGTCTGCTGGAGACACTCAAGGAGCCTTTCAAGCTCGGGTCAGACCACGAGACTCGCGTGAGCGTGACCGCGAGTATCGGGATCGCGCTTGGACATCGGACCTCGGCGGAGGATCTGTTGCGAGACGCTGACATCGCGATGTACCGGGCCAAGTGGGACGGGCGCAACCGTTACGCGGTATTCGAGACGGGGATGCACGACACCGTGCAGAACCGCATGGAACTGGACATGGACCTGCGCGAGGCGTTGGGCAACGGCGAGTTCTTTCTCGCCTACCAACCCACGATCGACCTGCAGGACATGTCACCCAACGGCGTCGAGGCGCTGATCCGCTGGAAGCATCCCACGCGCGGTGTCGTACAACCAGACGACTTCATCCCATCGCTCGAGCAGTCAGGACTGATCACAGAGGTCGGCAAGTGGGTTCTCAAGGAGGCCTGCGCTCAGGGGGCGCTGTGGCGCGCCAAGGGCTATGAGATCGGAATGGCCGTGAACGTCTCCGGGCGCCAACTCGACACCGACCAAGTGATCGTGGACATCGAATCTGCGCTTGACGACAGTGGTCTTGACGCGGGTGCGCTGACGATAGAGATCACCGAGACGACGCTGATGCGCAACATCGCGGAAACCGCCCGGCGGCTCACTCAGATCAAGGAGCTTGGTGTGCGGATAGCAATCGACGACTTCGGCACCGGATACTCCTCGCTGGCTCACCTGCAGCGGTTCCCGGTCGACGCGCTGAAGATTGACCGCTCGTTCATCCTGGGGCTCGAGCACAACCACGAGGGCGAGACGCTGATCCACAGTCTGGTGCAGCTAGGCAAGTCGCTGGCGATCGAGACGTTCGCCGAGGGCATCGAGCAACACCAGGAGCTCTCGGTGCTCAGAGGCGAGGATTGCGACTCAGGACAAGGCTTTTTGTTCGCCCGTCCCCTGGACGTGCCCGCCACCGAGGCATTCCTGAAGAACTGGGCCGAGAACGCCACAGCCGGGCTGCAAGCGACACCCGTACCGCTCGATCACTCGATCTCCCAGCCGAAGTAGACCTTCACCGGGCTGTCTTACCGCCCGCCAACGTGAGCATCGCCCACCGGCCGCAAGCGATCTGGGGAAAGGCATAGGTGCGCTTTGATTACTGCGCGGGCGGGATCGGCAGGGCATTGAACGCGGTGCTTGCCCGCGCGAGTTTGAGTCCCAGGCCAGTGGAGCTGTTGGCGTAGGCGAGCTCCTTGGCCAGCGTTCCCACACCGTTGGCCAACGCGAGCGGCGCGAACTCCACGGTCGAGAGCACACCGAGCGCCTCGCCGCTTTCGTTCATGAAGCCGCTGCCGGAGTCGCCCGGGATCCCTGGGGTGAGCGTGTACAGCTGCTGACTCCAGCCGCCCGTTTCTTCCTGGTCGCCGAGGCTCACGCCGGTCTTCGGGCTGAGCACACTGACTCCGAGGCGCAGGATCGAGTTGCCATATGAGAAGACACGTTCCCCGCTAGTGGAGGCCGCGGGCGCGAGGCCGTCAGGACCACCCCAGAACGGCACGGTCGGGTTAGCTTTCACGGCTTGGGAGGGTGAGATCTTGATCAGCGCCAGATCGTTGTATGCGCAGGTGTTGGCGTCTTTCTCCTTGGCTTTCTGCATCGCTATCCACGAGTTGTAGGCGAGCGTGCCGATCAACGTGCCGTTCTGGACGCCGCCGTTGAGCAGATCGCCGGCGTAGATCGGGGTGCCCAGCGGCAGCGATTTGGTCGAGCAGCCGTTGGTTTCGGTGTCTTCACCGGTCGAGGAGCAGTGGGCCGCCTGACCGAGGTAGACGTTGCCTGAGGAGTCAGTGAAGAGGAAGTTCGCGGTGCATTGCGAAGCGCCACCCACGAACGAGGGGGCGTTGGTGAAGGTCATCACCCCCGGGTGAATCGTGGCGGTGCTCTGCGGTGCCCAGGCCGAAGCGCTCGCGGCGCCGCAGAGGAGCGCGAGCCCAAAAACGCACAGCAGAACGGGAAGCTTCAAGGACGGCTTCATCGAGACTCCTCCAATGGGTCTGGTGACGGAGTGGCTGGGGGATCTTTGAGCGGCCCCAGCGATCACATCTGTTGCTTGCATACCCGCTCCTTTGACGGTTGAAACCAAGCAGCAGCTGCCAAGCGATCCAAGCGCATCGGCAACTACCCGGCGCCGAGGCGACGGCCGGGGTCGTGTGATAATCACCCCCGTGAGCGGGATCGAGCAGTGGTGGTCGGCGGGCGATCGAGTGAAGGTCCGCCTAGGCGAGTACGACCGAGGCATCTTTCTTGCCCGTGCCGGCGCGGGTCCGTCGATGACCCTGCTCCACGGCTTTCCGAGCTCCTCACACGACTGGGCGAGAGTCCTCCCGATGCTCGCCGAGCGCCACGCGCTGCTGCTCTTTGACTTCCTCGGATTCGGCGCCTCAGAAAAGCCCGCCGAGCACGACTACTCGATCCATGAGCAAGCCGACCTCGTCGAAGCGATGTGGGCGCGCGACGGTGTCTCATGGACAACGGTGCTGGCGCACGACTATGCGGTGTCGGTCGTGCAGGAGCTGCTTGCTCGTCGCGCCGACGATGCGCTTGGCATCGATCTCGTGGCCGTACACCTGCTCAATGGCGGGCTCTATCCAGACGTCTATCGACCGCAGCCTGGCCAGTTGGCGTTGTTGGACCCCGAGCAGGGCCCGGTGATCAGCGCCAACATCACCGAGGAGCTGTGGTCCGCCGCGCTGCGCCCAACGTTTGCCGAAGCATTCGATGCGAGCGCTGACAGTGCCGATATCTGGCGCGGGATGAGCCGCGAGGGTGGCCAGCTGATCATCCACCGTCTGATCCAATACATGGCCGACCGTAGCGCCCACAGCGAGCGCTGGGTCGGTGCGCTGGAGCGGACCGATGTGCCGCTGCACTTCGTGTGGGGGATGCTCGATCCCATCTCAGGCGCACACATGGCCGATCGAATCCGCGAGCGCTTGCCCGATGCTCCCTTCACGGCGCTAGAGGACGTCGGGCACTGGCCCGCTATGGAAGCGCCGAGCATAGTGGCGGCGGCCATCCTGGCCACGCAATCGCCATATAGTTACGGCAATGGTTGAAATGACAAGCGAGCCCGCGAGCGTGCGGGTCCACCAACAAGAGCGTCATGCGCCTCCAGCACAGGTGGTAGAGCAATTCTTGGAGTTTCTTTGTGCCAGTGAAGTCGAGCGGGCGGTGGATCTCTTGGCCGTCGAGGTGGAGTATGAGAACGTCGGTCTGCCCACTGTGCATGGGCGCGAGCGAGTTCGCCGGCTGTTTCGCTCCACGCTTGGCCGCTCGAGCAGCGGGTTTGAGGCCTACGTGCACACAATCGCTGCCAACGGGCCAACCGTGCTTACCGAGCGCACAGATGTCTTGAAGGTCCGCCGGCTGCACATCTCACTCTGGGTATGCGGGCGCTTTGACGTCCACGACGGACAGATCGTGCTGTGGCGCGACTACTTCGACCAGATGAACATCGCGGCCGGGTTCATGCGC
>DATBPE010000081.1:0-39562 GCA_036561505.1 Solirubrobacteraceae bacterium
CGACCCGGTGACAGCGGTCAACATCTGGCCCTGCTGAGCGGTCCCGGAGATCGCCGGCGGTGCCGTGTTGGCGGGCGCAGTCAACGGTACGAACACCCATGCCGCCCCGACGCTCATGTTGTCGGCAGGGCCGCCGATCAGCGCGGTGCTGGCGCCGGAGGAGAACGCCACGCTGAAGCCGAACTGGCCATTGCCGGTCTCGCCGCTGCCGGTGAGCTTGGCGCCCTGCTGAGTCCAGGTCGAGCCCGACCGCGTGAACACCCACGCCGCGCCGACGTTGTTGTCATCGAAAGGGCCGCCGATCAGCGCGGTGTTGCCATCGGAGGACAGCGCCACGCTCCAGCCGAACCCGCCTTCGCCGCTCTCGCCGCCCGCGGTGAGCGTTGCGCCCTGCTGGGTCCAGGTCGAGCCCGACCGCGTGAACACCCACGCCGCGCCGCGGTCGCCTTCGTTAGCGCTGGCGATCAGCGCGGTGTTGCCGTCAGAGGAGAGCGCCACGCTGCGGCCGAACTCGAAGTTGCCCGCGGCGAGCTTTTCGCCTTGCTGGGTCCAGGTCGAGCCCGACCGCGTGAACACCCACGCCGCGCCCGTTACTCCGTTGTCGAAGACGCCGCTGATCAATGCCGTGTTGCCGTCGGAGGAAAGCGCCACGCTGTAGCCGAACGCGCCTCCGCCGCTCTCGCCGCTGCCCGTGAGCTTTGCGCCCTGCTGAGTCCAGGTCGAGCCCGAACGCGTGAACACCCATACCGCCCCGACTTCGCTGTTGTCGAGAGGGTCACCTATGAGCGCGGTGTTCCCGTCTTCGGACAGCGCGACGCTGTAGCCGAATTCGCCGAATTCTCCTTTGCCGGTGCCTGTGAGCTTTGCGCCCTGCTGAGTCCAGGTCGAGCCCGAACGCGTGAACACCCACGCCGCGCCGGCGCCGCCTTCGATAGGGCCGCCGATCAGCGCCGTGTTGCCGTCGGAGGACAGCGCCACGCTGTGGCCGAACTGAGCGGAGGTGATCTCGTCGCTTGCGGTGAGCTTTGCGCCCTGCTGGGTCCAGGTCGAGCCCGACCGCGTGAACACCCACACCGCCCCGACGTTGCCGTTGTCGTTAGGGCCGCCGATCAGGGCGGTGTTGCCATCGGAGGAGAACGCAACTTTGTAGCCGAACCCGGCTGCGCCGCTCTCGCCACTCGCGGTGAGCTTCGCGCCCTGCTGGATGAGGGGGTCGATCCTCAGCGGGTAGCGCGCGCCCGCGTCATCGACCCGGAGCAGCAGCCTGCCCCGGCGCAGCTCGATCCGGGCGGGAAGCGTTCTGCCACGCGCGTCGCTGGCGATGAGGCCGCCGTAGGTGAGCGTCGTGCCGCCCGGACCAGTGAATGTGACCGCGCCGGCACCCCGCGAGAGCGAGCCGCGCACGTTGCCGGACAGCGCCAGCGCGATCTCAAGCGCGCCGGTGCGCCGGCCGGTTGGCGCCGCGGGGAGCGTGAAGCCCTGCTCGAGCCCGAGCGGCCCGTTCGCGTACCACTCGCGCAGCCTCCCGCGCCGGTACACGACGCGGTTTGACTTCGCCCTGAGCGTCGCCGCGGGGAGGACGCGCAGCTCACCGCCATACCCATAGCCACTCAAGCTGAGGTGAAGCCAGGCGCGACCCGAGCGAACCTCGATACCGCGCGTACCGAGGAGCGCCACAAGATCCTGGCCGGGGTTACGCAGCCTGAACCTGCCGGCGAGCGCCAGCGCCCGGTAGGAGGGATCATCGCGCCCCAGCGCACGCGACACAGCCCCCTGCGCAGCCACCGGGAGCCCAGCCAGCCCTCGCCCAGCCGCACGATCGTGACCCGCCGCTCGACCTATCCCAACCGGCGACGGCGACGCCGCACCCAACACCAAGACCGTCCCGACGAGCGCCAGCAGCAGCGCTGCAAACACGCTGGCGGGCTGACCAAGCCCAAGCCGTGGCCGCAACGCCATCGACACCGTTTCGCGCGAACGATCAGCGAATGCCAGCTGAGCAGTAATCACGATGTCTCTCTCCCCCAATCGCATAACTCCTCCGGCTGGGCCGCCGGAACATGGATCGAAGTCCCCTATTGGAGTTTCGATGGCCCCGCGACTTTGTTGGGCTTATCCACGACGGTCCCGCTGTTCCCCATGACGGTGAGCGGTCCGAACACAGAGTTGTTGGTAACGGTCGTCCCGCCGGCGTTGCCCGTCACCGTGACCGGTCCCGTGATGACGTTTTTGTCGATCAGAACGCCCGCTGTGTTGCCTGTCACGGTGAGCGGTCCGGTGATGGTGTTGGCGGGGCACCCAGAGGTGCCTTCGCCGATCACTACCCGACCGCCGCTGTTGGTCGCTCGCACGGGGCCCGTGACCCTCGCTCCGCAGAGCCGCAATCGCGCCGCCTTGCTGGCGGTGAGCGGTCCCGTGATCGTCGCACCCTCGACATCGAGCGCGCCGCCGGGTTCGACCGTTACCGGCCCGTTGATCTTCGCTGTGGAGGCGAGCTCGATCGTCTTGGCGCTCTCCACGACCAGCCTGCCGTTGATGGTGCCCGCGATGACGTCTACCCCGGCGCCGATCCGCCCGATCCGGTTGCCTTCGAACTCGGTGAACCAGAGGTTGCCATCGGGGCCTGCCGCTATGTCGGCCGGGCCACTCCCGGCGGTGATCCCGGTCGAGAACTCGGTGACCACACCCGTCGGGGTGATCCGCGCGATCCGGTTGCCGAGGTACTCGGTGAACCAGAGGTTGCCGTCGGGGCCCGCCGCGATCAGGTACGGGTAGCTGCCGGCGCTGATCCCGGTCGAGAACTCGGTGACGGTGCCAGTCGGGGTGATCCGCCCGATCTTGGGGCTGCCGCCATTCTCGGTGAACCACAGGTTGCCGTCGGGGCCCGCCGCGATCCCCTCGGGGGAGGCGGTGATCCCGGTCGAGAACTCGGTGACCGTCCCCGTCGGGGTGATCCGCCCGATCCGGCCTGCCCTCTCGGTGAACCACAGGTTGCCGTCGGGGCCCGCCACGATGTCGGTTGGGACGCTGCCTTCGGGGGTGATCCCGGTCGAGAACTCGGTGACCGTGCCGGTCGGGGTGATCCGCCCGATCCGGCCGGTTTCGTCGGCGAACCAGAGGTTGCCTTCGGGGCCCGCCGCGATCCCGAACGGGAAGCTTTCGGGGCCTGAAATCCCGGTGAAGAAATCGGTGACCACACCCGTCGGGGTGATCCTCCCGATCCGGCTGACATTGTGCTCGGCGAACCAGAGGTTGCCTTCGGGGCCCGCCGCGATCCCGGTCAGATCACCTCCGGTGGTGATCCCTTCCGAGAACTCGGTGACCGCACCCGTGGATGTGATCCGCCCGATCCGATCGCCGCGGCGCTCGGTGAACCAGAGGTTACCGTCGGGGCCCGCGACGATCCCGGCCGGGCCGCTTGCGGGGGTGATCCCTTCCGAGAACTCGGTGACGGCGCCGGCCGGGGCACCGTACGCGCTTGCCCCAGCCAGCGCCAGCGAACCCACCAGTACGGCCACGACGAGCACGACCGCTAGCATCGACCTGTCGGCCGCGGCGAGAGAGGGCTTGGCGGTGATCATGATGTCTGGGTCTCCTGTTGGTGTGCGGGCCTGGTGTGCGGCCGTGGACGAGCTCTACCGCGGGGATGTGCTTGATCACCGGCAAGCAGGCGTCATACCCTCCCAACCAGCGCATTCGTGAAAGCGAAGTGTCTGGACTGAAACCAAAGCACCGACGATGCGGGCCGGCGACCCAGTATTGGATGAGACCACGTCCAGTACTGGACGAACCAGAGGTTCAGTGCCTAGGCTGCGCGTGTCCGCAACTCATCGATGTCTCGCACGATCAGCGTCCGGCGCTCGGTGTGCACCCAGCCAAGCTCGCGGAGTTCCCGAAGCGCGTGGGCGACGCCGGCGCGCGACGCTCCAGTCCACCCCGCCAGATCCTCCCGAGACAGCGGCGAGATGACCCTCACATCGGTGCCCGCTGGTTCGCCGTAGCGGTCGGCGAGCTCAAGGATCCTGGCCGCCAAGCGACCCATCGTGTCCGATTGGGTGGACTGCGAGCGCTTGAGCGTCGTCTCGCGAAACCGGCGTGTCACCACTTCGAGCAACGCGACAGCCACGCGCGGCGTGCTCTCCAAGTGCTGGCGAAAGGTCGAGGGCGAGATAATGAGCGCCTGAACGGGCTCGAGCGCGGTCACGGTCGCAAGCCGTGGTTCGTCGTCGATGAGCGCAAGCTCGCCGAGAACATCCCCGGGGTCGCGGATGCTCAACAACATCTCGCGTCCGTCTCCTGCGACACGCGTGACCTTAACCCTGCCGGCGAGCAGCAGCATCACTCGCTCTCCGGGCTCGTGCTGAAACATCAGCGCCACGCCGCGAGGGAAGGCGCGGCGGATCCCGAGCGAATGAAGTGCGTCGCGCTCTGGAGGATCGAGCAGCGCAAGGAACGTACCGGAAACGGCGTCAACCGGCGGCTCAACCGGCGTCATTCAGCTGCCTGAGTGCGTCGGCCATGAGTCCAGCCATCTCGAGCCGCCTTGCTGTTGTGTGGCGCGCATCAGCTCATCCGCCCACTGGTATCAGCGCGCGCGTGCGGCTGATGAAGGGCAACTCGCCGCGGCAACCGGTCGCCTCGACGGCCGCGGTCGCGTTCTCGAGCGCCTCCTGTATCGCTGCGATCTTCCCCGGGCCCTCAGAGGCCAGCAGCGCCTCGGCCAGGACCCGGTAGCAAGAAGGGAGATACGTCTCGGTGCCGCGCTGCAACGCGAGCGTGACCGACTTCTTGGCCGCCTCCAGAGCCCTCGAGTGATGGCCCGCGCTCAGCAGAGCTTCGGACAGCGCCGCCACTCGCAACGCCTCGTGTTCGAGTCCGGTGCGCGACTCGCGCGAGCGCGCAAGCGAGCCTTCGATCGCGGCGATCGCCTCGCTTGTCTGGCCGAGCATCAGATGAGCGTACCCCAGCCAGAAGAGGGAGTACCCGCGTGAGAAGGCGTCGCCGATCCGCTCGGCGATCTCGTATGCCTGGGTGGCGTGGGCGAGCGCCGTGTCGGTCTGCCCGGTGTAGCGCGCCAGCAAGACGTAGCTGCAGTGCACCCACCCCACAGTCTCGAAGTCTTCCTGCTCTTCGGCGATCCGCAAGGCGCGTTCGAGCTCCGCCGCCGGCTCCTCGAGCTGCCCCATGACGCTAAGAATCCAGGCCCTCGTCATCACGCAGAACGCGTACGGACAGACCAAGGGCAACCCACCTCCAAGCGAGGGGTCCTCGGCGCCCAGCGCGATCCCCTCCTCCGTCAGCGCGAGCGCCTCGCCCAGCCGCCCCCGGACACTGCGCGAGTGGATCGGGAGGGCCAGCGCCGCCATGCGCACGCCGGGGTCGCCGAACTCGATGCTCATTCTGTTCACCTTCTCGGCGAGCTCGTCGCACTCCTGTACGTGGCCGGCCATTCCCCGCTGAGTGGCGTACACCCCGGTGATCAACCCCAGATTCACGCCGTCGCCGCTTCGCTGCGCGAGCTCTCTGCCTGCCTCGTAATGCGCGGTCGCTTCCTGCTCAGTGATCCCCAACCGCCAACCGTAGTCCAGTTGGTGGAGATGGGCGAGGAGCGCGATCGCGGTGATCTCGGCGGAGTCAGGCAGACCCTCGGTCAGCTCGCCGAGCTTGCGCCAGTGAACGACGGCCTGGGAGATGTCGCTATGCCCCACCCAGATCGCGGCGCGGACATGCCAGCGTACGGCGGCGAGAGCCTCCCCGGCGGCCTCCCAGTGCTGGGCCACCAAGGCGGCACGCTCGTCCAGCCGCTCAGGGTAGAGATGCTCGATGGCGAGCGCCACCTCGCTGTGAACATGCCGGCGCTGGTCGGTAAGCTGGGAGCGGTAGGCGACCTCCTGAGTGAGCGGGTGCTTGAACGCATACTCGATGCCTGTCTCACCCGATCGCTCACTGAACAGCTCGGCTGAGACGAGCGATCGGAGCGCGTCGTTCAGCTCACCCTCCGGATGTCCAACGACCGCGCTCAGCAGCGGTTCTGAAACCTCATAGCCGACCACCGCTGCCACCCGCAACAGCTCCTTCTCGCATTCTGAGTGGCGGTCGATGCGAGCAGCCAGTGTGGCCTGCACTGTCGCCGGCAACACGATCTCCTCGAGTGTTCGAGTCAGCGAGTACGCTCCGCGCTCCCCAGCCAGGTGTCCCTCCTCGGCCAGCGCCGCAACGAGCTCCTCACAGAAGAACGGATTACCGACCGCGCGCTCAGCGATCAAATCCAAAAGCCCATCGAGCGAGCGATCCTCGCCCAACAGGCTTCCAAGCAACTCCCCCACCGCACCCCGGCCGAGCGGGCGCAACGCGAGCTGCTCGCAATGTGAGCCACTCAGGACCTCGGCTGCGTACTCGGAGCGGTATGTGAGAACCAGAAGCGTGCGGGTACCGGCGCTTGCCCGCACCAGCTCGGCCAGGAACACGCTGCTGGCGTCATCGAGCCAGTGCAGATCCTCGATCAGCGTCACTGTCACCTGCGTGCGGCTGCGGGCGTACACCAAGCGACCTACCAGCGAAAGCAGTTGGCGTTGACGGGCCTGCGGATCCATCTTCGGCGTCGGACGCCCGGGATCAGGCACCCCGAGGAAGTCGAACAGGAGCGGCAGATCCTCCTGGAACGAAGCGTCGAGCGCCTGGAGGCTCTCGGCTATCCGCCCGCGCGCGAGCGCGGGCGCATCCGCCTCGCCGACGCCCAGCGTCGTGCGCATCAGCTCGAGTATCGCCACCAGCGGGACGTGGCGGCCATGCGCGACCGCCCGCGCGCGCTGCATCGAGATCCCGTCGGCGGCGCAACGCTCAGCGAACTCGTGCGCCAAGCGGCTCTTTCCCACCCCTGGCTCACCCACCAGTCCCACGACCCGACCATCGCCCTGCGCCGCACGCTCGAGCGCAGCCTGAAGAGCCGACTGCTCTCGCTCACGTCCAACAAACGGCGAGAGGCCGCCACGGGCGCCCGCAGCCTCCACACGATCTCGCGAGGGCGCCTTCCCCACCAGTTCAAACACGCGCTGGGGCACGCTTGAGCCCTTGACCTCGAGCTCCCCCAGCTCGCGAAGTCCGAACTCCCCGGCCACCAGAGCGGCGGTCGCTGAGCTCAACGCCGTGGAGCCCGCCGGGGCCAGCGACTCCATCCGCCGCGCCAACGCGACCGTATGGCCGACCGCCGTGTAGTCGATCCGCCCGACGCCGCCGATCTCCCCCACGATCACCTCACCAGAGTTCAACCCCACACGAACCGCCAGCGTCACCTCTTCTGCAGCGAGCTCCCGCACAAACGGCTCCAGCGCCCTGTGCAACTCCAGGGTTGCGAGGCACGCCCGGCGGGCGTGATCCTCATGAGAGACCGGCGCCCCGAACAGCGCCATCACCCCATCGCCAGTGAACGTGTCGATCATCCCCTGCACACCATGCACCGCCCCGGAGACGATCAGAAAGAAACGCTCCACCAACCCCCGCCAACGCTCGGAGTCAAGCGCCTCCGTAAGAGCCATCGAGCGCACGATGTCCACGAACATCACCGTGACCTGCTTACGCTCCCCCTCGATCGTCCCTCGCATAGCCGGGACCTTCTCCGCCAGCCCCGCTGGCAGAGCACCCACCATCTCCACTGCGGCCGAGTCCGTATCGCCCACCGCCTGACCGCAACTTCGGCAGAAGCGAGCAGTCGCCCTCAGCTCAATCCCACATGAGGGGCAAGCACGGGCGAGTGGCGTGCCACAGTTCTCACAGAACCGTGACTCGTTGAGATTCGCATGACCACAGCTCGCGCAATCCACAATCGTGCACCTCAGCCAAATCGTATCTTGAACCGCCCCAACCGCCCCGGCTTCCTTGGAGATCACGGTTCAGCTTGGCCAGGAACCGGCCCGAGCGCAACGGTCCCCGCGTGCGGCTCGGGAAGAACCGCACTGCCGCATCGCCTGAGCGGAGCAAGCGTCTCGATCAGCCCCTCGCGGGCTCCTGGATCGGACGACCTTCGAGCGCGCCGACCAAGGTCCTGGCACACGCCCGCGTTCGCCAGGCGAAGCAGCGACGAGCTTTTCATTGGGGGTGAGTGGATCAAACCGCAGGGCTCGGGCCGCATATCCGTTATCTCTGCCAGCACGGAGGATGTCGTAGGGTCAGTGCCGGAAGGGACGAACGCCCCCTAACGATCGTCGTCGCGACGATCGGTATCGATCTGCTCTGCGCGATCGCTGCGTTTCTGCTCGAGCGCCACTCCAGCAGACCGAGATCAAGACATTCGGTAGCGCCTCTTCTGGACGAGCACTCAGCTGCTTACCGTCTCCTCGCAAATCAAAAATCCGATCTCGGCAGGTGGACGAGTCCTCGATGTCTTCGTGGAGATCTGGGCGATCACCGTAATCGCGACGCTCGCTGGTGCGTTCGGCAGCTTCCTTCAGAAGCGCGGTGAGGAGATGGACGGCAAGCGCTGACCGGCGGCCTCAGCACCTGACATTTCGGTCAGATGATAGGGGTCCCCTGGGTCGAGCTCACCGCGCGAGCCTCCTTGCACCGGCCGCGCCGACAGCGGCGATCCCGGCCAGCGCGCCGGTGAGCATGCCGCGGTGGGTGACCGCCCATAGCTGCGGGCTGCGGGTCTTGGCCTGCGCGTCGAACATGCCGTGGGTGGCTGCCCCTGGCACGGGCTCGAATAGGTTGCCAGGGCGCTCGCCATCGATCGGCATGTCCTCGATCTGCTGGCCGCTAAAGCCAGTCCTGGCCAGGTACCGATCCGCGAAGCTGGGAGCAATCTTGTTGCCGAGAATCGCCTCCACGGCGCTGTAGCCGACCCACAGCTCGCGGCGACGGTGATGCGCGGCCCAGTACACCGCCTCGGCCGCAATCTCTGGCTGGTAGATCGGTGGGACGGGCATCGGGTGCTTTGGAAGCTTCGAGCGGCACCAATTGAACTGCGTCGTGTTCAGGCCGGGCAACTGGACCATCGTGATCTGCACGTTGCTCTTGTCGTGCAACAGCTCGGTGCGGATCGAGTCGGTGAACCCGCGGATCCCGAACTTCGCGCCGCAGTAGGCGGCCTGCAACGGGATCGCCCTATAGGCCACGGCTGAGCCGACCTGACAAGCCCTGCTCCTGCTGCTCCTTCGTCGATACCCGAACCGAGATGATTACTCTAGGCTTAGCCATCTCTACATCATGTGTCATTTTACCACCCCAAAACATGTCGCGGTCAAGGGCGGCGTGGTCGCCATGACCCTCCCCGCCGCCCGCGATCTCGCTCACTACGGAATCCGTGTGAACACGATCGCCCCTGGCCTGTTCGACACCCCGCTGCTGGCCGCCTTGCCCGAGGAGGCACGCCAAAAACTCGGGGCCGGAGTCCCCTACCCACAGCGACTTGGAGCGCCAGCGGAGTATGCGCAACTGGCTTGCCACATCGTCGAGAACCGGATGCTCAATGGTGAGGTCATCCGCCTCGACGGCGCGCTGCGCATGCCACCCCGCTGAGGCGCGGTGGCACTGTCGCTCAGCCCCGGCCGGAGCCGAGCGATTCACATTGCAGGCGCATCGCTACCGTGAGAGCTGAAATGGACACGATGGGCCCGCTGATCGCAGACGACGGTCCGCTCGGTGGGAGAGTGTGGCGTCGCGTTCGGGGCATCACTATCGAGGTGCTCCTGCTGCTGCTCCTCACGCTGCTTTCGCCGCTCTTGACGGCGATCGCCGTGGCGGTCGACCTCGTGCTGTGGTTGCGAGCACGCAAGCCGTGGATGGCCGTTCGCCTGCTGGCGATGCTGTGGTGGTTTTTGGTGGGCGAGCTCTACGGGCTGATCGGACTGCTCGCTGTCTGGCTTGCCTCCGGTGGACGTGACAGCGCGCGACGGCGCGAGGGCGTCTACCGCGTCAAGCGTCGCTGGCTACGCAGCCACCTCGCAGGGATTCGCATCCTGTTCGGGTTGCGCTTTGAGATCGAGGACCTCGAGCTCGCGGGCCCGGGTCCAGTGCTAGTGATGATCCGCCACGCGAGCATCATCGACAACGCCCTTCCCGATGCGATCCTCGGCCACGCCCACGGCCTCGGCTTCCGCTTCATCATCAAGCGCGAGCTACAGATGCTGCCGACGATCGACATCGGTGGCCGCTGGGTGCCCACCCTGTTCGTGCGGCGCGCCTCGGGGGACACCGCCGCCGAACTCGAGCGAGCGCGCAGCCTGACGATCAACCTGTCCGAGCGCGACGGCCTTCTGATCTACCCCGAGGGAACGCGCTGGACCCCTGAGAAGCTCGCCCGCGCGAAGGAGATCATCGCCGAGCGCCAGCCCGAGATCGCGCCGCTCGCCGAGGGGTTGAACAACCTGCTGCCACCCCGCCTCGGCGGAACGCTCGCGCTGCTCGAAGGGGCCCGTGACGCGGACGTCGTGATCTTCGGCCACGTCGGCCTGGACGGGTTTGAGTACATCAGCGACATCTGGGCGGGCGGACTTGTGGGCAGCACAGTCCACCTGAAGTTCTGGCGCTTCCCCGCCGAGGAAATCCCGCACCAGCGCGATCAGCTGATCGCCTGGCTATACGAACGCTGGCAGGAGCTCGACGACTGGGTCGGCGAGATGCGCTCGCGCGGGCAGACGCCACCGGCAGAGCAGAGCACGACGCAGAGCCCACCGGACCCCGACGCCTCGACACGCCGAGATCCGGGGCTCGACATCACCGCTACTTGAGGCGCTGCACGAGCATCGCCATGCCCATCCCGCCGGCGACACACATCGACTCGATCCCGTAGGTTCCGTCGAGCGTTTGCAGATCGTTGATCAGCGCCGTCATGATGCGCGCGCCGGTCATACCGAACGGATGCCCCAGCGCGATCGCGCCACCGAACGGATTGAGCTTCTCGTCCTCGATGCCGAGCTCTTCCTTGCAAGGCACGATCTGAGCGGCGAACGCCTCGTTGATCTCGACGACGTCGATATCGCTCATCGACATGCCCGTGTTCTTGAGCAGCTGCTGAATAGCGGGTATCGGTCCGAGGCCCATGACCTCAGGACGGATCGCAACGACAGTCGAGGCCAGGATCTTGACCTTCGGCTCGAGCCCCAGCTCCTTGGCGCGCTCCTGCGATGTCACCAGCAGCGCCGCCGCCCCGTCGTTTAGTGGACAGGCGTTGCCGGCGGTGACGGTGCCGCCCTCCTTGAAGACAGGCCTCAGCGCCGCCAGCTTCTCGAGCGTCGTGCCCGCACGCGGGCCATCGTCCTTCGTGACCACCTGCTCGGGGATCTCGATCTCGTTGCCTTCACGATCGGTGTCTTTGTGAGCCGGAGCCGTGACGGGGACGATCTCTCTGTCGAAGTGCCCGGACTCCTGTGCGGCGACCGCGCGGCTCTGGGAGATCACAGCCCATTCGTCCTGGGACTCGCGACTGACGTTCTTTTCCGCCGCCACGTTCTCGGCGGTCAGACCCATCGGGATGTAGACGTTGTAGAGGGAGCCCTCTGAACCGTCCAGCTTGGGATGAAACTCGAAGTCGCCGCCTTTGGTGGCCCTCGATACGGCCTCCACGCCGCAGGCGATGTAGGTGTCGCCCTCGCCCGCCTTGATCGCGTGGAAGGCCATGCGCGTCGTCTGCAGCGAGGAGGCGCAGAAGCGGTTGACGGTCGTGCCCGGCACGTGGTGGTCGATGCCCGCCAAAAGCGCGGCGTTGCGACCGATGTTGTAGCCCGACTCGCCCTCGGCGAAGCCGCAGCCCATCATCACGTCGACAATCGAGCTGGACTGGAGCTGCGGGTTGCGCTCCAGCAGCGCCTTCAGCGGAACGGCCGCCAGATCATCCGCACGGACAGATTTGAGCGACCCCTTGACCGCCCGCCCGATGGGCGTGCGCACGGCGTCGACGATTACAGCGTCAGGCATGTGACTTTCTCTCCTTGGTCGTGGGCGAGCGCGTATTCTCGGGAACCGCGTCGCCTTCAGGGGGCAGGGATGCTATGCGATCCCCTACAGATCCAACGTGCTGACACCCAGCTCGTCGAATCCGACGTGGTGGGCAAGCTCGTGGCGTACGGTGCGCACCACCTGTTCGCGCAGCAGCTCGGGGTCGTGTCCGAAGTCCCGGCGCAGCGTGTCGCGGAAAATGATGATGCGGTCGTGGGAGTCATCGCCTCTGCCCCGTCCACCCCCCTGGTAGAGCCCGTACGCCCCCACCCTGCGTCCGCCGTTTGAGATCACCACCGCGACGTGGCGCAGCGCGTTCACCAGCAGGTCGGGCAGTTCGTCCAGGGCGTCGCGCACGAGCTCCTCGAAATCCTCGTCTACGAGCGGATCGAGCTCTGAGAAGCCCGGCTCCGTGGTGGCGAGCGAGCCCGAACGGGCGAGCGCCTCGGAGTGACGTATCAGCCGTTCGAACTCGATCTCCGATTCCGGTTCGCGCCAGTCGGCCATTCGCACAGCCACGAGCGCCACCGCGCCGACGAACAGCGCAATCACCACCGCACCGAGCGCGAGATCCTCGATCACCTTGACCGCGCCGATCGTGCTGAAGCCTTGACCCACGACGATCGCCACCAGGCCAAACGAGAGTGCGATCAGCGCCGCCACACCCACGCGACGCAGGTGGCCGGTGGCTCCGGGAGGCTTGAACGCGCGCATCGCCTGGTGGTGTTGTCGGGGTGTGGGTGGATCCTATTTGAGTGTGCGGGCGATCACGAGCCGCTGGATCTCGTTGGTGCCCTCGTAGATCTGGGTGATCTTCGCGTCTCGCATCATGCGCTCCACTGGGTACTCCTTGACATAACCATAGCCACCTAGCACCTGCACGGCCTCGACGGTCACCGCCATCGCGACATCCGAGCAGAAGACCTTGGCCATCGAGGAGTACTGGGCGCGCTGCGGATGACCCTGGTCGGCCATCGCACACGCCTTGTAGAGCAGCTCGCGCGCCGCGGCGGTCTGGGTCTGCATGTCGGCGAGCTTGAACTGGATCGCCTGGAACTCGTTGATCGGCCTGCCGAACTGGACACGTTCGCGTGCATAGCCCACCGCGTAGTCGGTCGCGCCCTGCGCGATCCCCACCGCCTGAGCAGCGGCCCCCAGGCGCGTGCGCTCGAGCGTCCCGAGCGCCACCGAGAGGCCCTTTCCGACTTCGCCGATCACGTTCTCCTGCGGAACCCGCACATCCTCGAAGATCGGCTGCCCCGTGGGCGACGCGCGAATTCCGAGCTTGTGCTCGAGCTTGCCGACACTGAACCCGGGGCGATCGGCCTCCACCACGAACGCGGTGATCCTCTTGTTCTCACGGTCGGTCACCGCAAAGGTGATGTAGAAATCCGCTACCCCGAGATTGGTGATCCAGTTCTTGGTGCCGTTGATCACCCACTCCTCCCCGTCGGCGACGGCCGTCGTTTTCATCCCCGCCGGGTCCGAGCCCGCCTCTGGCTCTGAGAGCGCGAACGCCGGAGACCACTCTCCGCTCGCGCACTTGGGCAGAAAACGCTCCTTCAGACCCTCTGAGCCAAACAGCTGGATCGGCAGCGTGCCGAGCTCCTGCACCATCAGGATCAACGCACACGCCGCGTCGACCTTGGCGATCTCCTCGACGGCCATGTTCAGCATCAACGTCCCTGTGCCGGTGCCGCCATACTCGACTGGAAACGGCAACCCGAGGATGTCCTGCTCGCCCAGAACCTTGCGGATATCCCAGGGATACTCGGCCTTCTCGTCGATCTCCGCCGAGCGTGGAGCGATCTGCTCACTGGCGATCTGGCGAATCGTCGCACAGAAGTCCAGGTGCTCCTGAGGGATCGTGTAGACGTCGCTGACGGCCTCCATGCAGCGGATCCTAGTGGATGGATCGAGCCCTTCGCACTCCCCGGCGAGCGCCCTCTGCGTCGTTCGGGAGTTTGGACTCGCGGGGACGTGGGTACCTAGTGGGGGTGCCTCTTGGAACTTCAATATTCCTGATCGCCGTCGGCGCGATCCTGCGCTACGCCGTCACCGCCACCGTCTCCGGTATCTCGATCACGACCGTCGGGCTGATCCTGATGATCGCCGGTGTCCTCGGGCTGCTGCTCTCGATCTTCTACATGCTGAGCTGGGGTCCGCGTCGCCGGGCCGTCGTTCCTGAGCGTGTGATTGAACGCGAGCCTCCGCCGCCGGGCTACTGACCCAGGCCCAGCCTCGGCCTCGCCGTCGCTAGGCTTTCTCTTCAATGAGCTCCGGCGACCCTGTGGAGATCGATCTGGATCCTGATCGGGTCGCCGACTGGCTGGAGCGCGAGCACGATCTGCAGCTGATCGACGTACGCGAGCCTTATGAGCGGGAGGCCGGCCACATCGCCGGCAGCAGCCACATAGAGCTCACCTCGCTTGCCTCACAGGCCGCCACGATCGACCCTGAGCGCCCGGTGATCTTCTACTGCCGGGTGGGGTCGCGCTCGAACATGGCCGCACAGGCGATGCGGGCTTCGGGCTTTCGGGCTCACTCGATGCGCGGCGGACTGCAACTATGGGCACAGGAAGGCAGGCCGCTCTCACCCGAGGGCGGCTATGTGGCAGACCACTAGAGAGGAGAAGGGTTAGATGCAGGCATCATCGGAGTATCCCGACGTGACCCTCGGCGAGGGCTATGCCGTCGGCGACCTGGACGCCCTGGGCGACGGCCCCGGGTTCCGCAAGGTACGCAAGGGTCTCGGCGTAACCGCATTCGGCGTCAACGCGATCGTGATGCCGCCCGGCATCGAAAGCGGGTTTCACTACCACGACGAGCAGGAGGAGCTCTACTTCGTTCATCGCGGCACGATCGAGATCGAGTTCGGCGACGGCTCGGTGCAGCGCCTGAGCGAGGGCGGACTCGCGCGCGTGGATGCCGACACTCACCGCAAGATCCGCAACCCCGGCGAGGGCGACGCCGTCTATCTGATCGCCGGCGGCAAGGACGGCTACATCGGCCGTGACGGCCGCGTGCCCGAGGGCGAGGACATGATGCGAGTGCGGGCCATCCACGACGTCTCCGGGTCCGGCGCCTGAGCGTCGGAAGCCAAACAGCGGCGCACACGATCACGATGCCTGAGCAGCTTCGCATCACGCCCAGGTTGACTATCCCGCTGTCGGAGATCGTGATCCAGACCAGTCGCTCCTCCGGTCCCGGTGGACAGCACGCCAACGTGACCGACTCGCGTGTACAGGCAAGCTTTGAGGTCGGCGCTTCGGCTTCGCTGAGCGAGTCCCAACGCGCGCGCCTGATGAAACGTGTCGGCCCGCGACTGGTCGCTGTCGCCCAGGACGGACGTTCCCAGACTCGTAACCGTGAGCTGGCGCTGACGCGTTTGGCTGAGCGCATGCGCGCGGGGCTGGCGGTGCCTCGCAAGCGTGTCGCGACCAGGCCGACGGCGGCGTCGGCCGAGCGCCGCCTGAAAGCAAAGCACCGCGCCGCCCAGCGCAAGAGCGAGCGTCGCGCACCCGAGGACGGTTGACGATCGCCGGCTAGCCGTCTCCGTGGCGGCGAGCGGCGTCCCGCACGAGGCCGAGCACCTGCTGTGGGTCGTCGGCTAGCTGAAGCAGCTCCAGGTCCTCGGGTGAGATCTTGCCGCCGGCGAGCATCTGCTCGGCGATCCAATTCACCAGACCCCCCCAGTAACGCTCGCCGAGGAGGATCACGGGGAAGCGCAGGATCTTGTGGGTCTGGATCAGTGTCAGGGCCTCGAACAGCTCATCCATCGTGCCGTAACCGCCGGGTAGCACCACGAACGCGCTCGAGTAGCGCACGAACATCACCTTGCGCGCGAAGAAGTAGTGGAAGTGCACCGGCAGATCCACATAGGGATTGAGGCTCTGCTCAAACGGCAGGTCGATGTTCAACCCGACCGATAGCGCGCCGGCCTGTTGAGCTCCCCGGTTGGCGGCCTCCATCAGCCCGGGGCCACCACCGGTGATGATCGAAAAGCCGGCCTCCCCGAGTGTTCGCGCGGTCTCGCGCGCGAGCGCGTAGTAGGGGCTGTCCACGGGTGTGCGTGCGGACCCGAACACCGCGACGCCTCGCTTCACCGGCGTCAGAGTGGAAAAGCCATGCGCGAGCTCTTCGGCCATGCGAGCCACGCGTTCGGAGTCGGTCAGGGTGCTCTGGATGGCCGGGTGCTCGGCCCCGAACAGCTCTTGATCGGCGGTCAGCTGCTGAGGGGAGTCAGCGCCGTCTGCGCCGGCGGAATTGGGCGTCTGGCTCACGTGCTCAATTGAGAAGCTGCTTGACGGTGCGCTGATGCTGCTTGCCCAGCGGTGTCTTTGACGGGTTAAAACCGATGTCTCTAAAGACGCTGGAGGAGACCGGAACCCACGCGATGATCAGATACGCCCCGAGCACAAGCGCCGTGGTACGTAGACGCCTCGAGCTCGACAGCGCCGCCAACGGCAGGACCCACAGCACATACCAGGGCAGCACCCAACTGAGCGTTACCACCAGCGCAACCGTCGCCCACCCGGTCGCGCTCAAGGACTCCTGACGACGCCAGGCCTCAACGATGCAGAGAACGACCGTCACCGCCAGGGCCACGAACAACAGCGCGCGCATAGTGTTGGTCTCGCCGCCCTGCCCCAGCGCCAGCCCCAGCAGGTTTGGGAGGCTGACGCTGGTTACCACTCGCCCCTGTGTGCTGAGATCGGGTAGGTGTGGGCCAAACGCGATCAGGCTGACGATCGCAAGCACCACCGCGGCTGCGAACATGCCGAGCACCGCCCCCAGCAGGCGCCTGGGAGATCTCCCTAGACTCGCGAGCACGACGGGGATCAGAATCGCCGCTGAGGCCTTGACGAACGCGGCGAGCATGAACGCGACACCGGCCCCCACGGCAAGCGGCGAGAGCGTCAACAGCCAGCGCAGAGGACCGGGGCGCTGGCTAGGACGCGTAATGACTGCATCGATCTGGGGTAGGTGACCGTTGCCTTGAACCGCCGCTGGCGCGCTGGCTGGCGCTTTCGAGCGCCGGCTGAGCAGCAGCAGATAGAAGCCGAGCACGATCAAGAAGACCATGATGAAGTCGTTGTGATCGCCGCCGAGCCCCCACAGCGTCACCACCGGGTTTAGACCCACAAACACGATCGCCTGGGCGGGATCACGGCCGAGCAGCCGCGCGCAGCGATACACCAGGGCGATGGTCGCGAGGCTCGCGAACATCAGAATGCCCTTGAACATCCAGAACGAAGCGGCGACCCCGAAGGGCGCGACGGTGAAGCTGATCAGCGTGAACAGCGGACCGTATGGGCTCAGCAGGTGGTGCCAGTTGCTGAGTGCGAAGCTCGGATCGTTGTGCGGCTCGAGGATCGGGATCGTGGCGTATGGGTTGAGATGGTGGACCACCTCCATGCGGGCGTAGTTGACGTAGTTGAAGATGTCCGTCAGGGCCATCGGCGGCGCCAGAAAGAGGATCACGTGCACCAGCAGCACCGCCGCCACGACCGGCCTCATGGACAGCTCGCGGACGTACTTCAAGCCGAGCAGGTAGCACACATACATGAGCACAACCGCGCCGCTGAACAGGTACTTCAGCGTGGTGTTGTTGCGCGTCAGCCCCGGCCACAGGCCACCGAGGGGACCGGCCATCCAACTCGGGAAGTAGTGCACGTGCGTGGTCGCGGCCAGAAAGCTCGGCCGGTTGGCGGCCATCATCACGATCAGCCCGCTGCAGATCACGATCGCCGCTAGGGCGAGGGCGCCGATCCGCGCGCCGATACGTGTGGTGCGCTCTCCATCTCGTTCCACCGAGGCACGTCTGAACGACGTGCGCAGGGCAGGAAGGGTTCTCGCGTCGCTGGACATGCGGTAAGGAAGCGCCTAACACCGCCGGCGAGAAATCGCACCGGCCGTGAGATCTCGCTGCATCTTAGGCCCCGGAGTCCTTTCGGCACGCAACCACCGATCCGCCCGGAGAGGGCAGACCTGCGATTTTTGGCGGAGATACAGAAGGGGCCCGCCGAAGCGGGCCCCAAATCACAACGGCTCCCGGCGTGCTCGTTAGCCGCCGGTTGCGGTCTGTCAGATCGTCTCTACGTTGACCGCCTTGGGGCCCTTGTCGCCTTGCTCTGCGTCATAAGAGACCTTCGATCCCTCCTGAAGCGAGCGGTAGCCCTCGCCGTTGATGCCTGTGTGGTGGACGAACAGATCCTTGTCGCCATCATCGGGTGTGATGAAGCCGAACCCCTTGTCGTCACTGAACCACTTCACGGTGCCAGTTGGCATGTGAGTTTCCTCCACGATATGTGCGTGCTACTACGCGGAGGAACGCTTCAAGAGCTTCGACCTGCGAGAGCGTGCACTACTTTTCGCCGACTATTGGCCGGCCAGACACCCACGAAGGTAGCAGGTCCCTCAGAGCGCATGTTGCTAAGTCGCGAAGGCGTGCGGCGCACAAGTAGCCGCCAATGCACACCGCTGACTAGTGTGGTGGGATGACGGCGAGATTTCAAAGCCTCCTAAGAGCCGGGGCGCAGAGCGGCTCACAGGCCTCCTGTAGCGCCCGCGAGATCGTCCAGAGCGTCCAGCTGGAGTTCTCGCAATTCGCCGAGGGAGGTCCCGCTCGGCGGCCGTATCTGATTCTCAACATGGCCAGTACCGCCGACGGGCGAGCGAGCATCGGCGGTCGCTCGGGCCCGATCGGCAATCGAGCCGACCGCGAACTCTTTCACGCGCTGCGCACGATCGTCGACGGCGTGATGATCGGCGCGCAGACACTGCGCACCGAGCGCTACAACAGGATCGTCGACGACGAGCACGAGCGGCTCCTTCGCGAGCAGCGAGGACAACAGCGCGAACCGCTGGCGTGCGTGGTCTCCGGGAGCCTAGCGCTGCCAGGCGACATACCGCTGCTGAGCGACCCCACCGCACGGGTGGTGATCCTCACGCCATCGAGCGCGACCCTGCCAGAGGCGACTCGCGCACAGGTGCGGTACATACACGCCACTCGCGACGGGCAACTGGACTTCTCGGCGGCCCTCACGCGGCTGCGCGAGGACTTCGGGGTGCGCACACTGCTCTGCGAGGGTGGCCCACATTTGAACTCCCAGTTGCTGTCATGCGGACTGGTGGATGAGTTGTTCCTGTCGCTCGCTCCCAAGCTTGCGGGCGGCCAGAGCCCGGCACAGTCGCTGCGGATCCTCACCGGAGAGCAGCTCGATCCCCCAGCGCAGCTAGAGCTGCTGTCGGTGTTCGAGAACGACAGCAACCTGTTTTTGCGCTACCGCGTGCTTGGTGGGCGTCTCAGCTAGAGGACCGTGGAGGAGACGCGGCGGAGGTTCGGTCAGACTCGCGTGTCTGCTCGGCGGCGCTGGTGTGTTCTGAGACGATCGCAAGCAGCTCGCTGGCCAAGTGACGGCCCTCGGCGGCGATCCGCGGGGTTGCGGCGATGCGCACCACGACCTCGTCCCCGTCGAGCTCCTCCAGAGTGATCCTCGGAGCGTCCCGCAGCGGGGTTTGCAGCGAGCGCTCCAGCGTCTCTTGGAGGTCGCCCGGGGTCATCCCGGCGCGCAGCCGGGCCCGCAGGTTGACCGCCTCGGGCTCGCGCAACGGCTGCACAGCGACGTTGAGCACGACGCTGTTGGGGACCATGATCGAATCCTCGCCGGTGGCGAAGGTCGTGTACAGCAACCCCAGCGAGGAGACCGTGCCCTCGATTTGCCCCGCCAGAGGGCCGCCCTGCAGACGCACCCTCTCGCCGACCCGGAACGGGCGCGCGGACAGCAGAACGGTCCCCGCGATCAGGTTGCCCAGCGTCTGCTGAGCGGCGAGGCCAAGGATCACCGCGGTGAAGGCACCGCCGAGGGCCAGCGTTCTCGCTTCGATGCCGGCCACCCGTAGCGCCACCAGTAGCGCGAGCACGATCGTGGCCAGCCGGATCAAAAAACCGACGGTGCCGGCTGTCGCCGGATCCAGCCGGCGGAACAGTGGCGGTCCCAGCGCTCGACCGATGTCGCGGGCGATCGCCCAGCCGAGAATCATCAGAACGA
The DNA here is from genome assembly GCA_036561505.1 of Solirubrobacteraceae bacterium. Classification (GTDB taxonomy): domain Bacteria; phylum Actinomycetota; class Thermoleophilia; order Solirubrobacterales; family Solirubrobacteraceae; genus Palsa-744. Next base: position 19,986 of record DATBPE010000081.1, read on the forward strand.
GGACCGTCACCACCGTGATCGGCGTGTCCAGGGCCTGTTCGAGGGACTTGTGAGCCAGGACCTCGTGACCCTCGGCGTTGCGATAGCTCGGAATCTGCTTGCCGAACAGGCTGACACGGTTGTCATACACGACCACGAAGGCCGCGAACAGCGGCAACAGCACGAGCGCCTCCAGCCGCGCGCGCTTGACCACGCGGGGGTTTATCTGGCGCAGCAGCCCCACTTCCTTCCAGGCTTGGCTGCGAGTCTCGAACATCTTCGAGGGTGGGCGTGGAACTCGGGGAGTTGGCATAACGCTAGGAAATGATGGTGGCTGGGAGCGCCGAGTAGGACTCACAGAGGCGATCGACTCTCAACCAGCCTAGCTTCGCTCCGGCCTGGCCTCTACTCTGTAGGGCCATGAACAATCCTCGTAAGCTGATCATTCCCGCGATAATCCTCGGCGTTCTGCTGATCGCTGTCGCGGTGGTCTATTTCGTGACGCCCGAGCACTCGCTGCCTTCGTTCTTCCCTGGACACGTCTCCCAGTCAAGCGCACAGGCAAACAGCCATCACACAAAGCATGGGATCGCCGCACTCGTGGTCGCTGTGGCGGCTTTCGCCTTCGCCTGGTTTCAGACCGGGCCGAAGACGAGCAGTACCTAGCCCGCTCCCTGCTAGGACGATCGCTCGTGATCGCCCGCGCGAATTTGACTCGGTGCCCCCAGTCGATGATCGCGGTCTACCCTCAGGCTCAGCGACGGCTATCCACCGAGCGCGAACACCAGGGTGCAGATCGCCCCCAGCCCCACACAGTAGAACCCGAACGGGCTCAGGCGGTTGGTCTGGAAGTACTTCAGCAGGAACTTCACCGCCAGAAACGTCGTGACGGCGGCGCACAACCCCGCCACCAGCGCCGGCCCTCGCACACCGTTGCCGGCCGAGCCAAACAGTTCGGGAAGCTTGAGCACCGCCGCGGCGAAGATCACCGGTGTGGCGAGCAAAAAGCCGTAGCGCGCGGCGTCCTCGTTTGAAAGGCCGACCAGCAGGCCGCCGCCCATCGTAAAGCCCGACCGCGAGATCCCGGGTATCAGCGCGGCCGCTTGGGATGTGCCAACGGCGATCGCCTGGCGCCAGCTCAATTTGGCGATCCGCTGATCGGCATCGCCCTTGTAGTCGCCCGGCGCCGGTGCTCGCTTACGCAAGCGCTCGAATGCGAGCAGCGCGATCCCGTTGACGATCAGGAAGGCCGCGGCCAACTGCGGCGAGGCAAACAGTTTGCGCAGCGGTTCCTGCAGCAAAAGACCGATGATCCCAACCGGGATCGTGCCGGCGACGAGCAGCCAGCCCAACCGCGCATCGACGTCATCCGCACGAATCTCGCGCATAGCAAGCGAGCGCCACAGCCCCTTGACGATCCTCACCCAGTCCTTGAAGAAGAACAGCAGCAGCACGATCGCCGTGGCCAGATGCGTGGCAATCAGGAAAGTCAAAAAGAACTTGTCGTTCTGGTGGATATGCCAGCCCGCCAGTCGTGGCAGGACCACGCCGTGGCCGAGGCTCGAGATCGGAAAGGGCTCGGCGATGCCCTGGGTCAGACCAAGGATCACCGCCTGGAAGTAGGAGATCGGATCGTGCATCGCCGAGACAGCTTATGGATCTGGCCCCCACTTGGTCGTGTAAACGCCAGGGCACCGGGGGCGCCGGGCCTCTGCGGCGGCCCGCGGTACGGTCCGCTCGGCGGGCCCCTGGCGGATATCGACAGGGACGGCTTTCCCAAGTCGGATGGATGCCAGCGAGGGCGGGGGCACTAACCGCCGAGCTGTCTACTCTGCCAGGCCCCAGCGGCAGCCATGAGGGCCGGCCCAGGCTTCACCAGTCCTTTACACGATGGTTGCCGACTGATCACAAAGTTGACCCTTTGCAGGGCAAATATGGTTGTCATATATGACTAATACAGAACACTCACAGATGAGTAGCTCGACCATCCGGGTCGATATGCACTGCCACTCGAGCGCCTCAGAGGTTTCCAAGCTTGGAGTTCAACGAGCCCTCGGCCTGCCGGAGTGTGCCACCCCGCCACAGGAGGTCTACGCCCTGGCCAAGCGACGCGGAATGGACTTCGTCACGATCACCGACCACGACACGATCGCCGGCGTACTGGAGATCGCCGACCGCCCTGACGTCTTTATCTCCGAGGAGCTGACCGCGCACTTCCGCGGCGAGCCCCAGGCGGTGCACGTCCTCTGCTACGGGATCTCCCCCGCTGACCACCAGTGGCTGCAAGCCAACAGCCACGATGTCGAGCTCTGCGCCGCGTACATGTTTGAGCGCGAGATCACATGCGCGCTCGCACACCCCTATTACACGGTGGGCGCCCCGCTGAGCGCCCGTCACCGCCGGCGCTTGGCTGAGCTGTTCGGCATCTGGGAGATCCGCAACGGAGCACGCGCCCGCGAGCTCAACCAGCCGGCCGCGACCTACATAGCCACACGCGACGGCATCGGCATCGGTGGCTCAGACGACCACGCGGGAGTCGACATCGGGCGCACCTTCACCGAAGCGCCTTTTGCCAGCACCCCCGCCGAGTTCCTCGAGCATCTGCGCTCGGGGCGTGTGTCGGCGCGCGGCAAGCAGGGCAGCGCGGCGAAGTGGGCACATGCCGCGATCGCCCTGGCCGCACGATCGCTCGGAGCGGCCGAGACCGAGGATGAGCCTCAGCGCCCGGACCCTCAGAGGGTGCACACCATGGTCCAGAGGCTGCTTCGCGAGGGCGACGCGCGCCACGGCGCCAGCGGCGGCGATCTGTCTCCCGCCGACGCCCGCTGCCTGCTGCGTGCCTGGCTCTCCGCTGTCGAGCTCGACCACCTCGACGAACGAGGCCTGATCGCGCACATGCAGGCCGAAGACTTCAGCCACTCCGATCTCTACCGCCGCGCGTGCCGCCTGCACGAGCGCAAGCTGGCGGCGGCTGTCGATGTTGCGCTTGGCAGCGCCAGCGGCCAGGCCGATGTACTGAGCGCCGCCGAAGAGCTGTTCGAGAGCTGCATCGCGGCTATCCCCTATGCCCCCGCGACCGCCTTCCTCGCCAACGAGCGAGTCAAGCTCGACGGCCGCGGCGGCGATGACGGCGAGACCCCGCGGGTGGCGATTCTGGTTGACGGCATCGGCTCGATGCACGGCGTCACCCGCACGATCGAAGAGATCCGCCAGCGTGGCGTTCCGGGCTTTGAGATCGAGGTCGTCGGGACCGACCCCGAGGTCGACCTTCGCCTGTCCGCGGTCGCCGAGATCGACGTGCCCTTCTATCCGGGTCTGAAAATCGGGGTACCGAGCCTGCCGGCCGCGGTGCAGACGCTCGCCGACGGCGCCTTCGACGCGATCCACGTCTGCTCGCCCGGACCGGCTGGCATCGCCGGGGCGCTGCTTGCCCGGGCGCTTGGCCTGCCGCTGCTGGGCAGCTACCACACCGAGCTCACCGTCTACGCCGGGCTGCGCTCGGGCGAGGTGCGGGTAGCTGAGGCAATGGCGCTCGCCGTCAGCACCTTCTACAACGCCTGCGACATCGTGCTCTCCCCCAGCCAGGCTTCTGACGAGGCGCTGGCGGGAATCGGGATGACCAGCGAGCGTGTGCTGCGCTGGGATCGCGGGGTCGACACCTCGCGCTTTGACCCTTCGATGCGTGATCAGTCCCTGCTTGATGAGGGAAGGATCAACGTGCTCTACTCCGGGCGGATCACCCGCGAGAAGGGCGTCGAGTTGCTCGCCGACGCGTTCCTGCTCGCTCGTGAGCGCAATCCGCTGCTGCGGCTCGTACTCGCCGGCGGCGGACCGGAGCAGGAGCGTCTAGGTGAGCGCCTCGGTGAGCACGCCACCTTCCTCGGCTGGCTCTCGGGTCCCGAGTTGGCCCGCGCCTACGCGAGCGCCGACATCTTCCTGTTCCCCAGCGCCACCGACACCTTCGGGCAGGTGATTCTCGAGGCCCAGGCGAGCGGTCTGCCGGTGATCGCCCTCGCCGAGGGCGGCCCGCTGTCGCTGATCGAGGACCGTGTCACCGGCCTGCTGTGCCAGGCCAGCGCGCCCGCGCTCGCCGGCGCGCTGCTCGAGCTCTCCTGCTCGGGCATCCTGCGCGAGCGTCTCTCTCGCGCCGCGCTAGCCACCGTGCGCCAGCGTACCTGGGAGCGAGCATTGGGTCGGCTGGCCGAGGGGTATCGGCGGGTGCTGCAAAGCGCCGGGCCAACGGAGATGTCCCGTGCGGCCTAGCACCGCCACCGGCCTTTGCGAGCACTCCGGCGTGCGCGCCTCGCCCGCGAAATCCGTTGGACGCTCTGTTTTCTGCCGGGCTCGACCCCGCGGCGAGGATGACCGGCGAGGCAGAATCGCGGTCGCCATCCACGACATCGAGCCAGCGACGTTCGAGCGTTGCACGCTGATCCGCGACTGGCTGGAGGACCACGGGGTCGACCGGGTTACGCTGCTGGTGATCCCGGCCCGCGACCTGCATCCCCTGGGTGAGCGTTCGCCGGAAATGACCAGCTGGCTGACCGAACGCCGCCGTGCCGGCGACTCGATCGCCCAGCACGGCTTCCAGCATCTGCGGCTGCGTCGCGGGGTGATGCCGCGCGAGGCATTGGCGCGCGCTCGCGGCCACGGGTCAGCCGAGTTCGTCGGTCTGGACGGGGATGAGACCAGGCGTGCGCTTGACGCGGGCTGGCGGGTACTGAAGCTCGCGGGGATCGAGCCTGACGGGTTCGTCGCCCCCGCCTACGCATACACCCCGGCGCTCCGGCGTTTGCTGCCGAGCAAGTTTCGCTGGTGGGCGGGTCTGTTGCGCCTGCACGGTTCGCGACAGAGCACCGGCGATGATCGTCCTCAGATGACGACTCCGGCCTGGGGAGCCGGCACCGAGAGCTTGCTGGGACGGATGCTCGCGCCCCCGCTGATCCGCACAGGGAGTTTTCTCTGCGGAGAAACGATGCGCCTGGATCTGCATCCGGCCGACCTGCAGCACCCCCGCTACATGATGGCCTTGGAGTGGGTTCTCGGTCGCGCGGGCCCGCGACGGCAAGCGATCACCTACGACGAGATGCTGGGCGCGGCCACCAACTACTAGAGGGTCGGGATCGCCTCGCGTGCGGGCGTGTGAACCTGTCTCAGTGTCTGCTCCAGGGTCCCGAGGGCCGGTGGTCAGACTGGTGTGTAGGCGGAGAACACAGCCGGTTCCAGCGAGATGACACCCGTGGCGGCGGCATATCCGAGGTGCCCCAACCCGAATAGGTCCTCGATCGTGCGCAGCGCCGAGAAGTCGTTGTACGGTTCCTGGTTGGTGGTGGCAGCCTTCACATAGTTTGAGAGCAGTAGCGCCCCCACCTGGCCGCCGCCGTTGGCGGGCAGCGTCTTGATCGTGCCGGTGACGCTCGCCGGAAGGTTCGGGAAGCGCGGCTCCCCGCAGCAGGAGCTCGAGTCGGCGAATTCGCCGCTGGTGGGCGCCTCGTCGACGGTGATCATGAGCAACCCGTTTTCCTTGTAGGCCTTCGAGCGAAGGACCTCGGGAACGACCTTCTTCAGAAATCCCTCGGCGTCCGCGATGCCGGCGGGCGCGCCCGGTGTGCAGGGGGTGGGGTTGCCGTCGTGGCAGCGGTCGGGAACGATGTAGGAGAAGTTCGGTGTCCGCTTGGGTTGCGCCAGATCGCCGCTCAGCTTGCCCAGCCCGACCTCCTCGCTGGCACAGGTGGAGGGATCCGCAGTCGCTTGGAAGTAGGAGAACGGGTTTCTGAACGTCGCGTAGCTACCGCTGTAGGGCTGCACGGAGGTTGGATCGGCTGCTCCCAGGGTCGGATGTGCGCACGCCCCGCTGCTGGTGGCGGCTTCGCCGATGCCCTCTAGGTAAGCCCGCCAGGTGAGGTGCTTGGCGGCGAGCTGACCGACGAGGGTCTGGGTGGTCTTTGGGTATACGCATCCATTGCCGAGCAGCTGTTCGTCGGCCCCGGTTGTGGCAGGCGTGATCTGGGTGTAGCTCGGGCAGTTGGCGGCGGTCGCTTCTGTGGGTCCCTGGCCGCTCAGCAGCGCTATCTCGTTGGCCAGCTGCTCATGGGCCACGGCGTAGTAGCGAACCAGCAGCTCGCCGCGCTTCTCGAGCGTTTGGGAGAGGTAGTGAGCGCTCGAGGACGGCCCGAACACCGACGCGTAGGGCTCGTTGGAGAGCACGATCATGAACACGTGCTTGACCGGGGGCAGCTTCGAGGTCGAGGCACTCGGGGGCTGTGTCGACTTGCCGGAACCCTTGTTGTTGGAGCTCGGCGGGGAGTTTTTGGACTTCGAGGGAGTTTTTGCCGGTTCACTGGTCGGTTCTTCAGCGGGTGTCGGGGTCGGGGTGGAGGATGTGCCCGGCGGTTGGCTGGCTGGCGGTGGTGTCGAGGGTTCGCTCACCGCCGGCGGGAGCGCGCTGGGCTGCGCCGCCCGTGGCAGCACGAGCCGATACGCGGAGGACGCGAGCGAGCCCTGCCGGCTGGAGCTGGCGACGTTTCCGAGGATCACGCCGAAACCCAGAAACGCGCACAGGAGCAGCACCGATACTCTCGGTGATGGGAACACGAGAGCTGCTCGCCGCACAGCCGCGCGCTTCTCCTCTGGGCGGGAACGGTCGGCTGGCGTTGAGCTGTCGGCCTTTCGCAGAAGCCGCTCGAGCCCAGGCGCACGCGATCCGACACGCTCGCCGCAGCTCAGGCAGTAGCGCTGATCGGGCGCAAGCGCGGCGGCGCAGTGCTCGCAGCGCCCGGTGGGCGGATCGGCGCTCACTGGGCAGACCGCCTACTCGTCCAAGCAGACAGAGGCGTGCTCGGGAGCCGATGCGTTACTGGGCCGCAAGAGCCCGCCCATCACAGCCGTCGGTGGACCCTGCTCGGTGACCGTGTCGCTCGGCAAACGCTCCATCAGGGTGCAGCCGCACTGCCAGCAGTAGAGCGCGCCACGACTGTGGGGCCCGCCGCATTTTGCGCAGCTGCCGGCGCTGGCGCTCTCCTCCATACGCAGCAAACGCTCGACCTCGGCGAGCTCAGCGTCGCGCTCTTGAAGTGCCGCCGCACGCCGCACGAGCACATCTAGGCGGAAGTGGTCGCGGATCGCCATCTCGTAGGCCAACCCGCCGAGATCCCAGTGCAGTTCGGTGACCTGCTCGGCAAGCTCCTCACGCCGGCGGCGCAGATCCGAGCGTCCGTCTGCATCGGGCGGGGGTGGCGAAGGGACCTGTGCGACAGCCGCCGCCGCGGCCGGGCGCTCCCCTTTGCGTATGGCGTCTCCGAAGAGGCTCATCTATTTCGTTTCCACGACGTCGGGGAGATTCTTTGATTTCTGCTCGAAGCTCTGCCCGCTGTTCGGTTTGCTCGCCGGGGCAGACGACGGCGCGGAGTGCCCTTTGCCTTTGGCGCCAGGGGAGCCAGTGCCGCCAGCGGGCGGCGAGCCGCTGGCGCTGGAAGAGCTCGAACTGCCGCTGGAGACGGAGATCACCGTGGCCGCTGGAAAATTCTTCTTCAAGGCCGCGAGTGCCTTCTGGGCTTCTGCCTTCTTCTGATACACCCCGGAGTAGATCACGTAGTTACCGGCGCTGAGACTGGAGAAGTCCGCGGACCTGACCGCACCGACTTGCGTGGCGCCCTTGCCGCTGGCGGTTGCCTTGGCGGCCTGCACCGCGCTTGCCTGGGTGGTGGATTCCGGCAAACTCTGCAGCTGCACGGTGTAGCCATTGGTGCCCGCCGGCCAGTCGTCGCTGAACGGTGTTTCGCTTGGCGTTGCGCCCGCGGCGGTGCTCGTCCCCGAGTTGGCGCTCCCCGCAACCGTGAAGACCGGAGGCGCCGCGGGCGCGCTCTGTTTGGTGTTTGCAGAGCGCCCAATCAGGACACCGACGCCCATCGCCAACAGCAGAACCCCTACCCCAGCGATCACCGTCGCCGCGCTGGCATGCTGGCCGGCGTTAGGAGTGTAAGCGACGGATCCGCCCGTGCCAACGGAAGGATCGATGGCCTGCTTCGCCGGCGCTCCGCCCAGCAGCACGCTACTCATGGCGAGCCGCCGCTCACCGCAGCTCAGGCAGTAGCGCTGGTCTGAGGCGAGCGGCGCGCCACAGTTCACGCACGGCTCGAGGGCATCGAGCGAGGGCGGTGAGCTGGCGATCGATTCAGTGGACAGGACGGTACCTTCGTTTTGTGCTCTGCGGTACGGCTAGGGCGACACCGAGCATGGAGTATCCAAAGACCTCCTTATTCGGCGCGCTTCATATGGTGACGGGCGCAGTGATCCGTGCGTAACGATTTGGTGAAGCACCGCATTTTCACCGCTTGTTATCCAGTACGTCACCGGGGCTTCACCTCGTGCTCGGCGTCGGCCGCTAGCTTGCGCTGATGTCGGTGGACGTCTCCTCGCTGCACGCATATCAAGAGGACGGCTCAGCGGACCCGCAATCGCTCTCGAGTGCGCTTACGGGCCCGCTCGGCAATCTCGAAATTCGTCCGCAGGAGATTCAGGTCTTGGCGGATGGGCGGCGCGTGGGTTTCACTGTCCGCGAGTTCCAGGTCTTTATGGTCCTCGCCGAACGTGATGATCACGTCGTGCGAAGAGCCGAGATCTACGCACGCGTTTGGGGTGGGGATATGAAGGAGCGCGACCGCTCGGTCGATGTGTTCGTGCGCAAGGTGCGCAACAAGCTGGCGCAGATCTCCCCCGGCTGGACATACATTCACACCCACTTCGGGATCGGCTACCGATTCGCGGCCGTCGCACCCACCGAGAGTTACCGTGACGGCAATCATTCAGCTCCTACCGGCTCGGCTGACGCCGGGTTGCACTGAAATCCGTCGCACAATCCGAGAGAGCTCGAGCTCTCTCGTGGAGAAGCGCCTCCCGGCCTCAGCGCGGCATTGTGGCTCACCCGATCGCGTGTCCGCGGATCGACGGCAACCTTGTGCAAGACGTGCCTGCTCTCAGGAGGTTGATTTGTTCAACGCACCGGGTGTCTTGTTGAAGGCGCAGCGGAAGTTCTCGGGACTCGCGACCGGCTCCCCACCGGCGAATCCACCCTTGGTAGCGTCGCTGTAAACCGTCACGTATTGCAGCGATTCGGGTAGCGGATTGGCAGGCAGCGGAGTCGGATTGGCCTGTCCCTGGCGTGGATTGCCGGTCGCGCCTTCGCTGACACCCTCAAATCCAGCGGCAGCGGAGCCCGCTTCGGTGGTGATCAAACTGGAGCTCATCTCCCGTTCGTCTTTCAGTCCGCGGCTCGGATCCTGGTTGATGGTGGCGGTCAACGGCGAGTCGTGAATCGTCGACTCCAGCTTCACGCGGTTGGCCGCGCCAAGCAGCTCCGCCGCGCTCGGCAGCCAGCCACCTTCAGCTACGCAGGCTTGGCTGGCCCAGATGTAGTTGTTCTTGCCGATGTCGGCCTTGGTCAGCGGAAACGGTGCGGTGTCCAGACACCAGGTGCCGAGATTGACCGTCTGAGGAGGGCAGGTACCGGCCAGTTCTTCGGCGGTCTTGCCGTCGATCTTGGACGCGTTCTTGACGGTGGGGATAGCCGACGCGGGGAACTTGCGGTTCTCGCCGAGCAGCAGCAGGCCGCCCGCGTGGGGCTTGCTGCTGATGGGATGACCGGAAAGCGCCGTGATCACGGCATGGCGAGCCGCGTCGGCCAGGCCGGTGCTGGAGAGAACGAGCGCGATCAGGGCAACGACCATCGCGGGCGATGGCAGACGGCGTCCACTCATGGCTCTTGCTTGGGGTCGCGTGTCGGCAACGGCCGACGCACGTCACGCAGCTCCTCCAGGGAGACCTCCTGGATGGTGGAGAGCACCGCCTCCAGGGCGACACCAGAGAGCGTCTCTTGCTCGAGCAGCGCCGTGGCCGTCTCCTCGACGGTGCTCCAGTTGCGATCCAGCACGACCGCGGCGCGTGTCTCAGCATCGCCCACTAGGCGCTCCACCTCGTTGTCGATCACGTTCAGGGTCTCTGGCCCGACCGAGCCGAGATCCTGAAGTGAGGCGCCGAGGAAAACCTCGCCGCTCTTCTCCCCGATCGTCACCAGGCCCAGCGCCTCGGACATGCCGAACGAGGTGACCATGCTGCGCGCCAGGGCGGTGGCGGCGTGTAGGTCGTCGTGCACGCTGGTGGAGGTGTATCCGAACGCGATCCTCTCGCCGGCCAGCCCTGCTGTGATCACGATCAACTGACTCTGAAGGTCCGGCTCGGTCATGATCGTCTGATCGCGGTCGGAGAGCATGTGAGCGGCGGTGCCCAGCTGCCGTCCGCGGGCAACGATCGAGAGCTTGCGTGTGGAGGACACGTGCCCGAGCGCGTCGGTGACGACCGCGTGCGAAGCCTCGTGAATAGCGATCAGCCAGCGCTCCTGTTCGGTCAGGATGTGCTTTTTGGCGGGACCGGCGACCACCCGGTCGATCGCCTCCTCGAGCGTCGCCTGATCGATCACGCCGCGGCCATCGCGGACGCTCAGCAGCGCCGCCTCGTTGATCACGTTGGCAAGCTCCGCGCCTGAGAAACCGGGCGTCTGGCGAGCGACCTCCTCCAGGGAGGCGCCTGGCGCCAGCGGACGCTTGTTGCCGTGCAGGCGCAGGATTTCCAGTCGCCCGTGCACATCGGGGACATCGACCACGATCTGGCGGTCAAAGCGCCCAGGCCGCAGCAAAGCGGGGTCGAGGATGTCCGGGCGGTTGGTCGCCCCCATCACCACCAGACCCCCGTCGCCGGCGAACCCGTCCATCTCCACGAGGATCTGGTTGAGCGTCTGCTCGCGCTCGTCGTTGCCCTGGCCGATGCCCGCGCCGCGCTTGCGCCCGGCTGCGTCGAGCTCGTCGATGAAGATGATCGCCGGAGCGGCCTTGCGCGCCTTGCGGAACAGGTCTCGTACACGGGCCGCTCCCACGCCCACCAGGGACTCCACGAAATCCGATCCAGAGAGCGAGAAAAAGGCGGCGTCCGCTTCGCCGGCGACCGCCTTGGCTAGCAGCGTCTTGCCGGTTCCGGGAGGCCCGACGAGCAGCACGCCCTTGGGGGCCGCCGCCCCCACGGCCAGATACTTGCTCGGGTCGGCGAGATAGTCACGGATCTCCCTGAGCTCGGCCAGAGCCTCACCGGCGCCCGCGACATCGGCGAATGTGATCCGGTCGATCGTTCCCTTGCCTTTGCGCCGTCCCTTTCCGGTGAACTGGGAAAAGGAGGCGATACCTCCCGCGGCGCCCTCCGCTCCCAGCCGCGTGAAGAACGAGAACAGGCACACGAGCAGCAGGATCGGGATCAAGAACTGCACGATGATCGCCTCGATCGGCTTGCTTGACTGCTGGTCGATTGAGACCGTCGCCCCTCCGGCGGCGAGTTCTCGGGCCAGCTGCTCGGTCTGGGCACCGGAGGCCGGATAGGCGGCCCACAGCCGCTGCGTCGGCAGCGGAGTCTGGGTGACGATCTCCACACGATTGTCGTGGTCGAGCAGTACCGCGCTTGCGATCTCGCGGTGCTTGGTGAGCGTCTGAATCGTGCTGATCGGCACTTCTGTGCCGCTGCTACTCGGTCCTATCTTGCCCAACAGCACCGCGAATGTGACCGCCAACACGACCGAGGCGAGCACCAGGAAAAGCGAAACCGGATCGCGCGTCAGTACGCGCTGGGTAGTAGTGGCAAAAGAACCCAGGGTGACCAGCACCGGGTTGCGCCGCTGGGCCAAACCTGAGCGCACCGATGGCTTGCTCGCACGTGGATGACCGTTACTGGGATGACCGTTCTCGCGAGACAGCGACTCGGTGCTCGAGGCGGGGCCGGCGGTCTCTGTGTGTGGGGGCTCTGAGGGCTCGTATGTGTCGGTCATGGGGCGTCGATCGATTCCGTGGTGTCGTGGTGGGGGATCCGCGAGCGGCTCAGGCGCGGAGGGCTCTGAGGATCGTGAAGGCCATCTACAAAGAATCCGTTCTGGTGTACGAAAGCGGCGACGTTCAGCATCAGCTAGGCAGCGATCGGACTGCTTGTATGAAGCACTCCAAACGTGCCATCAGCAGCACGCCGAGCCCTGCTCCGATCGAGCGGCCGCCAGCCTCACACGAGAGCGGCGCAAAAGCAATGCTGTTCACAAAAACGACACATCACCCAAACGTCCCTGTTCACAAAAACGACACATCGCGCAAACCCGTGATTGACAGGCTTGCCTGCCAGCAGGGGGATCGACGTTTCCGCGCAGAGACGCGTCGGATCCACACACAGTGTTCATCCGCCCCGAGCGTTTGTACGTCGCAGCTGTACACATCGACCGAATGTAAAAGGAGTAACTGTGCGCGTAAACCGCACCCTCATCGTTTCCCTGATTCTCGCTGCCCTCCTGGTGGTGCCCGCCGGCGCGCTTGCCAGGCGTCTGATCATCGGCGGCTCGACCTCCGTTCTTCCCCTCGCCCAGAAGCTCGCGGCCGCCTACCACAAGGCTTACCCCAAGCTCGCGACACCCAAGGTCGAAGGGGGTCAGTCAGACGTCGGGATCAGCGGCGTGGCAAGTGGGCGCTTCGATATCGGTGACTCTTCACGCGATCCGCTGGAAACCGACCCTCACGGCTTGCGCTTCACAAAGATCGCCCAGGATGGAATCTGCGTGATCACCAACAAGTCAAACGCGCTTACCAACATGTCCCAGCAGACGATCGTGAGCATCTTCACAGGGTCGATCAGCGACTGGAGTGAAGTACCGGGAGCGAAGATAACCGGGCCGATCGACCTGTTCGATCGCGACGGCGCCTCCGGTACACAGGACGCCTTCCAGCACATCTTCCTCGGAGAAGAACTGAAGGTCTCCCCCAAGGCGACCCCTGAGAGCTCAAACGGCCTGGAGCAGAGTTCGGTGGGCAGCGACCAGCAGGCGATCGGCTTCGTGTCCTTCGCCTACACCGGCGGCGTCAACGCGGTCGGCTACCAGGGCATACCGTGCACGCTGCGCAACGCGAAGTCCGGCCAGTACGGCGGAGTGCGCAACTTCTGGATGGTCACAAAGGGAGCTCCCAAGGGAGCAACGGCGAAGTTCCTGCAGTGGGTAACCAGCGGCAACAAGACCACCAAATCGATCATCAACTCGAGCTGGATCGCCATCCACTGAGTGCGGTGCCCGTCGGCGTTCCCAACCACAGACGCCGTCTGAGAAGAACCGGGTCAGACAAGCGCGCCGAGTTTACGCTCGGCGCGCTTGCGGTGGCTGTGCTCGTCCTGATCGGACTGATGCTGATCACGGTCTTCGTGAAGGCGTGGCCGTCGTTTTCGCACAACGGCCTTGCCTGGTTTGGCTCGGGAGGCGATGTCGATACGCAGCTGCGGGCGATGAACGAAGTGACCCCGCTGCCGGGACACTCGATCTACTACTTCCGGGCTTGGTCGCTGATATGGGGCACCTTGCTGACGACGATTCTGGCTGTGCTGCTCGCTTTGGCGATCTCGGTGATGGCGGCGGTGTTTCTCACCGAGTTCGCCCCCGCTCCCGTGCGGCGGGTGCTGGAGCCGGTGATCAGGCTGCTGGCGGGTGTGCCCTCGGTCGTCTATGGGCTGATCGGGATACTCGCGCTCACGCCGTGGATCAACCAGCACCTGATCTCAAACGCCCGCAAGAAGTCCGTTGACCTATTGGTGCAGCTCAACGGAGCCGACCTGACGACCGCCACCTTGATCCTGACGGTGATGATCACCCCGATCATGGTCGCGATCATCGCGGGCGCTCTCGCCTCGGTGCCGCCGTCGTGGCGTGAGGGCTCGGTCGCGCTGGGAGTCAACCGCTGGCGCACGATCTACCGGATCTCCTTGCGCACGGCGCGCCCAGCCATCGTCGCCGCCGCCGTCCTGGCCACCGCGCGCGCTCTCGGCGAGGCGATCATGCTCGCGATGGTCGCTGGTGGCCGCGGCTTCGCCGCCAATCCGCTGGACGGGATCACGTTCCTGTTCGAGCCGGTAAGGCCGCTGGCGGCAACGATCTTCCAGGAGTCCGGGGCCATCACCAACGGTCCGGTATCTCACACGATCTACGCGATGGCGGCGGTGCTGCTGGTGTCCGCGGCAATGCTCTCCTTCGCCGGTTGGGCCGCCAAGCAGCCGCTGAAGCGCTACGGAATTCGCGCGTGAGCGGCGCCGATCCAACAACCGAGCAGATCCCGGCGCAGAACGAGCTGCCAGCGACGCCAACCATGGCCGAGATCGTGAGGCCGCCACGCAGCTCAACGAGCACTTGGCCGCTCATCGATCGGCTCTGTTACGGACTGTGCTGGGCCACCGGCATCGCCCTCTGCATGATCGCCCTGGCGATCGTCGTGTTCATGTTCGTCAAGGGCATCTCCTACCTGCGCCCGAGCCTGTTCATTCACTCCCCCGCCCCTTCGCTACATCAAAGCCAATCCGGAGGATTTCTCGATCCGATCGTCGGCACGCTGATCATCGCGGCAATCGGAACGCTGATCGCGGCGCCCACAGGGGTCGCGCTGGCGGTCTGGCTGTCCGAGTACGGCCGCCCAGCGTGGCTGGCTCGCGCTGTTGAGTCGGCGATCGAAATGATCTCTGGCGCACCCAGCATCGTCCTGGCGATCTTCGGCCTGTTGATCTTCTCTCAGGGATTCCTGTCCTTCCTCTCTCAGCCGGCCGCCGAAGGATCGCTCGGATCCTCGTTTCTGTGCGCGGGGATCATCATGGCGCTGCTGGCGCTGCCGCTGATCGTCGCCTCAACGCGTGCAGGACTCAGCCAGGTGCCAGACCACATGCGCGAGGCTTCCTACGCACTGGGCAAGACCAAAGCCACCACGATCCGTCGTGTGCTGCTGCGGGCGATCCGCCCGAGCGTCGCCAGCGGCGTGGTGCTCGGACTCGGTCGCATCATCGGCGACACCGCGATCGTCACCGTGCTCGCCGGAGGCAACCTGATCAATCAGGCCAACGGAAACGTGCCGATCCTCTCCACGCTGCGCGGCACCGGCTCGAGCCTGACCACCTATGTGTACGAAAACTCGCCGGCCGGGGAGGGCAACGCCCACCAGAAGGCTTACGCGGCGGCGTTCGTGCTGCTGGTGATGGTGCTGGCGCTGAACGCGCTCGTGACGCGACTCACCGGTGAACGCACCGCCAGGAGCAATTGGCTCTCCAGGATGAGGCCGGCATGGATCCGTTGATGCCACCGCCGGTGCGCCGCATCGCGGTGGACCGGCCCCCCCGGGTAGTGCCCGCCGGGCACGACGCGGACGGCGTGGGAGCATCCACCTCGACCCAGCGCAGATTGGCGCGTCCGGCCGTCAGTCGGGTCATCGAGCGTATGCGCGTGGAGTCGGTGTCTCTGGCCTACGGCGATCGCTGGGTGGTGCGCAACGTCAGCCTGCCGGTGCGCCAGGGCGAGGTGTTGGCCCTGATCGGCGCCTCGGGCTCGGGCAAGACGACACTCTTGCGCTCGCTGAACCGGCTGACCGAGGTCACTGCGGGGGCCGCCAGGGCGGGGCGGATCACGCTGGATGGAGAGGAGATCCATGCGCTGGAGGTCAACGAGTTGCGGCGGCGAGTCTCGATGGTCTTCCAGCAGCCCAACCCGTTCCCGATGTCGATCTTCGAGAACATCGCCTACGCGCTGCGCGAGGAACTCGACCAAAAGCGGCGCCGGCGCCGACGTGCCCGGGGGGATCTAGAGATCACGATCGCCGACGCCCTGCGCCGGGCCGGTCTATACGACGAGGTCGCCGAGGATCTGGGTCGCTCGGCTCTGCGTCTGTCCGGTGGACAGCAGCAGCGACTGTGCATCGCTCGCGCCCTGGCCGCCAATCCCGAGGTGCTGCTGCTGGACGAGCCCTGCTCAGCACTCGACCCGATCTCAACCGCCACGATCGAGCAGTTGATCATCGGCTTGCGCGAGAGCGTGGCGGTCGTGATCGTCACCCACAACCTGCAGCAGGCGCTGCGTGTGGCCGATCACGTCGCGTTCATGCACCTCGGGGAGCTCATCGAGTATGGCCCGGCGGAGCAGATCTTCGACCGACCAACCAGACAGCGCACACGCGAGTACGTCAGCGGAGCCTTCGGGTGAGGCGCGCCGCGGCGCTGCTGGCGCTCTGTGCGCTCGCGCTGAGCGGCTGCGAAAGCACTCAGGAAAAGAACGCGAAGCTCGAGCAGCACACCAAGCACGTGAAGCTCGCACAGACGGGTCTGTCGATCACCCATGCCAGCCACGAGGTGAAGGTGACCGCCACCACCGTCTTGCGAAACTCCGAAGTGGCCGCCGCGGTGGTGAGCCTGCACAACACATCCCGCCGTGCGCTGCTCGCCGTCCCAATCGCGATCACCGTCAAGGACGCCAGCGGCAGAACCCTCTTTCAGAACGACACACCCGGCTTGGAAGCGGCGCTGACCTCCGTATCCTCGATCGCCCCCGGAGCGCAGCTGACATGGGTCGACGATCAAGTGCCGCCGTCCCGTGCTCCGGTGAGCGTAAGCGCCCTCCTTGGCCAGGCGCCGTCAGCCTCCCAACACCTTCCGCGCTTGAGGATCGGCGCGATTCACAACACCGAAGATCCAGCCAGCGGAGCCGGAGTGACTGGAACGGTGAGCAATCCCTCCGCCGTCGCGCAACGCAACCTCGTGGTCTTCGCGATCGCCCGCCGAGCCGGACGGGTCGTTGCCGCCGGCCGGGCGGTGCTGAGCGAATTGCCGCCCGGCGCCTCAAACCCGTTTCAGATCTTCTTCGTCGGCGATCCGCGCGGTGGGCACATCGAAGTCAACGCACCGGCGAGCACCGCCGGATAAACCACCGGCCCGGCCTCGGCAGCGGTAGCACCCCAACGGTGCCGCCAAGCGCAGATCCTCAGCGCCGGCGTCGGCGCTGCTTGAGCGTGATGCCCTCGAGCACGTGGGCAACCGTCTCACAAGCGTCCACGGCCGCCTCCAGCGACTCGAAGATGTCCTTCCAGCGAATCACCATCATCGGGTCGATGCCCCCCGCGAACAGCGATGCGACGCCATCGCGCTGTAGACGGTCGCCCTCGTTCTCCAGACGATGGATCTCCACCAGATGGGGGGCCAGCTCGGTGCCCGTGCGCAGGCAGCGCAGAGCCCTGGCGATCTGCTCCCCAGACCCGACCAGCACCTCTGTGAACTCGACCGCCTGCTCCATCGACGCCTCCACTCCATAGAGGCCGAGCTGGGCGCAGGCCTGCTCGGCGTAATCGACGATGTCATCCAGCGCGGTGGCCAGCGCGTAGCCATCGCCCGCGTCAAAGGGGGCTCGAACGCGCCGACCGCCGGTCAGGCGGTGGATGATGTCGTGGGTGATGCGGTCGCCTTCGCGCTCGCATACCTTCAGCTCCTGCGCCAGCGAGGCACGCTCGGGAAACTCCACGAGTAGCTCGTGCAACAGCAGAACCGAGCGCTGCACGTTGCGGCCAGCCTCCTCCACCAGAGCCATCAAAGTGGCGTCGAGGCGGCGGAACGGCAGGGGCATCAGGCGATGATATGCCGAAGCCGTCCGGGCACAGACGTTTTTACGATTTGTTCACGATTCGATCACGACTTGGCAACGCCAAAGCACCGGCACTCAAGACAATCTACGCAGCGGTGGCAAACGCAGAGCAGAGCACCACTACCTTGTATGCGGGGGAGCTCGAGATCAGGCCGGGCGAGGGACTCGCGCTCGCGACCGGCCGCGCCCTGAGTCTATCGGTGCGCGAGTTCGAACTGCTGGTGGCCATGGTCAGGCGGGCCGGCGCGATCGTCACACGCGAGGAGCTCTACAGCGCCGTCTGGAAAGGAGAGCTTCGACCGGGAGACCGCTCGGTCGATGTATACGTCTCCAAGGTGCGTTCAAAGCTCGAGACGGCCATGCCAGATCGGCGCTTCATCCACACCCATCCCGGATTCGGCTATCGCTTTCATCCGCAACCTTCACGATATTTTCACATCGAAGGTGCTGGAGATTCACAGACTGCCAACTCGGGGTAGCCGAGCGTTCGCTTGCCCTGTTGCAGTCATCAAGCAATCCAGCCAGAGGAGACGTGTAGTGACTAAGCACAAAATAGGAGCGGTTCTGGGCTCGGCGGTACTGGCATTCGGCCTCGCCGCTTGCGGATCCAGTTCCTCCAGCTCATCGAACAGCTCGTCTACGACGAGCGGCTCCAGTAGCGCGTCCGGAACGGTTTCCGGTGCGGGCTCGACGTTTGCCGCGCCGGTGTACGAACAGTGGGGTTCCAGTTCGGGTGGCTCGGGCGTGACCGTCAACTACCAGTCCGTCGGCTCCGGTGCCGGCATCACTTCGCTGGAGTCAAAGACCGTCGATTTCGGCGCGAGCGACCCCCCGCTGAAGGAAGAAGAAACCACGACGCTTGAAAAGGTCGGACCGGTGCAGCAGATCCCGATGTTCTTCGGGGCGATCACGGTCTCCTACAACGTGCCGGGGATCAAGGCGGGCCTGAAGCTCGACGGCAAGACAATCGCCGACATCTTCCTGACCAAGGTCAAGACCTGGAATGATCCGGAGATCGCGGCACAGAACCCAGGGGTCAAACTGCCAAGCACGCCGATCACCGTCGTGCACCGCTCGGACTCATCGGGCACGACCTCGGGCTTCACCGGCTTCCTCGCCGCTGTCGACCCCGGATTCGAAAAGGTCGTGGGCGAACCTGGCAAGGAAGTCAAGTGGCCAGCTGGCACGACCGGAGCCAAGGGCAACGCCGGCGTGGCAGGCGCCGTGGAACAGACCGTCGGCGCGGTCGGCTACGTCGAGCAGGCATACGCCCTGCAGCACCACTTCACCTACGCGTCGGTGAAGAACAAGGCCGGCAAGTACATCGAACCGACGCTGGCCTCCACGACCGCCGCCGGTGAAGGTCTGACGGTACCCGCGAACCTGGGCTTCAAGATAAAGAACCCAAGCAGCCCAGCCGCATACCCGATCACATCGCAGACGTTCATCGTCGTCTACAAGGACATGTGCAAGGCCGGTATCCCCGGTGGCGAAGGCGCCGCCAAGGGTGTCGCGAAGTTCATCGAATACGGTCTGGGCTCGGGGCAGAGCATCCTCTCCCAGGCCGACTACGCGGCGCTGCCCGCCGCGATCCTCGAAAAGTCCAAGGCGGCCGCGGCCAGCCTTCAGTGCAACGGCGCACCACTGGCCGGCTGAGCACAGCGATTAGTAACTAGACGAGACACAGTGCAAGCCGCATCGATACCCACCGGTGAGCGTTCGCTCCTTGAGCGCTCACCGGTGGCGCGGCTTCCCGATCGGGCGCTGAAGTACGGGCTGACCACGTTGGCGGCCCTGATCCTCGCGCTGATCGTCTACTTCTTCATCCGCCTGGTCGGAGAAGCCCACCCGGCGTTCTCCAAGGCCGGCGTGTTCGGTTTCGCCTTCGAGAACAACTGGACCCCGAGTGCCGGGCACTTCGGCGCGCTGCCGCTCGTGCTCGGGACGCTGATGACCTCGGGCCTGGCGCTGCTGATCGGCGTGCCGGTGGCGGTCGCAACCGCGATTTACGTCACCGAGCTGTGCCCGGTCAACGTCAGGACCCCCGTCACGATCCTGATCCAGCTGCTGGCCGCGGTGCCCTCGGTCGTTTACGGCC
>DATBPE010000082.1:0-19152 GCA_036561505.1 Solirubrobacteraceae bacterium
CAGGAACGTCATCAGCAGCGACTTGAGCGGAAGGATCACCGAGCCGGTCATCAGAAACAGGACGATGGAAGTGAGCAGGCACAGGATGATCGCCACCACCGGAAGCCGGTTGGAGATCGTGGCCCGCTGATCCAGGAACTGCGCTGTGCTTCCGCTTGCCTTGATCGCCAGTCCACGATGAGCACGGATGTCCCTGACCAGGCTGATCGTCCCTGCCGCCAATGGGCGCTGGGCGGGCAACACCGCGAACGTCCAGTAGCCGCCGCGCAGCGAAGTCGGCGGGGCGCCCGCTGCAAGCGCGCCCGGCAGCCCACGCACCTGCGCCGCGAGCGCGGCGATCTGCGGTCGGGCGCTCCGGGGTGCCTTCACCAGCGCCGTGATCTGCGAAGAGGCGTCGGTGGAGTACTGGGTCTGCAGCGTGTCGTCGACAGTGCGCGCGGACAGGCCTTTCGGCACACCGCTCGCGTCCACGCCGACGAACTTGATCCCCGTGAACGGAATGCCCAGAAGGAGTAGCACGACTACGCACACGGTCGCGATCGGCACCGGGCGCTTCATCACCGCCTGGGAGAGTCGATACCACGGCCCCTGCTGCTCCCCAGACGCGGTTCGCTGCGCGGCGCGCTGCCAGCGTTCCGGCGCCAGCGAGTTGATTCGCGGTCCCAGCACCGCGAGCAGTGCCGGCAAGGCGACTAGCGCGACGGTCACCGCGACCAGCGCCGTGATCGCGCCGCCGAGTCCCATCGAGAACATGAACGGCGTTGGAATCACGCACAGTGCCGCGAGCGCGAGCGCGACCGTCACCGCGCTGTAGGAAATCGTCCGCCCGGCCGTGTAGATCGCGCGCTGCAGAGCCTCGCGTTCGCTGCCGCCTTTCGCCAGCTCCTCGCGGTAGCGGGACACCACAAACAGGCTGTAGTCGATCGCAAGTCCCAACCCGAGACCGATGACGATGTTCAACGCGAATTGAGACAGCGACACGAACGAGTTGACGACCCGCAGGACCAGGAAAGTGCTCATGACCGTGATACCGCCGACGAACAGCGGCATCAGCGCCGCCACGAGACCCCGGAAGACGAACAGCGAGAGGATGAAGAGGATCGGGAACGCAAGCCCCTCTGCCTTGCCGAGATCCTTCCCGACCTCGCTGCCCAGCTGCTGACCGGCGACCGCTGGCCCACCGATCAGCACAGTCGGCGGCTTCTGTACTCGTTCCAACAGCCGCTTGGCGGCGTTAGAGGCATCGTTGTCGGACACTTTCTTGAAGAACGCCGCCACATAGGTCGAGTGCCCGTCGCGCGAAACGAACGAACGGCTGCCGGTGCTGAAGTATGTGAGCGTTCGAGTTACCGTGGGGTCTTGGCGGATCGCGGCGGCGACGCTTGCGACCATCGCGCGGGAACCCGGCGCGCTGACCCCTCCCGGCGGGGTGACGAGCGCAATCACCTGAGGACCGGGGCGCTCACCGGTCGCGTCGCCGATCAGCTTGTTCACGACCACACTCTGAGAGGAGTGGTCGTTGAACGGATCGTTAGCGTGCATCATTCCGGCGACCGGCGCGCCGAGTACAACCGCGATCACGAAGAAGACACCGATCCCGGTCAGGATTCGTCCTGGACGCCGACCGGAGAGGCCCGCGAACCAACTCAGTAGCCCCGGCTTGGCAGACGGTAGCCGCGGCTGGGACCCTGGGGGCGTTGCGGGTTGCGCTGATCCCGAAGCCGCGGCGACGTTCGCCTCCGGGACGCGACGTACGCGTGTGACTTCGGGGTCGGCGATTTTTCGGATCGAGGTCGCCCCAGGATCGGAATCTCCCACGACCGTCAAGATGCTGCTCCCGATCCTGACCGTATCACCCGGGTGAAGCGCAGTCGGGCCGTCGACGCGGCGGTCATTGACGAATGTGCCATTGCTCGAGCCCAGGTCCTCGATCATCGGCTGTCCGTTTTGCTCCCACACGTTGGCGTGCCGGCGCGAGAGCTCGGCGTCGGAGCCGAGCACATCCGTGATCCCGTCCTGCCCGGGATCGCGGCCGATCGTCAACGGCTCCGCGGCCAGCACGATGATCGCGCCCACAGCCTCCCCAGATGTCACGTGTAGCGATGCTTTGGCCATCTCAATGCCCGCCTTCTCCGGCGTAGATCATATGGCCCTTGCGCACCAGCGCGACCGCGACGACGCATCCGACGCCGGCGACGATTGCGGCCAGCACGAAGATCGACCTGAGGCCGCTGGCGTAGCTGAGGTGCGCGACCGACAGGAGTCCCGGCCTGAACGACGCGGGGGCGGCGTGGACGAGCTGGGGCGTGCCGCCGGTCGAGATCGCGTTGACGGCCGTCTTCGACAGCGATGCCAGCGGCGAGCCCGCGAGCGTGTCGTACACATGCGTTCGCACCTGATGCTGCAGCAGCGTGCCCAACACCGCGATCCCGGCGGAGGTGCCGGCCTCGCGGCAGGTGCTGTTCATCCCCGAGGCCATCCCGCCGCGCCAAGGCGGCACGACCGAGACTGCCGTCGAGGCGAGCGTCGGGTTGATCAGACCGAGCCCGGCTCCCGCGACGATCAGGCCCGGCAGGATCGCGGTCCAGTCCGAGCTCGAGCTCACCACCGTCATCGACAGCACGCCGCCCGCGATCAGGGCGAGGCTCGCGGTGAGCACGATCCGCGGGCTCACGCTCCCCGTCATGCGCCCCGCGAACGGCGCCACGATCAGGGCCGCGCCCGTGAACACGAGCATGCGCAGGCCGGTCCCGATGGCCGAGTAGCCGAGCACCGACTGCAGCCACGTGGTCAGGAAGAAGATCAGCGCGAGCACCGAGAAGCAGGCGGTGAACGCGGACACCGAGGAGCCGACGAAGGTCGGGTTACGGAACAGGCCGAGATCGAACATCGGGAACTTGCGCCGCAGCTCGATCGCCAGGAAGATGGCGAACAGCACGATCGCCGCCGCGTAGCAGCCGAGGATCAGCGCGCTCGTCCAGCCGGATTCGTTGCCGCGGATGGTCGCGAAGATGGCGAGGAAGATCGACGCGGAGAACGTCGCCAGCCCACCCCAGTCGATCTCCGCGGGCGGGCCGGGGAGGTTGACCACCTTGCGCTGCAGGATCACGAACGCCAAGATCGCGATCGGGACGTTGACGTAGAAGATCGCCTGCCAGCCGATGCTCTGAACGAGAACGCCGCCGATCATCGGGCCGAGCGCGACCGACAGGCCGTTCGTGGCGCCGTAGACCCCGAACGCCATCGCGCGTTCGCCGGCTGGGAACTCCTGCACGATCAGCGCCAGCGAGCAGGCGAACATCGTCGCCCCGCCGATGCCCTGCACGCCTCGCGCGAAGTCGAGCACGGTCGCGTTCGGCGCCTGCGCGCACGCGACGGAGGCGACCGTGAATATGATCAGCCCGACGGTCAGCACGCGCTTGCGCCCGAAGATGTCGGCCATCGAGCCGGCCGTCAGCAGCACGGTTGTGAGCATCAGCGCGTAGCCGTCGACGATCCATTGCAGGGAGGAGAAGCTCGGGTGCAGCGCCGCGGAGATCGTGGGCAGCGCGACAGCCACGATCGTGACGTCGAGCAGCAACATGAAGACAGTGATCAGCACCACCGCCAGCGTCCACCACTTGCGCGTCCCGGACTCCGCGGTGAGCAGCTTGGAGGACTGACTGATGACATCTCGCACGCCGCTGACTTGGGGCGGCAAGATTCGAGCGGCCGCACCGGCGAACACGGGCGAAGTGAGTTCGATCGTGGCCTCGCCTATCTGGATCCGGTCGCCGGGCGCAAGCGTCGTGTGAGCAAGGATCCGTTCGCCGTTTACATAGGTGCCGTTGGAGGAGTGCAGGTCATCGATCGCGGCCACCCCATCACGTACGGTCACCTTCGCGTGAAGCCGGGAAACCTCGCTGTCGAGTACCTGCAGGTCGCACTCGGGCTCACGGCCGATCGTGGCGCTGTTGCCGATCAGCGCAGCCGCGTTGCCGGCTCCAGGGCCGCTGAGGATCCTGAGCTCGCCTTCACTGCCGGCGGGAGCAAAGGTCGCCGGACGCTCGCGCGGCGGCTGCGCTGCTCTAACACGCGTGGTCTGCTGCTCGGGGGTCGGCTGTGACGGTGCGGGCTGGTCGCCGAGCGCGCTCGCGAACTGCAGTACGTAGTTGCCGATTCTAATCTCATCGCCAGATCGCAGCGGTTGGGGGCCGCTGATCCGCTCACCGTTGAGAAGCGTGCCGTTGGTGGAGCCGAGATCTTCGATGATCGCCACACCGTCGGCGAGGCCGATGCGGGCGTGACGACGGGAGAGCTCGCCGCCTGGGTCGGCAAGCACTATCTCGGCGGTCTCGTCGCGACCCAGCACGGTGTTCTCACCGAGTGCGAACATGCGCCCCTGGTCAGAGCCGCCGGTAACCCGCAGCTCGCCGATCTGGCGCCGGGGCGCCGAGGGCGTGCCCGGAGTGCCTTCGCTCACCGCGAGTCTCCGTTGACGATCTGCCAGCGCCCCTCCCACAGGCGCAAGCGGACGAATTCGCTCTGACCGAGCGCGATCTCGGCCTCGGCGAGCTCCAGATCGACCTTCAGGTGAAGCTCGAGTGGTGGTTGCGGCGTTGGTGGGGATACGGGCGTCGGTGGGGATACGGGCGCCGGTGGTGGGGGTGCCGGCGCGGGCGTGAGAGCCCCAGCCGGCAGATCGACGATCACCGTCGCCGCGCGCACGTCGACCGCG
This sequence comes from Solirubrobacteraceae bacterium, assembly GCA_036561505.1. Lineage (GTDB taxonomy): Bacteria > Actinomycetota > Thermoleophilia > Solirubrobacterales > Solirubrobacteraceae > Palsa-744. The sequence continues at coordinate 4,718 of DATBPE010000082.1, forward strand.
CCGGCGCTGGGTGCCGCTACAGCCGGCAAAGCGCGCACCACGATCTTGCTCGATCCCAACTCGATCGCATCGCCGAGCGAGAGCACGACCGGTGCCTCCAGGCGCGTACCGTTGATGTACGTGCCGTTGGTGGAAGAGAGATCCTCGAGCTGGTACTCGCCGGTCGCCCGGCGCGAGATCTCAGCATGGTGGCGGGAGAGCTCGGGGTCGTTGGCGAGCTGCCCGGTGCCCTCTGTCTGACGACCGAACACAAGCCGCTCGCCGACGCCAATCGCAGTCCCGAGGGCGTTGCCCGCCACTACCTCCAGTTGCAGCTGGGTGGCCGGCGGAGTGTCGCTCGCCCCCGCCGCACTCACGGCCTCGCGGCCCCCGCTTGCTCGCCGGCCAGGAAGTGCTCGACGAAGTCCGTCGTAACGTCGCCTGAGCGGAACTGCTCATTGGCGAGTACGCGCCGATGGAAGGGGATCGTCGTCTTTACGCCGCGCCCCTCTATCTGGAACTCTGAGAGCGCGCGATCCATACGCTCGATCGCTTGCAAACGGTCAGGCGCCCAGACGATCAGCTTGGCGATCAGTGAATCGTAGAAGGGGGCGATGTTCCAACCCGGATAGCAGTGGGAGTCAACGCGCGTCCACGGGCCTCCGGGAGGAACGTAGACGTCCAGCCGGCCGGCCGCCGGAGCGAAGTCGCGGTCGGGGTCCTCGGCGTTCACACGACACTCGATCGCGTGGCCGCGCAGTATCACGTCAGACTGTGAAATCGACAGCGGCTCGCCCGCGGCGACGCGGATCTGCTCCTGGATCAGATCGACGCTCGTGACCATCTCGCTGACCGGGTGCTCGACCTGGATGCGGGCGTTCATCTCCATGAAGCTGAGGTTGCCCTGGTGGTCGAGCAGGAACTCCATCGTGCCGGCACCGGTGTAGCCGACCGCCAGGGCCCCGGCGACGGCGCGCTCACCGATATCCCGGCGCTGATCGTCTGAGAGGTGGATCGAGGGCGCCTCCTCGATCAGCTTCTGGTGGCGGCGCTGCACCGAGCAGTCCCGTTCGAAGAAGTAGACGCCGTTGCCATGGTTATCGCAGACCAGTTGCACCTCGGTGTGGCGGGGAGCGTCGAGATAGCGCTCGATGTAGACGGCGCTGTCCTTGAACACCGCCTGCGCAGTCGAGCGTGTCGTTTTGTACAAACGCTCCATGTCCTCGGCGCGGCGGACGACGTTCATGCCCCGTCCGCCACCGCCGGCGACCGCCTTGATGATTACCGGATAGCCGATCGAGTCGCCGATCTCCTGCGCCTCGTCCGCGGTCTGGACCGGCTCGATCGTTCCGGGCAGCAGCGGCAGGCCGGCCTTCTGCATCAAATCACGCGCTATCGCCTTGTCGCCGACCTTTTCCATCACGTCAGGACGCGGCCCGATGAACGTGATCCCATTGTCGGAGCAGATCTCGGCGAAGAACGGGTCCTCGGAGAGAAACCCGTAGCCCGGATGGATCGCGTCGGCGCCCGTCTTCTGGGCGGCGCCGATCACGTTGGGGATGTGCAGGTAGCTCTTGCCAGGGTGGTGAGGCCCGACGTGCACGGCCTCGTCGGCGAAGCGCACGACCGCGGACTCAGCGTCAGCGGTCGAGTAAATAGCGACCGACTTGATACCGAGTTCGCGGCAGGCGCGCGCGACTCGCAGTGCGATCTCGCCGCGGTTGGCGATCAGGACCTTCTCGAACATGACGATCAGCTCCTCGGCGAGGCTGGGCGCTTGACCGAGCCATCCTCGCGCGACCCATCAGTCAACGATCCCTCAATCATCGGCCGGCTCCAGATACATCAGCACCTGCTCGAACTCGACCCAGTCGCCGTTCTCTACGAGGATCTCGGCGACCTTGCCGCCCTCGCCGGCCGCGACCTCGTTCATCATCTTCATCGCCTCCACGATGCAGACGGCTTGACCGGGCTCCACGTTCGAGCCGACCTCAACGAACGCCTTGGCGCCTGGCTGGGCGGAGCTGTAGAAGGTTCCCACCAGTGGCGCCAGGACCGGCACCCTGTTGTCCTGCTCCATGTCGCCGAGAGTGAAGACGCCCGAGGCCATGCGCGCGCCGGGGGCGATGCTCAAGCCAGGGCCGGCTCCGGTGGCGACAGGGCCAGCGGGAGGCGGAGGCGGAGCATCTGGGGCGCCTGGCCCCTGGAATGGGACCGGCGGGGAGCCGCGCTCGATCTCGATCTTGTAGTCGCCGGCGGCGACGGCGAAGCGCTGCACGGTGCTGCCCTCGAGCCGCTTGATCAGATCGCGGGCCTCGGCCCAGACTGACTCGATCAGCTCCCTGTCGGGTGTGGCCTGGGTGTCCTTGTTGTCGCTCATGTCTCCCCTGTGATTGGCGGAAGTGTGGGTTGGCTCCCGGGGGTGCCGAACTTGCGAAAGCGCTCGTAGCGTTGGGCGATCAGCTCGTCCGGGCTGAGCGGGAGCAGTTCGCGTAGGCTCGCCACGATCGCCGTCTTGAGGTTGGCGCCGGCAGCGGAAGGATCGGCCTGTGCGCCGCCCTCGGGCTCAGGGACGATGGCGTCCATCACGCTCAGGCGCAGCAGCTCGGGACTCGTGATCCGCAGCGCCTTGGCTGCCCGCGGAGCGGCGGTGGCGTCCTTGAAGAGGATCGTCGAGCAGCCCTCGGGGCTTATCACCGAGTAGTAGGCGTTCTCCATCATCAACACTCTGTCGCCCACTGCGATAGCCAGAGCGCCGCCGCTGCCTCCCTCGCCGGTGACCACCGTCACGGCGGGGACGGGTAGCCGCGACATAAGCATGATCGATTCGGCGATGGCGTTTGACTGCCCGCGCTCCTCGGCTCCCAGCCCCGGATAGGCCCCGGGTGTGTCCACGATCGTCACCAGCGGCAGGTGAAAGCGCGCCGCGTAGCGCATCAGCCGCATGCTCTTGCGATAGCCCTCGGGCTCGGGCATGCCGAAGTTGTGCTCCACCAGCTCGCTCGTGGTGTGGCCCTTCTGCTGTCCGATCACCATCACTGTCAGCTCACCCAAGCGCGCGAGGCCCGCGATGATCGCCTGGTCCTCATGGAACAGTCGATCTCCATGCAGCTCCTGGAAGCCGTCGAAGACGAAGCCGACGAGGTCGAGCATCCGCGGCCGGTCGATGTGCCGGGCGAGCTGAACGACCTCCCATGGATCGCGCGCCGGCAGCTGCTCGGGGTCGACTACGAGCGCGGCTCCTTCGGTGTCCGGCAGCCGCTGCGCTTGTGCCGCCGCGTCCTCGCCACGCGCCTTCTGGGCCTGAGCGTGGAGCTCTAGCAGGTTACGGATCGTGCGCCGCAGGCCTTCGCGCGGCTCGACCAGATCGAGCATTCCGTGCTCGAGCAAAAAACCGGCGGTCTGGAACTCATCGGGAAGCTTTTGACGAATCGTCTGCTCGATCACCGTGGGTCCGGCAAAGCCGATGTGCGCGTCGGGCTCGGCGATCAGGATGTCCCCGAGTGTCGCGTAGGAGGCGCTGACCCCGCCGTAGGTGGGATCGGTGAGCAGCGAGATGTAGAGCACGCCCTCCTCGGCAAGGCGCGCAATCGCCTGGCTGGTCTTGACCATCTGCATCAGCGATACGCAGCCCTCCTGCATGCGAGCGCCACCGGAGGCCGAGATCACCAACAGCGGAGTGCGTGTCTGAAGCGCCAACTCGGCCGCGCGAGTGATCGACTCGCCGACCGCGCCGCCCATGCTGCCGCCGATGAAGGAGAAGTCGATGCCCGCAACGACGATCGGCAGACCGTCGATCGTGCCAGTGCCGTGCAGTGCACCCGTCTTGGTCTCGCTTTTCTTCTGCGCCTGGGCGATCCGCTCGGTGTATGGCTTGGAGTCCGCAAAGGAGAGCGCATCGACGATCTCCAAGTCCTCACTCAGCTCCTGGAAGCTGCCCTCATCCAACAGCTGACCGAGGCGCTCGCGGATGCGTAGACGGAAGTGGTGGTTGCAATCGGGGCAGACGCCGAGGTTGCGACGCAGGCGCTTGTGGTACACGAAGGCTGAGCACGAGGGGCAGCGAAACCACTCCGCAGAGGCCGCCCGGCTGGCTGAGGCGAGCTCAGCCAAGGAGATCTTCCGAGGCCAGACGACGGTCGTCGACGTGCATGCGCCGGTACTCTGACAACGATGCCGCCAGGGCGGCTTCGAGCTCCTCGCGGGTGGATGTTCCTTCCCCCGGCGCTGCGCCCTGTGCCTGCGCCTCCAAGAGGGCGAGCACCTCCGTAGAGGCCTCTCCGCCAGGAGTGTCATCGAGCTCGCGGACGCGCTGAAACGCCGCCAGGGCCTCGTCGAAGCGACCGACTTGGAGGGTGAGCTCGGCCACGTCGAGCGCGGCCACGACATCCTCAGGCTCGGCCTCAGCGATGCGCTGAGCCTGCACCAGCGCCTCCTCGTACTGCCCCGACGTGCGGTACATGTCGACGAGGCTGATCGCGGCATTGGAGGCTCCGCGCACGTTTTGTGCCGCGCGGTTGAGGTAGTCCACTGCCTCCTCTTGGCGGCCGGTCGCGGCTGAGGTGTGGCCGAGGTGGCTGAGTGCCACCTGATCGGCGGGGTTGAGCTCCACGGCACGGCGGAAGGCATCGTTGGCCTCGTCCATGCTGCCCTCGGTCGCGAGCGCCTCCCCCAGATGGTGCCAAGCCTCGGCATTGTCGGGTGCCAGCTCGGTGGCGCGCCGCAGCTGCTCGGTGGCGTCCGGGGCGTCTAGCTCCACGCCCGCGCGCCCGGCGAGCAGCAGCAGCTCGACGTCCTGCGGCGCGGTGGCGAGAGCGGCGAGAGCAGCCTCGCGACTCTGGCGGTACTCGCCGGCCTGGAAGTGGGCATTGGCTTGCTGCGCGGCGTCCGCGCTCATCGATCCCTCCCCATCTTCACGCCCCCGCTTCTCATCCTCACCCCTTAGATCCGGGCCAAACCCAGTTGGTCAGCTCGGGTGGATCGTCGCCGAACTCGCGTGCGTAGCTGCGGTAGGCGGCCAGCTGCTCGCGGTACTTAGTGATTGCCTCCTGCGCTCCGCCGACGTTGCGTACGGCAAATGCACCGGACATGCCACCGATGTTGTCGCTGATAGCCACATCGACGCGGCTGAGTCCCTCGATCGCCAGCTGGTAGCGGTCGACGCCGTTCATCGCCAGCAGGTCGAAGGGCGTTGTGGTGGTGCCCTCCTCGGCGTAGCCACGTACGTGGAAGCGCTCCTGCTTCGGGCGCCGGTGGATCAGCTGGTGCACCGCGGAGGGATAGCCGTGGAAGTTGAAGATCACCGGCCGGTCCTTGGTGAATAGCTCGGCGAACGCGGCAGCCTCCATCGCGTCCGGGTGCTTTCCGGGTGCCGCCAACGCGAACAGGTTGGTGACGTTGACGAAGCGCACCTTCAGGTCCGGTACGTCTTCCCGCAGTAGGCTCGCGGCCGCCAGCAGCTCGATCGTGGGGATCGTGCCGCAGCTGGCCAGTACCAGGTCGGGCTCGCCGTCATCGTTACTGCTCGCCCAATCCCAGGTCGAAGCTCCGGCGCGTATGTGCTCCCGCGCCTCGTCCATCGAGAGCCACTGCGGCAGCGGCAGCTTGGAGCCAATGATCAGGTTGATGCAGCCCGTCGCTCCCAGGCAGTGGTCCATGGTGGCCAGCAGGGTGTTGGCATCCGGTGGCACATACACCCGTGCGTGCTCCTCACGGCGGTTGAGCATCGAGTTGATGAAGCCCGGCATCTGGTGGGAGTAGCCGTTGTGATCCTGACGCCAGCCCTCGGAAGTGAGCAGGTAGTTCAGCGACGCCACCGGCTCGCGCCAGGGCGCCTCCTCGCGTGACATCTTCAGGAACTTGCCGTACTGGTTGACCATGCCGTCGACGATCGGGATGAACGCCTCGTAGCAGGGGAAGATGCCGTGGCGACCGGTGAGTACGTAGCCCTGCAGCCAGCCCTGGCAGTTGTGCTCGGACAGGATCTCCATGATGCGTCCGTCGGGCTTGTAGTCGGGATTGATGTCGGGGTCCACAGGCCACTCATAGGCGTGGTTCTCAACCTCGAACAGCGCCCCGAGGCGGTTGGAGGCGACCTCGTCCGGGCACACCACACGGAAGTTCTGCTCCTCGCGGTTGAGCACGAAGACCTGGCTCAGATATCCGCCCAGGGCGCCCAGTGAGCTCTCGGTCGTGGCGCCGGGCCGATCGAGCGCGACAGCGTGAGCGTCCAGCTCGGGGAGTTTCAGGGCGACGCGCATGCGCCCGCCGTTGACGTGGGGGTTGGCACCCATGCGCAGATCGCCCGTCGGGCACATCGCGGCGATCTCCGGGGCCGGGCCGCCGTTCTCATCGAACAGTTCCTCGGGTCCGTAGGAGCGCAGCCAGTCCTCCAGCGCCTGCAGGTGCTCGGGGTTCGTGCGGGCCTGCATCGCGGGCACCTGGTGAGCCTTGGAGGTGCCTTCCACCTGGATCCCGTCGAGCTCGCGGATGCCGGTCCAGCCCTTGGGTGAGCGCACGATTAGCATCGGCCAGATCGGCCGCTGCGGCCGGCGGCCTTCGCGGGCGGCGCTCTGCAGCTCGCGGATCTCGCCGTAGGCGGTGTCCAGCGCGCTCGCCAGCTCGCCGTCGAGGTCCTCGCCGTCGACGATCATCGGGTGCCAGCCGTAGCCCTCGAACAGCTTCGTCAGCTCGGTGTCGCTCATCGAGCTGAAGATCGTCGGGTTGGCGATCTTGTAGCCGTTGAGATGCAGCATCGGCAGCACCGCGCCGCTGGTCGCGGGGTCAAGGAACTTGTTCGAGTGCCAGGCGCCCGCTGTGGGCCCGGTCTCTGCCTCGCCGTCGCCCACGATGCAGGCGACGATCAGCTCGGGGTTGTCAAGTGCGGCTCCGAACGCGGTCGCAAGCGCGTAACCGAGCTCGCCGCCCTCGTGGATCGTGCCCGGTACGATCGGCGCGATGTGGCTCGGGAAGCCACCGGGCCAGGAGAACAGTCGCACGAGCTTGGCCAGACCCTCGCGGTCGCGGCTCATCTCGGGCTTGACCTCTTCCAGGCAGCCGTCGATCCACAGGTTGGCCAGGTTCGCTGGCGCGCCGTGACCGGGACCTGTAACCAGCAGCATGCTGGCGTCGTGCTCGAGGATGACGCGGTTCAGTCCCGCGTACATCAGGTTGATCCCCGGCACCGTTCCCCAGTGGCCGAGCAGGCGGTGCTTGACATGCTCGGGCTTCAGCGGCTCCTCCAGCATGTGGTTGTCCTGGAGATAGATCATCGCCACCGCGATGTAGTTAGCCGCGCGCCTGTAGAACGCGAGCTTCTCTGAGGTGGGCGATAGTGCGTGGGTAGACAAACTTCCCCCCCTGTTTGGGCTGAGCTGGGCGAGCAAGCGGGGACTATACCGATGCCGCGCGATCATGACACCACGATGAACGCAGGTCAGCTGGGCGTGTGGGCTGCTGGGCCGCCAACCAGTCGCCGCAGCCGTCGAAGTCCGGTGGCCTGAGTACGACCTGGCCGGTACGGGCCGGGCTTGGGCCTGGGACTGCCTCCGGGAAACGCGAGCCTCAAGATGGTGCGGTGGACGGTCCCGAGTTGCTTGCTCAGAGGGCCCGTGTTGTAGGGCAGTTCGTAGCGGCGGCAGATGTCCCGCACGCGCGGAGCGATCTCGGCGTAGCGACTGGAGGGCATGTCGGGATAGAGGTGATGCTCCACCTGGAAGCTCAGATTTCCCGCCATCAAGTGAAACAGCGATCCGCCGTCGATGTTCGCGGATCCCAGCAGTTGGCGCACATACCAGCCACCTCGCGTCTCATCGGCGACCTCCTGCTCACTGAACGTGTAGGTCTGATCGGGGAAGTGTCCACAGAAGATGATCGAGTAGGCCCACACGTTGCGGACTATGTTCGCCGTGAAGTTCGCAGTCAGCGTCGAGGAGAACGAGCTTCGGCTGGACTTCAGCGAGCCTCGAGAAGAGAGGAGCGCGGATAGCGCCGGAAAGGCCACGTAGTCCTTGACGATCTGCCGTCTTGCCTTCACAGCGATTGCCTTCAGCTCCTTGATCACCTGTGCCTTTGACTTCTCACCCGAATGAATCGCGTCGAAGTTGATGTCGTGCACGGCCACACCCCACTCGAAGAAGCCCATCAGCAGCAGGTTGTAGAGCGGCTGCAGCAGGTAGACGGGGTGCCACGGCTGGTGCGGATCGATGCGCATGATCTCATAGCCCAGATCGCGGTCCTTGCCACGGATGTTCGTAAACGTGTGGTGCTCGTAATTGTGTGAGTGTCGCCACGCATCGGCTGGCGAGGCTGTGTCCCAGTCCCAGTTCTGGGAGTTGATGTCCGGGTCGTTCATCCAGTCCCACTGACCGTGCATCACGTTGTGGCCGATCTCCATGTTCTCGAGGATCTTGGCCACCGATAGCGCCGCTGTCCCGCCCAGCCAAAGCGGCTTGTAGCGGGAGCCCAGCAGCATCGCGCGGGCCGCGATCACAAGCTGGCGGTGCAGCTTGATCGTCGAGCGGATATAGCGCGAGTCGCGGTCTCCTAGCTCTGCGAATACCTCGTCGTGAATCGCATCGAACTCGCGGCCGAGCTCCTCGATCTGCTGCGGGGTCAGCCGGGCCAGGGGGTTCTCGGGCTCGTCAAATCCGCTGTGCACCGGCGGCCGGCTGGGCTTCTCATCGGGCGTGGTGCGTGCGGGCGGGCCCTCGACCTCGTTGAGTCTCGTGGCGGCGCTCAGACTCTTGGGGCGGGTGCTCGACCTGGTCGGTGCTGTCGGGTCCACGGTCTGATTTGTTGCCATTTTTTGTCCTCAGTTTTTTGGGGTTGTAAGGGATTTAGAAGTGAGTGAGCTTCCGAGAGGCTGCGGGAGGCAGGCCTGTAGAGGCTCTCGAGCAGAAGAACTAGAGTTCGATCTCGACCGGTCCCTCTGGCGCGTTTACACATGTGCGAAGCATTTCGCCCGCCTGGCCGTGCACCCTGCCGGTGCGAAGGTCACGAACTCGCCCGGCACCTAGCCGACCGACACAGGTGTGGCAGATGCCCATGCGACAGCCGTACGGCAGCTTTGCTCCGGCGTTCTCGCCAGCGACCAGGATCGGCTGCTCGCCGTCGCTGACTGCGTCGATTCCGCTCTTGGCGAAGCGGATCGTGCCGCCTTGGCCGCGCTCGCCGTCGCCGACGCTAGCGTCGGGTTGAAAATGCTCGATGTGAAGACGTGTGGGGTCGCCGTCGTGCTTCCAGCGCTTGCTCATCGCCTCGATCAGACCGGCTGGTCCGCAAATGAACGCCTCCCGCTCACGCCAGTCGGCGGATAGCTCCTCAAGCTGCTCGGCGCTCACGCGACCCTGCTCACCCGTGATGCGCTGGTGTAGGCGATAGCCGTCGTGCCCGGCGTTCAGCTCCTCGAGCTCGCTAGCGAAGATGACGCCCTCGGTGCTTCGCGCGCAGTGCACGTGAACGACATCCTCGATCTGCCCGCGCCTGGCGATACTGCGCAGCATGCTCATGATCGGCGTGATCCCGCTGCCTGCGCTGATGAACAGCAACTTTGAGGGCAAGGGATCCGGCAGCACGAATGTGCCTTCCACGCCACCGAGGCGCACGATCGTCCCGGGCCGCACCCGCCTGAAGAGGAACGGTGAGACCTTGCCGTCCTGCACGAGCTTGGGTGTGATCGAGATGCAGCCGTCGGGGCGATCAGGATCTGAGGTCAGCGAGTAGGCACGCCAGTGGTGAATCCCGTCCACCTCGACGCCAAGCCGTAGATATTGGCCCGGTCGATGGCCCTCCCATTCCCAACTGGGCTTGATCAGCACCGTAACCGCCTCGGGGGTCTCACGCTCCACGCGTTCGATTCGCCCTCGCAACTCACGGGTAGACCACAGTGGATTGATCAGCTCCAGATAGTCATCCGGCAACAGCGGCGAGGTAAAGGAGCGGATCAACCGCAGTGCCCTGCGACGGCCCTCAGAGACACGCGGAACCGCCCCACGCTCAGCCATACGTGTCGCTCGAGTGGGCAATCCCGTCGCTAGGAGGGCTGTTGGGAAGATGGCGGAAGATCATGACTTGAAGTAATGCTACCTCAAATGAGGGAGCATGAGTAGAGGTACCCTGAGATGTATCCACTGATACCCTTAAATCGCAAATGGCACACACAAGCTCACGCGCCACCGCTGTGGCCCAGCGAGACGGTGAGGCCAAGGGCTCCATCTATGACCTCACCGTTGAGCAGCTTGCGGCGGAAGTCGGCATGTCGGTGCGCAACATCCGTAACCACCACACCCGGGGGCTGCTGCCCGCGCCCGAGGTGCGAGCGCGTGTGGGCTACTACAACGCCGAGCACGTCGCGCGGCTGCGCCTGATCCTCGACCTGCAGGCCGATGGCTTCAACCTCACGGCGATCGAGCGACTTCTGAGCGGATCCGACGGCCTAGCCGAGCGTCTGCTCGGTCTGCGCCGCGCCGTGACCACGCCGTTTGAGTCAGAGACCCCTGAGGCGATCACCGGCGAGGAACTGGAGAAACGCTTCGGCCAAGTAGACGCTCGCGACGTCGAGCGCATCCGCAAGCTCAAGCTGCTCGTCCCGCTGGGCGAGGACCGTTTCGAAGTTCCGAGCCCGGCGCTGCTGGGAGCAGCCGAACAGGTTGTGGCTCTCGGGATCTCTCTGCACGCAGCGCTGGCGCTCGTCGAGCGTGTCAGCCGCGACTGCGAATCGATCTCGCGAGCGTTCACCAAGCTCTTCCTCAGAGAGCTCTGGGAGCCCTTCGAGCAGGCCGGACAGCCTGACGAGCGCTGGGATGAACTGATCGATGCCGTCGGCTCTCTGCGGCCACTAGCCTCCGAGACGCTGCTCGCACTGTTCAAGCAGCGGATGACCACCCAGCTCGAGGACGCCTTCGGCAAGGTGCTAGAGCATCAGGCCAAGCGCAAGTAGCCAGGGACGCTGTCGATGTAGCATGAAGCTCAAATGGCGTCCCGTTCTGACCGGAGCTGAGTCGGGCTTGCGGATCCACCTCTGCGGCGTGCGGGGATCAACCCCTGCGCCCGGCATCGATTTCGTCCGCTACGGCGGGCAGACATCGTGCGTGGCGCTCGCGCACGACACCGATGACGCACCGCGCTTGGTCCTCGATGCTGGCGGTGGGCTCCAGGCCGTCTCGCGTCTGCTGGGCGACGTACCGTTCACCGGGACGATCCTGCTCAGCCACCTGCACTGGGACCACACGTTCGGGCTGCCGTTCTTTGCCGCGGCGGACCTTCCCGGCTCGTGCGTCGCCGTGGTGCTCCCCGAGCAGGAGAACGGGGCCGACGCGGTCAGTGTGCTCGCCGGGATAATGTCCCCGCCCTACTTCCCCATCGGCCCGACCGATCTCAGAGGCAAGTGGACGTTTGCGAGCATCGCACCCGGCGTGCACCAGATCGAGGGCTTTGAGGTGCTCGCACGGGAGATCCCGCACAAGGGAGGACGGACGTTCGGGTATCGGATCAGCGACGGCCGGGCAGCGTTTACCTATATGCCCGATCACTGCCCCACGGCTCTCGGAGCAGGCCAGGACGGCTTCGGCGAGTATCACCCTGCCGCCATCGAGCTCGTCCGTGACGTCGACCTCTTGGTCCACGACTCCCAGCTCTTCCCTGAGGAGCTCGCCGCCGAAGCCGACTTCGGTCACGCCGTCGCGGAGTACGCGATCGAGCTCTCCAAGCTCGTCGGCGCGCGTTCAGTGGTCCTCTTTCATCATCGCCACGACCGTACCGACGAGGCCCTCGACGGGCTCGCCCTACGGCTCGCGAGCGACGGCTCTCCCAAAGTCAGCGTCGCCGCCGAGGGACTGGTGTTCGAGCTGTAGCTCTTGCCTGTTGGTGGCGATCCGACGAGCTACTGCCTCTTGATGGAGCGCGACAATCTCGGAGCAGCCAATGCGTGCCGAGTCCATTTTCGTACTGCGTTGCACAGCCGACGCTCTGGGAGCCTAGACGCCCGTCCCGCGTGACCGTCGCGCGTGAGGTCGCTACTACGCGACCGCAATTCTGGCTCGCTCGTGGATGGCGAGCCAGCCTTATACAAAGCAGCAGCATGGGCATCTGACCGCAGCTTTGTAAAAGTACCGCTACCGGGATTCGAACCCGGGTTTCCGGCATGAGAGGCCGGCGTCCTAGTCCCCTGGACGATAGCGGCGCGTGGACGTGAGCCTAGCAAAGCTCGTAGACCTCCAGACGCTTCAACCGGCCCTCTGCGATATCTTCGCTTGCGCGCCCGCGGATGTGGCGGAATTGGTAGACGCGCACGGTTCAGGTCCGTGTCTGGGCAACCAGGTGGAGGTTCGAGTCCTCTCATCCGCATAAGAGGGCTCTCAAACGATTCCCTCGAAGAACAATGACACGAGGAAGGCACCCTGTGGGGGCGCTACATCTCAATCGTCTGTGCCGGCCAGGGGCGGCGGTGCTTGTGATCGCGTTGGCGATCTTCGTCTTCGTGCTCGGGCACGCCCCCGGCCGGGCCGATGAGACGCCGCTGTCGATCTCCGGCAACCACTTCGTCAACGGAAGCGGTGAAACCCTGCAATTGGTCGGAGTCGATCGGACGAGCCCCGAGTACGCGTGCTTCTACGGCTACGCCTACTCAAATGGGCCGATTGACGCCTCTGATGCCGGCACAATCGCGGCCTGGCACGCAAACGCCGTGCGCATTCCGCTCAACGAGGACTGCTGGCTCGGTATCAACGGCCAGCCGAGCAACGCTGACAGCCCTCAACCGCCGCTGACGCAGGCCGGCTACCAGCAGGCGGTCGAGCAGTACGTGTCGGACCTGAACGCCGATGGGATCTACGCCATCCTGGACCTGCACTGGAGCGCACCGGGATCTGTTCCGGCCAACGGGCAGCGGCCACTGCCCGACGACCACTCCGAAGCCTTCTGGGAATCGGTGGCAAGCGCCTTCAAGAGCAATCCCGCGGTGCTCTTCGACGCGTTCAACGAGCCATTTTCCCCGGCCGCCAATGGCAACGTCAACTACCCAGTCGACTGGTCCTGCTGGAAGAACGGCGGCTGTGAAGTTCCCGACGCAAACGACCAGGAAACCGTCAACGGGGCTCAGACTTATCACGCGGTGGGCTTGCAGGCGATCGTGGATGCGATCCGCTCCACCGGAGCGAGACAGCCGATTTTGCTTGGCGGCCTCTCATACGCCAACGAACTGAAGGAATGGCTCACCTACGAGCCCGCAGACCCCGACCACCAACTCGCCGCCTCCTTTCACAACTACGAAGGCGAGCACTGCGGCACCGAAGAATGCTGGAACTCGACGATCGCCTCGCTGGCAGAACACGTCCCGGTGGTGACCGGCGAGTTCGGCGAGGAAGCCTGCCCGGTCGGCGGCGGTGATGATCCAAGCGACTTCGACAACCGCTACATGAATTGGGCCGATCAGCACGGCGTCGGCTATCTCGCGTGGGCCTGGGTGGAACTCGAACAAACCGAACCATGTGGCTCTCTGTTCATGCTCACCGCCACAGGGGAACCCGCAGAGCCCAACGGTGCAGCGCTCCACGATCACCTCGCCGCCCTGGCGCTCGCCGCCGGGACGGGTCCGGGTAGCGGCGGCGGCTCGCCTCAAGGCGGTACGCCTGGCGGAGGCTCGACAAACACTGGATCGACGACAAGCGCAACGCCGACCGGTGTCACGAGTAACACAGGTAAAGCCGTCGCCGACCTCGTCCCGCCTAAAGAGACGCTCGCTCAAAAGCTCGCCAAAGCACTCAGGGCTTGTAAGAAGCAGAAGTCAAAGCACAAGCGCCTTGAGTGCGAAAAGGCGGCTAGTAAAAAGTACAAGCCCAAACCCAATAAGAAGCACCTGCAAAAGAAAAACGGGAAGAAATAGCCGCCACGGTGTGCGCGGCGAGCACGATGAGGCTATCCGGGCTCACCTCGTCGTAGACGGTGACAGCCGAAGATGCTCCCATGACGATGAGTTTCGCTAGCCGTTTCGCCAAACCCTCCTAGGGGTATTCCAATCGCCGGCGCGACCCTATTTTCCAGATGGCTTTGGCAAGCCAATCCTTGGCAGAAACCGGCAATTACACGCTGATTGGCGGTTACTTCCTTGTCGCGGCACGCGGCCGAAGTCACAGTTCGGGTACTCCGATGGTTCACGAGACATGAGTGATGGAGACGGTTTGTCACGTCTGGTGACAGCCTGTTTCGTCGGCGCTACAGGACTGTCCCAAGCCCGACATAGAGTAGCGACCATGCGTTGCAGAAGTGTGACCTGGCAGCACTGGCGAGGATGCGCCGTAAAGACGAGATCCGTATCCACTGTGAGGACAGTCAGATCGGCAGATGTATTTGTACGTATTGGGACGCGCGCCACACAGCTGGTGATGCAGCTAGCTCAAGGCATCGTCGGAGGCCATGCTAAACAATCTTCGGCGGCGCCACAAGCCGGCAGCGGATTC
>DATBPE010000083.1:0-4860 GCA_036561505.1 Solirubrobacteraceae bacterium
AGGCGTCGGTTTATCCAAACCTTCTAAGAGCCATTGCCAAAACGACATACAGCAAGATCGAGAACATCCTCAGAGCCGCGCGCCAGCGGGGACCGGTCCTCCACGGCGGCCAATGAGAAGCGCCTCGCCAGCAACGGCAAGCCCAGCAGCGCCGGGCGCGTCAGCCGGGGGTTCGCCGCACACAGATTGCGCTGGACGCTCTTGGCCGGTGGTCTGCTCGTGGTGCTCGTCTGCGTTGCGACCATCGCCTACGGCGCCAAGCGCATAGTCGCCGAGCAGGCCGCCTATCGCGGTCCGGCTGCCCCGCAGTGTGCTCCCTCGACGCTCAACCGCTCCTCGGTGCTGCCGGGGACGAGCCTGTCCGTCTCGCCTTTGCCGGACTCTCTTGATTCCTCACCACATACCCAGATCAGCCTGCTGGGTGTCCCCCCCTCCCAGTTGAGCCAGATCGAAGTCAACGGGTCGCTCAGCGGCAAGCATTCCGGCCATCTGATCGCCTACTCCCAAGGCGACGGTGCCAGCTTCGTTCCCTCCAAGAAGTTCCTCGCCGGCGAGTACGTGACGGTCACCGGCAAGATTAAGCAGGCCGCCAGGACCAGCCGGTTCGTCTTTCATTTCACGGTCTCTCACCCCGACCTCTTTCCTCGACCGAAGATCACAAGCAACAATCCGGCCCCCCCTTCCGCTAGCAGCGAAGTGCAGAGCTTCCACTCACAATCACAGCTCAGGCCACCGGTCGTCCATGTCACCTCCGATACGCCTCAGAGCACCCCCGGGTACATATTCACCGCGCCCTACTCCGGGCCCGGTCAGGACGGGCCGATGGTCTTTGACAACTCGGGCAACCTGGTTTGGTTCGATCCGCTGCCCGGCGGAGTAGAGGCAACCAACCTGCAGGTCCAGACCTACGAAGGACAGCCGGTGCTCACTTGGTGGCAGGGCTACATCCCCCCGAACGGGTTTGGCGAGGGCGAAGAGATGATCTACAACAGCTCCTACCAGCAGGTCACCCGAGTCGACGCCGGCAACGGCTACGAAGCCGATCTGCATGACTTTCACCTGAGCTCAAACGGTGCCGCGCTGCTGACCGTGTTCAACCCGATCCGCTGCGATCTGACCTACGCTGGCGGTCCGCGCGACGCGGCCGTGAACGACGGGGTCTTCCAGGAAATCGACCTGAAGACCCGCATGGTCAGACGCGAGTGGCATTCGCTGGATCACGTCCCGTTGAGCGAATCGCACTCCTCGCCGCTGAGCTCCAGCACCACCTGGCCCTTTGACTATTTCCACATCAACTCGGTGCAGCAGAACTCCGCGGGCTCCACGCTGCTCTCCGCGCGCAACACCTGGACGCTGTATGAGATCAATACGCAGACGGGGCAGACCCTCATCAAGGCGGGCAGCAAGCACGGTTCCATCAAGATGGAAAAGGGCACCGCGACCGCCTACCAGCACGATGCAGTGGAACTACCAAACGGGACGATCAGCATCTTCGACAACGGCGGCGTGCCCAACGTCCATCCACAGTCGCGCGGGATCATCATCGCGCTCAACCAGCAAAAGGCCACCGACACCCTGCTGGCCAGTTACGAGCATCCCCGGCCGCTCTCCTCGGGCAGCCAGGGCAATTTCCAGATCCTGCCCGACGGCAACATGTTCATTGGCTGGGGCTCCGAACCGTACGTGTCGGAATTCAGCACCACCGGAGGGCTTCTGTTCGACGCTCACCTGGCGTCCAAAGAGGAGTCATATCGCTCCTACAGGTTTGCCTGGACCGGCACTCCGAGCTATCCGCCGTCGATCGCCGCGAGCTCGGCTAGTTCGAGCGCCCCGGTGACTGTCTATGCGAGCTGGAACGGAGCAACCGGTGTGGCGAGTTGGCGATTGCTCGCCGGCGCTTCGCCGAGCACGTTGAGCACCGTTGCCAGCGCCGCGCGCAGCGGCTTTGAGACGACCGTCTCCACCCCGGGACCGGCCGCCTACGTCGCGGTTCAGGCGCTCAACGAAGCAGGGGCGGTCATGAGCACCTCGCAGACCGTCGCCGGTTAGATCCCACGCGGCGGGGAGGGCACTCGGTTGCTCTCCCCACGAGCGCGAGCGTCCATGGCTTGGAGGCCCGGGCGCGAGCTCTGCTCGGTGGAGCGGGCCAGGCGAGCGGCCGCGGCGCTGAAGGCGGCACGCGTCGCGGTCGAGAAGTAGTCAGAGAGGCCGCGCTCGCGGGCGTGACGCAGACGACGCGGAAGCTCGGCCCGCAGCTCGCTTTCAAACGCTTCGTGAAGACGCGCACGCAGCGACTCCTCCAGTCGGCTTTGCCCTGAGCTGTTGTGGAGCTCCAATGCGCCAGAGCGGGTGCGGTAGTCATACAGCTCGCTCTCCTCACCGCCAGTCAGCGGTCGGGTGGTGCCCTCACGCCAGTCGGAATAGGTGGCCAGCTTGGCGGTCGCGGTGCGCAATGCGAGGACGTGCAGCGGCGCATTCCAGGCGTAGGGCTCGTTGGCGAACTCTGTGACCACCTCGTCGGTGGCGTGCAGAACGTGCGGACGTCCCGGTGTGCTCGGGTCGGCGAGGATCTGCGCGATATTTCCACGGCCGGCCAGGTGCGCGTAGTGAGAGTCACCGCGCCAATCTTCAGATCCGCTTGCGAGACTCAACAGCAGCGCCGCCACGTCTACGCTCGAGCTCAACTGAGTGCGCGTGCCGCCGTCTCGTTGCCGGTAGCGGGGGTCACTGACAATCAACGGCACGCGAATCGCCTCCTCATAGGCGCCGGCACCCTTGCCGCGCAGACCGTGTGCGCCGCAATACTCGCCGTGATCGGAGGTGAATACCACGACCGTGTTGGCGGCCACGTTGGGGCGACTTCGCAACGTGTCGAGCACCACGCCGATGTGCCGGTCGACCTCGCGCTGAAGCCTCATGTAGAGGTCGAACATCGGAGCCCACTCGCCGAGTACTTCGGCTCCGGTGAACGGCACCGAACCGAAAGCCTGCGCAGCGGTTTCCTGCAGCGATCGCTGCAGACGCGGCTTGTTTCGCTCGATCAGGAGTTCCGGTGTCTCGAAGTTCGCCGGCATTCGCTGGATGAACCGTGCCGCCGAGGCCTCGCCCGCCACCCGATCACTCCAGCGATACCACCAGGCGATGTCGTGCGGATTGACAAGCGAAACGGTCGTGCACCATGGCTGTCGAGCGCTGGCTGTCTCAAACCAGCGCCGAAACTGCTCGACGATGCGCGGATCGACCCGTGCGCCCTGACCGGGGGCGCCGTCCGGGGAGGGGTAGGTTCCGCCCAAGAAACCGTAGCGCGCCAGCGCTTCAGGGCCTCCGGGGACACCCCACTTGTTGTCGTGGTGGGTCAGATGCCACTTGCCATACCAATAGGTACCGTATCCGTGCTCGCGCAGCATCGTGCCCCAAGTCGGGAACCCTGGATCGAGGGTGCTGCCGCCGGTGATCATGCAGCCCGTCTGATGCGTGTAGAGGCCGGTTAGCAGCGTCGAGCGGGCGGGCGTGCAGTCGTTCGAGGCGGTGTAGTGTCTGGCGAAGCTGACTCCTTCGCGACTCAACCGCCGTAGATTTCCCAGCAGCGGGGAGATTGTCGGGGCGGTTTGCCCCAAGCTTGGGACGCTTCGCATCTGATCGACCAGGACCACCAGGATGTTGGGCGGCACTGCACGCGGTTTGATGATGCGCCGGGCACGTTCGGGACTGCTCGGGGTGGCCGGGGCCGACGAGCCTCCATGCTCAGTCGTGAGCTTTGAAGCCGCGAGTCCTCCTCCGAGCAGCGCGCCGCCGGCGATCAGGCCACGCTTGAGAAACGCGCGTCTGTCGAGCGGCTCGGCGTGCCGGTCGGTTCCTGGCTTGTCGGTGATCCGCTGGGGTTCTCGATGAGACTCTGGCATTGGGGGCAGGCGCTGCCGTGCGCCGTGCCCCCTACGGTAAGCAAAGTCGTGTTCGGCGAATACGACGCCGGATTAAGGCACCTTTGTTTCTTTGGGCATTTCTTAACACCCGAGCCCGGTGGCTCCTTTTGGAGAGTCGGGCAGGACGAGGAGCCCCTTACGCCAGAGTGCTGATCCAAATCCAGCTGACAGGACCGCGGTGGGCAGCGCTCAGCGCGTCTGCCAGGCATCCTCGTCGCGTGTTAGCGCGAGAACCTTGGCCGGCAGCTCACCGGAGGCGACATCGGCGACCGTGACACGCTCGAGAACCATGCGCAGATTTGCGCGCAGGGCGACCCACACCTGCTGCAGGGCCTTGGCCGATCCCTCGTATTCGACCTCCTCCGGACGCTGCCCGCGCACTCCCACGAGCGGTCCCTCCACCGCCCTGATCACCTGCGCCAGTGTCACTTGGTCCGCCGGCTGAGCCAACCAATAGCCGCCTTCGGGGCCTCGCTGGCTGCGGACGATCCCAGCGCTGCGTAGCTGCGTGAGGATGTTCTCCAGAAAGGAGAGCGGTATCCCTTGCGCCTGGGCGACTTCATCGACCTTGCGGGGCGAATCGCGGCTGCCGTCCGCTAGCTCGATGGCCGCCCGAACGGCGTAATCGGCCTTGGCGGTGACGCGCATCCTCACATTGTCCACCAAAACACGATGGAGCGAGTATCTGGCCCCCACGCCGGCGCCCGGTTACCGGGGGATTTCACTAGACCAGCACGGTATGACCTACCCGGTGGGGCTCGACCAAAGGTGCTCCGAGAAAGGAGTAACGGCGTAGAGGCCACCCGGGCCGGGCAAAAAAATAGACGCGGTTCCGGGCCGCCTGAGGAACCCTCCTCATCCCACCCGAAGGCTAGACGACTCAGGTGGCGCGGCCTCACACCTCTAATGGCCTCGCTCTTTGCGGCTCGGTTCCGCG
>DATBPE010000084.1:0-2910 GCA_036561505.1 Solirubrobacteraceae bacterium
TTTTCTCTAAGCGGGTTCATGAACTCGCTGCCTGTACAGATCTACAACGACGTCACATCTCCGACCGAAGCCGTGGTAAACCGTGCGTGGGGGGCGGCGCTCACGCTTGTCGTGATGATCCTGCTCCTTAACCTGTTCGCACGGCTGATCGCACGCAGGAGCAGCCTAGGATGAGCACTACAGATCCACGCATAGACCCGCCAACGCCGGAGATCGCACCCGAGATGCTCGAGCCAAAGCGCCAAAACCCGACGCAGACTGGCCAATCCAGTCAACAGGCAGCGCCCAGCGCGGAGCCGATCGCGGCGGCGCTCGTCCGCCCCGGCCTTACGATCACGCTGCAGGCGCTCAAAGCCTTCTATGGCGACGCCGAGCAGGTCAAGGGGATCGATCTGGAGTTCCGCTCCGGCGAGGTGACGGCGATCATCGGACCGTCGGGGTGTGGCAAGTCGACGATGGTGCGCTGTATCAACCGCATGCACGAGGAGATCCCAGGCGCGCGCGCCGAGGGCAAGGTGCTGCTCGACGATCTGGACATCTATGACCCCTCGATCGACGTCGTCGCCGTACGCCGTGCGATCGGAATGGTCTTTCAAAAGCCCAATCCGTTTCCGACGATGTCGGTGTTCGACAACGTTGCCGCGGGCCTGCGGCTCTCCTCCGGCAAAACGGGCGACCTGCGGCACCGGGTCGAGTCGGCGCTGCGCGGAGCCGGCCTTTGGGAGGAGGTCAAGGACCGGCTCACCGAGCCCGGCGCTGGGCTCTCGGGCGGTCAGCAGCAGCGGCTCTGCATAGCTCGCTCGCTGGCGGTCGAGCCTGAGGTGATCTTGATGGATGAGCCCTGCTCGGCGCTGGACCCGATCGCAACGCTGAAGATCGAGGAGCTGATCGATCAGCTCAAGCGGCGCGTGACGATCGTGATCGTCACCCACAACATGCAGCAGGCCGCGCGCGTGGCCGACCGCACCGCGTTCATGTTGGGCGGCGAGTTGGTGGAGGTCGACGCGACCGAAAAGATCTTCACCAACCCCGAAGATTCCCGCACAGAGGAATACGTCACCGGGAAGTTCGGCTGAGGATCGGTGGGCAAGTGAGCACCGAGGCAAACGCGGGGCAAGCCGTAGCGCTTACCGCCGCCCAAGGCAGACAGCACTTCCAGCAACAGCTCGAGGAGCTCGAGCGCCGCGCGCTGGGCGGGCTTGACATCGTCCTCGAGCAGCTCGATCGCACGCTCGAGGCGCTAACCCACCAGGACGTCGAGCTGGCCCAGATGGTGATCGCCGACGACGACCGTGTCGACGGGCGCTACCTGGAAGTGCACCAGGGCATCCTCTCGCTGCTTGCCACCCAAGCGCCCGTCGCGGGGGATCTGCGACTGGTTGCGGCGCTGCTGCACGTGATCGTGCACGTCGAGCGGATGGGCGACCAGTGCGTGAACATCGCCAAGCTGATCCCGCTCTCAGGCTATGAGCCGCCGGTGCGCCCAGAGGTGCTCGAGTCGATCCTGAAGATGGGAGCGCATGCGCGCTCAGAGATCGTCCAGTGCAAGGCGTCCTTCAGCGGACGTGACATCGCCCTGGCCGAAGACCTGGCCCGCCAGGACCGCGAGATCAACCGCCTGAACCGCGAGATCTTCAATGCAGCGCTTGAGATCGGGGACGATCCGGACACGCGCGAGTGGGCGATGCACATGATCCTGGTGGCGCGTGCGCTTGAGCGAATCGGCGATAACGCCGTCGACGTCGGCGAGCAAGTGGCGTTCGTGGTGACCGGCCTGTTCCGCGAGTTCTCAGACCAGTCAAACCCGCTCGGCGGCTGATCCCAGCAGATAGCGCCCGCTGCGCGCCTGCGCTCAGCTGATGCGGCGAGCTCCATCGCAAACAGCGGTTTTACATCTGTGAAGATCCTGTGACCTTCGTCTGCACCGGGCAGCGAGGGGCCTATACACTGAGCCCAGATGACGACGGGCATCCTCTCCAAGGATGAAGCGGGGGCGAACAGCGCCCAGGGGGCGTCGGCCATGCGTATCGCGGTGCTCGATCGCGATAGTGGCTTCATCCAGGTGCTGAGCAAGCGCATGGACCGCCTCGGCTGGGAGCACCGAGTGCTCGCCTCTCCCGTGCCCACCGACACCGTCGCCTCGATGCGCCTGAGCGCCCTGGTCGTGGACCTCACCGTGCTCGGACCGCAGGCCTGGGAATGGCTCGAGCGTCTGTGCGGCAGTCTTCCGGAGCTAGGGATCGTGGTCTGTACCGGACCCTCTACCGTGGCTCAGCGCGTGCGCGGACTGCGCCTCGGCGCCGATGACTGGATCACTAAGCCCTGTCACCCGGAGGAGGTGATCGCGCGCGTCCAGGGGCTTGTCAGGCGTCGCCGCCGAGCCAGCGCTCGCACCGAGTCAAAGCCCGTCTGTGCCGGCGAGGTCGAGATCCGCTCCGACCGCTTCCAGGCGTTTGTGAGCGGGCGCTCGCTGGAGCTGACGCGGCGAGAGTTCGAGTTGATCGAGCTGCTGGCCTCCGGTGAAGGTCGCGTGCTCGAGCGCGAGGAGATCTACTCGCGACTGTGGGGGTACGCGATGGTGCGCGGCGATCGCTCGGTCGACGTGTTCGTGCGCAAGCTCCGCCAGAAGCTCGAGAAGGCCTCACCGGACTGGCGCTATATCCACACCCACTTCGGCATCGGCTACCGCTTCGCCGCCGAACCGGCTGTCGGCGAGGGCGAGGCTGAGGAACCGGGCGCGGTGGCCGCTCCTAAGCGAGCCGGCAAGCAGGACGTCCCGGGGCTAGGGCAGCGTGGCGCCCGCGATCAGAGCGAGCTCGGCGGGACGGAGCAGGAGTACGAGCTCGCTGCCGGCGCCACCTAGCCGGACCACCGCCAAGCCTCCCTTCTTCAGGTCGACTCGACCTCCGG
>DATBPE010000085.1:0-4723 GCA_036561505.1 Solirubrobacteraceae bacterium
GAGTCGGCGATCATGGCCGAATGGGACTCTCCAGCCGGCCTGGTGGTGGCGGGCATGGGCGGCTCGGCGATCGGCGGAGCCCTGGCACGCGCAGCGCTCGGCGATCACGCCTCCCGGCCGATCTTCGTGACACGCGCCTACGGGCTGCCCTCCTGGACCACCCCCGACACTACGGTGCTGTGCGCCAGCTACTCGGGCAACACCGAGGAGACATTGGCCTGCTACGAGTCGGCCGGAGCCCTGGGAGCCCAGCGCGTGGTTGTCACCACCGGAGGACGCCTGGCTGAGATGGCGCGCGAGGATGGCGTTCCGGTGATCCCGCTGCCCGGCGGCTTCCAGCCACGCGCCGCGGTTGCCTACATGACCGTCACGGCGCTGGAGGTCGCGGCCATGTGCGGCGCGGGACCGCGTCTGAGCACCGAGATCGACGTCGCCGCCTCGCACACCGAGCAGCTGATCACCGAGTGGGGCCCGGACGCCAGCGAAGACTCCCTGGCCAAGGAGATCGCCCGTGGGCTGTTGGGCAGCGCCCCGGTCATCGCCGGCGCCGGACTGACCACGCCGATCGCCTACCGCTGGAAGACGCAGATCAACGAGAACGCCAAGCAGCCGTGCTTCGTACACGAACTGCCCGAGCTCGACCACAACGAGCTGGAGGGCTGGGAGGGCGCCCAAGACGTCGGGCGCTTCTCGGCCGTGTTCCTGGATGACAGCGACGCCCATCCGCGGGTGAAGGCGCGCATGGAGTTGACCGAGCGCCTGATCTCCACAAACGCCACCGCCAGCTTCCGCGTGGAGACCCGCGGGCAGACGACGATCGAGCGTGTGATCTCGCTCGTGCTGCTCGGTGACTTGGTGTCGATCTACCTGGCTACTCTGCGTGGTGTGGACCCCGGCCCGGTGAAGTTGATCGAGCAGCTCAAGTCAGAGCTCTCCGGGCGCTAGTCCTAGCTCACCGAGAGCGCCGCGCGGGTAGCTCCTCCTCAGCGGACCGTCACTGGCGTACCCGCTCCAACCAGCCGTCCGAGGCGCAGTATGTCGCTGTTGCGCATGCGGATACAACCGTGCGAAATCCGGCCGGGGATCAGCCCGGGCTGATTGGTGCCGTGGATGCCCACCACCGCACCGCCGGGCCAGTCGCTCAGCACGTGCGAGTGCGCCGAGGTGCCGAACGCGAGCGGCCCGTAGAGAGAGCCCGGCGCGAAGCCGCTCAGCCGATCACGGATATAGAAAGACCCCTCGGGAGTGGGGGTGCTCGGCTTACCGATACCCACGGGCGCGCGAAACACGACGGCGCCGTGGGCGATCAGCGTGGCCTCTAGCGAGCGCTTGTCGACGATCAGCCAGGTGTTCACGTGGTGAAACTTCGACAGTGCGCTGAGCGGCACCCAGCCCCTCCCGGGCGAGGGCCACAGCGAGGTGCGCACCTCCACCCACATCTCCCGGTCGACTCTACGCTCGGCGAGGAGCTCGACGAGTTCGTTGGTCCCGTCGCTGGTGGTGAGGCTGAGTGTGCCCTGTGAGGCTCGCCCCGCACCGGGCTGGCCCTGAATACCGGCCGCCCTGGTAACGAACGCCCACCGCGATAGGCGCCCCGGCACGCTCAGCACCCGGGTGGCTCCTGCGGGCAGCGCGTGCGCGGGGCCTGACAGCGGTGCGGCTGTGCCCGGGGAGGGTAGGCAGCCGAGCAAAGCCAAAGCCACCGCCAGGCCGATGCGAACCGAGCCCAACAACTCTCAGCCGGTGAAACGTGGCGCGCGGCGCGCCGCGGTCTTGAAGCGCTTGACGTGGCGGCGGTGGTGCTTCTTCTTTTTTGAGTGCTTTTTCTTGGCCGTGACGGTCACGGCGCTGACACCGTGGCTAGCCGTCGGGGTACTCGTCGACTGGACAGCCGCCGGTGGCGGGGTCACCGGGGTGGGCGCGGCGGGTGTAGTGGGCGTTGCTGGGGTGGTGGGCGTTTCTGATTTGGTAGGAGGCGCTTGCGGTTTGGTCGGTGTTTTCGGTTCGCTTGGTTTTGTGGGTTTAGATGGCGGGGTCGGTTCTTTTGAGGGTTCTTTGGATTTCGGTGGGGTGCTCGGTTCCGGGGATTTGCGCGGTTTTTCCGGGTGTGAGGTTTCCGGTTCGGAGGGAGTGCCCAGATGTTCGTGTGAGCAGGAGGATTCGTGGCCGCCGGAAGGATGCGACGGCTTGCCGGTTTCCTGGGATTCGTGGTTGGGCGGCTGATGATGAGCGGTGGGGTGAGAGCCACTCTGCTGCCAGGCAAGCGCGCTACTTGCCCCGAACAGCGTGTTGGCGCAAACGCCCACCACCAGACACAGCGCTCTGACATGCCTAGTCACGATTAGACCTCCCAGTCTGGGCTTGGACAGGATCTAAAGCAGGGACTGACGCATCGACGATCTTCCGCACCCAGAGCACTCACCCTGAGGTTCGGTAAAGGTCGTCCTCGACGACCAACTGATTCGTCGCTTGAGCGCTGCCCTAGTCCGGCCGGCTACAGAGAACTAAGTCGAAGTTCTCAAGCGCCGGCCAATTGGATGTGATGTCTATTTACCCCAGAGTAAATCTGCCAAAACCTAGGTAAACCTGATCAAACGTTGTGCGGGTTGGACAACCAGGGAGCTGAAAACCGCTGAGGAGATCAAACACGGACGTGCGGGCCGGCGACGGCGATGGGGCCATCTGAACTCTTCGCCGCCGCTTCACCCCAAACCTTGACATGCTCGTGCTAAGGTCTGCTCGAATGGACGGACTCACCATCAACCAGGCAGCCGTGACTACCGGCTGGTCGGCTCGCATGCTGCGCTACATCGAGCGGGTCGGATTGGTCGCGCCAGCACGCTCGGCTTCGGGATATCGCCTCTACGGCCCACCCGAGCTACAGCGCTTGCGCACTCTGCGAGAGCTCTTGGAGCGCTTTGATCTGGATCTCGGGGAGGTCGGCTTCGCGCTGCGGCTCGACCGCGAACCGGAGCTGCGCGAAGAGATCCAGGCCTGGCTTCTAGCGCAACCGGTACGCCCGGAGCACGTAACGGATTCTGACTGGCTGCGCTTCGAGCAGGACAAGCACGAGCGGCTGCTCAGCACCGCGGGACCCGCCGCTAACCCCTCACTAATCATGGAGACCGTATGACCCCAACCGCCACACTCACCGACACCGATTTCAAGGTCGCCGATCTCTCCCTCGCGGAGTTCGGGCGCAAGGAGATCACGCTCGCCGAGCACGAGATGCCCGGTCTGATGTCGATCCGCTCGGAGTACGCAGACTCCCAGCCGCTGAAGGGAGCGCGCATCACGGGCTCGTTGCACATGACGATCCAGACCGCGGTCTTGATCGAGACGCTCACCGCGCTCGGGGCACAGGTGCGCTGGTGCAGCTGCAACATCTTCTCCACCCAGGACCACGCCGCCGCCGCTGTCGCGGTAGGACCTGAGGGAACTGCTGAGGATCCCCGTGGTGTGCCTGTGTTTGCGTGGAAGGGCGAGACGCTCGAGGAGTACTGGTGGTGCACGGAGCAGGTGCTCGTCTGGCCCGTGGGCGATGACGGCTCGACTGGCCCGAACATGATCCTCGACGATGGCGGCGACGCCACGCTGCTGGTGCACAAGGGCACCGAGTACGAGGCCGCCGGCGCGGTTCCCGATCCCTCGACTGCCTCCTCGGAGGAGCACGAGGTGATCCTGTCGGTGCTGACACGCACGCTGGGTGAGGACCCGCAGCGCTGGACGAAGATCGGCCAAGGCATCAAAGGCGTCACCGAGGAGACCACCACCGGCGTGCACCGGCTGTATGAGATGGTCGAGGCTGGCGAGCTGCTGTTCCCGGCGATCAACGTCAACGACTCGGTCACCAAGTCCAAGTTCGACAACCTCTACGGCTGCCGGCACTCGCTGATCGACGGCATCAACCGCGCCACCGACGTGATGATCGGCGGCAAGGTCGCTGTGGTGTGTGGCTTCGGCGACGTCGGCAAGGGCTGCGCCGAATCGCTGCGCGGCCAGGGCGCCCGTGTGATCATCAACGAGATCGACCCGATCTGCGCGCTACAGGCAGCGATGCAGGGCTATGAGGTAAAGACGCTCGAGGACGTGATCGGCATCGGCGACATCTTCATCACGTGTACCGGCAACAAGGACATCATCACCGCCGCGGACATGGCACGTATGAAGCACCAGGCGGTCGTCGGCAACATCGGCCACTTCGACAACGAGATCGACATCGTGGGCCTCGGGCGGACACCCGGCATCGAGCGCGTGAACATCAAGCCCCAGGTCGACAAGTGGGTCTTCCCCGACGGCCACGCGATCATCATGCTCTCCGAGGGACGCCTCTTGAATCTCGGCAACGCAACGGGTCACCCGAGCTTCGTGATGAGCAGCTCGTTCTCCAATCAGACGATCGCCCAGATCGAGCTGTTCACCAAGAACGAGCAGTACGAGAAGAAGGTCTACGTGCTGCCCAAGCACCTCGACGAGAAGGTCGCGCGCCTGCATCTGGACGCGCTCGGCGTGAAGCTCACGCGCCTGAGCGACGAGCAGGCCTCCTACATCGGCGTACCGGTGGAGGGCCCCTACAAGGCCGATCACTATCGCTACTGAGGCCAACACGGGCCAGGCCCGCATCGAATGGGCGGATGCCCAGATGCGGGTGCTGGCTCAGATCCGCGAGCGCTTCCAGCGGGAGCGTCCCCTGGAGGGTGTGCGGGTGGGTGCCTGCCTGCAC
>DATBPE010000086.1:0-4045 GCA_036561505.1 Solirubrobacteraceae bacterium
GTCATCGAACTACCCGAGGGATACACACTCAATTCAGCCGACACGCGATTCGTGGAAACAACATGCAAATGCAGATACAAAGACCCAGAAATCGTCCCAGACGCCGAACCAACCTCATTCAACGTAAAACCCTTGTGAGAGGACAGATGCAAATGCCCCGAATCGCTCAAGGACATCGTGCGAGCGGCGGTTGCGATCGTGGCGGGCGCGCCGGAGGGGCCGTAGAGCGCCAGGACGCTCACGGCCGCCGCCAGGGTGCTCCCGCCGAGGAGCTTGCGGTGGATGGAGCTGCTGATAGGCACAGGTGTTCCTCTCTGAAGAGTGGGTGACGAACGGGCTAGCGAGCCGTCTTTTACAGAGAAGCGGCTCGCGGCTTGACAAAAGCTCAAACGCCTGAGCGGGGGCCAAGTTGCGCCCGTCACCAACTGCCTCTCGAGCACGCGACCCACAGACCCATCCAATCGGGGTGCACAGAACCTTTTGCGCAGCCGATTTTGAGCATCCTCGGGGCTCGGGCCGCGGGTCCTGCACACCAATGGTGGGCGAGCGGTCCGAGATGTGGTTGGTGCCGGAGCGGTCCTTCGCCCCGACACCAACCCTTCCAACGCCTCGCCACGGGAGCAACTGGGGGCGTTGGACCGCGCTCGCGGTTGAAGCCGGCACACGAATTCTTTGAGCATCCGAGCTCTGCCCGACCTCTCGCCAGAAGATAGGGCCAGGACTCGATTTAGATGCAAAGATATCGTATAGCCACATATATGTGGTAGACGCTGGGTGAGGTTGGCTGACAGGTTCGATGCATGGCAGCCGTCCAGTCCGCCCAGCACCAAGCGCTCGGCAACGCTCTGCGGGAGCTCAGAGTGGCTCGCGAGCTCTCCCAGGAGGAGCTTGCCTACCGATCGGGGCTGCACCGCAACTACGTCGGGGCGTGCGAGCGGGGCGAGATCAACCTCTCCTTCCGGGTGCTGCTCCAGTTCACGGTCGGTCTCGGTGTGAGTCTCTCGGAGATCGTCTGCCACTACGAGCGACTCGACGAGGCCGAAACGAGCAAAGCCGCCGGACGCAGAGGCTGATAGCGGCGCTAGAGGGACCGCCCGCTCCAGCGAGCAGCCCCGCCTTTCTGGAAGTTAGGGCTCGAGCGTCCCGTCATACAGGCCAAACGCGGCGCCCTGAGCATCCTTCACGACGGCGATCCTGGCCATCGGCAGATCGATCGGTCCCGCGAGCGTGGAGCCGCCGAGCTCCGCGACCTTCCCGAGAACCGGCTCGATCCCGATAACGGCGAAGTAGACTAGCCAGTGCGGCGGGATGCCGGGCGGGCTCTGAGGGCGGATCCCGCCGTTTGCTTTGCCGGCGTTTGAGATAGTCAAATACGGTTCGGGTGACCCCTCGAACGGGGCGAAGCTCCATCCGAAGAGATCTCCATAGAAGGAGCTCGAGGCCTCAAAGGAGGGGCTTGTGAGCTCGTTCCAGCAAAGCGCGCCGGGGGAGTTCACCAGGGCGGCGCCGATGTTCTCTCGTGGCTCCCACACCATGAAGTGGGCGCCGTGTGGATCCCGCAGAACCGCCATGCGCCCGGCCTGCATCACGTCAAAGGCGGAGGTGTGGGCGCTCCCGCCGAGCTGGGTGGCGCGCTTTAGGGTGGCGTCGGCGCTGCGGACGGTCACATAGGAGTTCCAACGCGCAGGCGCGCCGCCGTCGCGCTGAGCTTGGGGCTGGGGCGCGATCGCCGCAACGTTCCTGCCATCGACTCGCGCCATCGTGTAGTAGCTGTCCTCACCGACCGGTGAGTCCTCGTATTCCCAGCCGAGGAGGTCCGCGTAGAAGCCCTTTGCGACCCCTTTGATCCGTGGTCGTGAGATCTGTCCAGGAGAAGCTGCCCGGATCGTGGTTGGTGCGCTCACCCACCGCCCGAAGCCTAGCGAAGGACCGCTTTGGCTCGTCAACGGTTTGCCAGCGGCACCGGTGGTGGCAGCCGAGCCTCGGCGGCACGGGTCCGGCGTCAGCGGCACCCGTCAGACTGCCGGCTTGCGTGAGGCACGATTCAGCACAACCCAACGTGCCCGGACGGGGGATCCTCGCCTCCTACGGCCCCCGCTTCTGGATGCTCGTGGTGGCGGTTGGCCTCGGCTCCGGGGTGGGTGGGGTGGCGCTGATGGAGCTGCTGCGAGCTGTGCAGCACCTGGCTTGGTCTTATAGCTCCGGGGACTTTTTGAGTGCCGTCGAGCGGGCCTCCTCGACCCGGCGGGTTTTGGTGTTGGCGCTCGGCGGTGTCGCCGTCGTGGGCGGATCGAGGCTGCTCGGAAGCCGCGGCGGCGGCGAGGTCTCCGAGGCGATCTGGCTGCGCGAGTCCCGCCTGCCGCTGTTCGCGAGCCTGGCGCGGGCCGTGCACTCGATCGTGATCGTCGCGCTCGGTGCGTCGCTGGGACGCGAGGCGGCGCCGCAACGTACCGGCGCGGCGCTGGCGAGCACGCTGAGCGACTGGGCGCGGCTACCCGAATGGCAGCGGCGGCTGTTGGTCGCCTGCGGCGCCGGGGCGGGAATGGCGGCGGTCTACAACGTTCCGCTGGGAGGAGCGCTGTTCGCCCTGGAGGTGCTGCTCGGGACCGTGACGCTGCCGCTGGTGCTGCCGGCGCTCGCGACCGCGTTGATCGCCACCGCGATCGCCTGGATCGCGCTTCCCACCCATCCGACCTACAGCATCCCGAGTTATGGCGTCAGCGCCACCGAGATCGTGTGGGCGCTGTGGGTCGGTCCCCTGGCCGGGCTGGCGGCGGTCGCCTACGTGCGTCTGATCGCACGTGCGCACGCGCTGGCGCCCACCGGGTGGCTGGCGCTCGCGGCTCCGATCCTCACCTTCACCGCGCTCGGGGCGCTTGCGATCGCCTACCCGCAGTTGCTCGGTAACGGCAAGGGCGTGGTGCAGTTGGCGCTCGTCGGGCGCCTCGGCGTGGTTCTGCTGGCGGTCCTGCTCGTACTGAAGCCGCTGGCGAGCGCCGCCTGTTTGGGTAGCGGTGCGCCTGGGGGGCTGTTCACCCCGACGCTTGCCTTCGGGGTGCTGCTGGGTGGACTGCTCGGCTACAGCTGGTCTGAGATCTGGCCCGGCGCCTCACTCGGCGCTTACGCGATCATCGGCGGGGCGGCCGTGCTTGGCGCCTGCATGCAGGGCCCCCTGGCCGCCGTGGTGCTGCTTCTCGAGCTCACCCACCACGCTGAGGGGCTGATGGTGCCGGTGCTCCTGGCGGTTGTCGAGGCGACGGTCGTGGCGCGTCTGTTGCGTGCCCCCTCGATCTATTCCGCCCGGCTGGGCCGTCCCGGCGAGCAGACCCCGCGGGCACCCGAGGCACCGGATGAGTTGCTAGGAGCGTCGATCGGGAGCATGCCGGGCGAGCGCTGAGCGGCCCACGACAGCAGTCACTCTGGACCGGCGGGAGATCCGGCGCCTGCTCGGGCAGCTCTCAGGCGCCGTGACGGTGAAAGTGGCGGCTGGGGTTACGCGGCGGCTGGGGTGCTTGATTGTCTGCCGGCACAACGGTGAGGTTCGGCATGACCGCTTCGATCAGCGGTTTGAAGGCGTGCTCGAAGGAGCCCATCACCTTCACGATCTCATCGCAGCTCTCGCAGACCAGCATCATCACCAGCTGGTTTGGCTGAATTTCGCTGCGGGTCAGCACCGCGGTACAGGTGCCATCGTGGTGGTTGTTACACATCGTGGAAACTCGTCGTGTGAGCGCCTGCTGGCGTCCGCTCCTACAGGGATCGTTGGTCAACTCGATTTCTCTGAGTTATCGGCAGCGGCGCGCGACTGCTGTAGAGCTCCATCGAGCACTCGCTAGCGGGGCAGCCTGACGATCAACGCCGATCACAGCGCGCGGCTCAGCGAGATCCCACTGATCCCGATCTCCTCACGTGGACGTCATGCGTACCCCAGAGCATTCCCGCATCGGTAGTTTCGCGCCGATTGACGGTCAATCCACCGCTCCGAGGCAGCTGTTTCTACGGAGTAATCTTCCCTACCTTACTGGTCGCCATGTCGGTGAACCAC
>DATBPE010000087.1:0-33884 GCA_036561505.1 Solirubrobacteraceae bacterium
CGAGTAGGTCACCTTTGCCGGCTTCCACGCCTCCGACTGCCGTCTTGGCAAGCGTGCCGATGCTCGCGTGCACAGCCGGTCCCAGCGCCGCGGTGGACGCATCCTGCAGAGCAGTGAGGGCCAACACGAACACACCCAGGAACGCCGCGTAGAAAGCCTTCGAGGCGATCGCCCCGAAGAGCGTCTTTGCCCAGCCTCCAAACGCCTTCCGCCCGGCCGCGCCGAACGCGGGGGCGAGCATCATCACCGGCGTAGCGAACAGCAGCACGAATCCAAGCAGCGCCTGGCTGACGAGATGCAGCGCAAGCCACATCAGCACGAGCAGCACACCGACCAGTGCCAGCACCGTGAGGATCAGCACCAGACAGCGCTGTACCAGTCCGCTCGAGCCCTGGATGGCGATCTTGTTCGGCGCCAGCGGCTTCAGTTTTTCGCCGCCTCCGCCAAATACGAAATGCCACGCCGATACGACAGTGTGAACGCCGTATTTCAATATCGCCCCGGCGACTTTGAGTTCCCTGCTCAGGATGTCGCCGGCGACCGCGAGCAGATCGGCTTTGGAGGCGTCCTTCAAGATCGAGGCGTCACCCGTGAGGATGTCGCTGATTACTTCACCAATCGGGTTTTTGCCCTCCATGTTTTCACCGGAATAGAGGGCGTAGAGCGTTTCCCTGGGAGTGCTTCCCGGCGGATATCTCAAAAACAAGTCTGCCCGTCGCGGCGGCGTGGAGTTCGACGTCAGCGATCCATACACAGCCTTGTAGGCGCGCTGCTGCTGGTTTTGCGGCAGGCGCTCGGCGACGTCGGCGGCGATTGCCTTCGCTTGCTTTTCATAGCTGTGATCCCCACTGACCGCGCGCTGCGTCGCCTTCATCTCAAGCGCCGAAGGGGGGGAGAGGCACCAGCTGACGTCGTTGGTCTCCAGTGCACAGAACGGGCCGGTAGCGAACGTGTCGAACAGGTCGGCAGTCAGGCTCGCAAGCTTGCTGGCGGGCACTGTGCCGGACTGGTTGTGGGCCGCGAGATTGGCGCTTGAGATGGCGTCCTGAGCGAAGCTGTTGACAAACCCCGCTGGCTTGCCGATGAACGTCTGCGGCTCGTGGATGATCGCGATCGCCAGCAGGATCGCCACGACCGACGCGCCCAGGTGACCGATCGCTTCGGACTGGCGGCGGCGCACGAAAGCCAGGTAGGTCCCGTAGCCGCCGATCGCCACGAAGACCGCGTCGATCCACGCGTTGTCGAGTCCCCGATAGAACAATTCGAGCTTGTTCTGGACGGTGCCGAGTGTCGCGGCGTTGGTGAACGGCGACAGCGAGAACGCCCAGCTGGTCAGCGTCAGAGCGCCCTTGAGCACATACAGCAAGAGCAGCCACAGCACGTTCATCACCGACTCCAAAACCGTGAACACGTCGTTGATCGGGTGGGTGATCCCGGTGCTCATGTGGATGTCCATCTGGTAGTTGCCCAGTGGATAGGGGACCGATGGATCGCCGGTGCGCAGACAGCGGCTGGCCTGGGAGACCGTCATCCCACGCAGCGAGCAGGCGGGGTTTGACAGATTCAGGACATCGTTGTTGACGAGGCTGTCGTTCGGGTTGATGGCACCGGACTGCTGCGCGGCTTCGGCGCCGCCGCCGGCTGTGGTGGTGACTGGCGTGGCGGGCGGGGCCTTCTTGGTGGTCTTGCTCGCCGGTGACTTGGCCGTCTTTGAGGAGGAGCTCGACTTTTTGGTGGCGGCGGAGGGGTGCTGGGAGCTCGAGGTTGCTTGTCTCTCCTTCGCTTTGATCGGCGGGCCGTCGAAATGCATCCCGAGCTTTCGCAGCACGCTCGGGGGCGGAGAATCAAATGTTGGATCGTTGGGATCCATCGATTCATTGGTGAACACCGCCACCATGTGGGTGACCTGAGCCCTGCTGTCACCGTCACGTTCTGCACCCCACTGCACATCCCCGATCGTGCACGGCGCCAGGTTGCCGGTGTAGGAGCCGAACTCCTTTGCGCAGGCTTCCCATTGACCGGCCGTGAGGGCTTCATAGTCGTTTGTTCGGCCGTTGGTGATTCCCGCCCGCGCGCCGGGTACCAACGGCCAGCAAAACAGGATGCACAGAGCGAGCGCCAGCCAGACCGGAGTCTTTTCAGAGGGACGCATCGTCGGTCGCTCTTTCGCTAGGCCGGCTGGCCGCTCAGACGATGGGTCTCTGGGGCGTCCTCTCGATGTGGTGTCGTGTCGAGCGCGTTCAGGAGGGCGGGATCCGGAACGTGTATACGCATCGGGGTCACGTTGCCCTCGTAGTCGCGGAACAGGCAGCGGCCCTTGCGGAATTTGATGAGGTCGTGCCTGCGCTCGGAGTCCTGCGGGTCGAGCCCCAACAGCTCAAGCGCGCAGCGTGCCTCTTCGTCGCTCTCCATCCCCATCATGAACCGCGCGCCGATCAGGTTGTCCATCCCGCGGGCGTCGGAGGCCAGGTGGGTGGCGACGATCGGGGTGGCGTTCTCCGAGCGTCCCCAGCGGAACAGCTGCTCCAACAGGCGCTGGCCGACGCTCGCGTTCTGCAGCAGAAACCATCCCTCGTCAAGCGAGAGCACCTTGTGCTGGGAGCGATCGCCGGTCATCGCGTGCATCGCGAACACCGCCAGCAGCCGCAGCACCGCCTGGCTGATGAGCTCCTCCTGAGTCAACTCCGAACGCTCGCTGGCGCGTGCCGGACGCAGGTTTCGCACACGCAACGAGACGACCTGGGATTGCGCTACACGTGCGCGCTCGGTGTCCGGCCGGGCGAAGCCGAGCTGGGCGAGCCCCTGGTCGACGTGCACTCCGAGCGCCCGTCGGGCGGCGAACGCGGCCGGGTCATCCGACTGGCCGAGGTAATCGATCACATCCCAGCAGCAGGCTGGGCGACCGCTCGCCTGGTGGCTTGCAATGACGGCCTTGACCGCCTCTTGGATCACGACTATCTGCTCGTCGCGGCGGGAGGGAAGCAGGTCCGTGAGCCAGGAGACGGTGAGGTCGAACATCATGTCGGGAGGGCTTACGCGCAGCGGGTCGAGTAGCCCGCGGTGTTGGCTGGTGGCTCCCAGCTCGACCTCTTCCAGGTGCTCTGAGATGTGAGGCAGCGCCGCCAGGTTGTGATCGCCCTTGGGGTCGATGTCGATGACCCGTGATCCCTGCAGGAACGCCTGGTACTCGAGGTTCTCAAGCAGCACCGTCTTGCCCGAGCCGAGCGTGCCGATAATGAACACGGTTGGCGGTCTGCTCGTCTGATTGGCCTCTGAGAGATCGAACAGGATCGGCTGACGCGAACCGGTGGTCGTATGCCCCAAATACGGTCCGAGCTGAGAGCCGGCGCGGTTGGAGGCAGTCGGCACCATCGCCCCGAACTGCTCGATCGTGAGATGGTCACGGTAGTCCTGGACGGCGAACCGCTGCGCCGGCAACGAACAAGTGAACAGCCGATACTGGACCCCGGGCGCGCGGTGCAGCTTGATCCGCCCAAACTCCGCCCGCACACGCTCCACACGCTCCTCGAGGGTATCCGGGTCGGGGGCGCCGACGGCGACAGTGATTCCGGCGCGCAGCAGCGGCGGTCGGTCGGTGTTGGTCAGATGCGCCTCCAGGTCGCGCGCCAGAGACGGGCGCTCCTCCGAGGACGCCGAAGGTCCGTGATGGCCGTGGGTCTCCTCGTAGTACTGGTTGTCGGCGTCGACCTTGCGCTTGTGTGCTTCCTTGACCGCGCTCTTGTTGGAAATCCACTGTGCGCTGAGCGTGATGTCGATCGGGAAATCGAGGTTTTCGCAGGTGGCGGACATCAGCTCCGCCTCGGGCCCCGGGAAAATCGTTTCCTCCGGAAGCGCCCCGACGGCCAGCAGCACCTGGTAGGCGTCGCCCATCTCCGAGCGAACGAACAGCTGACGCGGGTTGCTGGCGTCCAGGAGACTGTCGTGCAGCCGCAGCATTTCCGCGTGCTTGGGCTGGTACTTCGCGGCCCCGTCGCCGTTCGGGAATTCGATCGCCTGGGGCGCCCACAGAGGATCGATCTGTGGATCGCCCAATCCCCGGGTGTAGGCGCGGCGGACCAGCCACTGCAACTCGTTGCTGGAACAGCGCTCACAGTCCAGATAGCCATAGATGCGCTCGAAGGTGCGATGCTCGAGCGCCATCAGCGCGCTTAGCTGCTCGCGTGTTATTGCGCGCGCGTCACCGAAACCCAGCTGTGTGGATAGCTCCTTGAACAATCCCCGCAGACCGCTTGAGAGACCGCGGTTGACGGACTCCGCTAGGTCGATCGTCGCGTCGCGCAGTCGCACCGCCAGATATGTCTCCGGGCGGGCGGTGCTGTTGTGCTCGAGCAGCCGGCGGTGGTGCTCAAGGTATTCCCGCCAGGCGCGGGTGTGGCCGCGGCGCGGGTCCAGGGTGCGCACAGCCCCAGCGATGTAATCGTTCACCGACCAGCAACGGCTGACGCGCATCACCTGAAAGTCCGCGGCGATCCGATAGGCGAAACCCTCCAGGTGGTTCTTTACCTCCTGCTTGCGGTTGTTGGTCAGACCCGGATAGCTAACATTTTGAAGGCGATACAACGCCCATGCGTCACGTGCGTCGACACCGAAGATGATGTTGTTTGTCATATGGGTGTAGAGCGGCTTCATGGATCGAAAATGAGCTTTCTTCCCGCGGGAATCTCGAATGTGTTGCGGCGCACCGCTATCCGCTGATAATTGGGGTTGACCATGTGCATGTCGCCCACCTCTTCACCGTGGCGGTTACACGCCACGCGAGCCTGCAGCGGGTAGCGGCACACCACGCAAGTGGGGCCGCTGATCTCCGCGGTGCGGTATCGGCCAGAGCACCAGTCGGGCAGGATCCAGACCGTGTCGATCGGGGCGTGCAGACCCGGACGGTCCGCCTTACTGGTGGCGGTGATCAGACGCTCTGAGAAGTACCAGCTGATCAGGCTCGCGAGCACCCGGTGCGGCGCTCGACCCTCGATCTGCAGCTTGAGCAGCACGAAGGTGAGCCCGCCCGGTATCAGGCCCCAGTGAAGCGGTGAAGGCAACAGACCGAGGATCAGACCGATCCCGGGCAGCCGGCTGGCGACCAGCATGCCCAGCAGGATCGTGACGGCGTACACGATCGCGCGAACCTCCAGGCCGCCAGGTAGCGGCAGGCGCCAGCGGTCGATCTTGAACAGCTTGCGCTCGATCTTGAAGACCAGCCCATAGCTGCGCACGACCGTTTGTTGTGAGTCGATGTCTGGCATCGTCAGTGCTCAGGTCGCGGTGACACCCGGCCGGAATTGCCGGGGGTCCTCGGCTTTCAGCAAGGCGCACCTAGCCGGCGATCCTGCCCCAGACCGACTGGGTGAGGCTGTTCATAGCTGCCGGGTCGATCACGAATCCGCCGACGATCAGCGCGACCAGCAGCAGCGCGAGACCCTCCCCGACGCTTCGCTTGGCGACCGCTCCAAGGCCGACAGTGCCGACGACCACGCCGAACAGCGCGCCGACCCAGCTCTTCAACCAGTTGGCGAGGTTCGATCCTGGATCCGCGCTCGAGCCCGGAGTAGTGGGGGTTTGGGCTTCGGTGGGGGGCTTGGCCTGCTGGGTGGAGCCCTTCGTAGCGGCCACTGCGGTCATCGGAACGGTGAACACTCCGATTGCCATGCTGGCGATGAATATGGTGAAACGAAAACGCATTGTAAAACTCCTTACTGGCTTGGGAATACCGCTATTGAGTTGACATACCAACGGTCTGTCTTTTGCACGCCGACTTCATAAGTAAGTGTGTAAGTGGCACCCGCTTGATCCTGGGCCTGGACGGTAATCAGCACGCCGCCGGGACCGGTCCACGTGATTTCAGTGGGGCTGCCTATCGCCTGCAGCTGGTTGGGCGGATAGGTGACCGTTGTCCCGGGCGCGAGATCGGCCTGCAGGTCGGTCTCATCCCCGGCGAGATAGTTGGTGAGCGCACGCTCCACCACGGTCAGCAGTTCGTGGTTTTCGACGCTCGTGCCTACGGGTGTCGGAGGGTTTGGCTGGGCGCTCGGGGCGCCGACGAACGACGGGTAGTTGCTGACGGCCATCGCGCCGGTCTTATCGCGTGCGACCGGGACCGCCAGATACTCGGTGTGCTCGCCCGGCGCCAGCGTGACTTCGACGGTGACGATGCGCCCGCCGACGGCCGAGGCCTCGTCTTGGACGACCTGTGCGCCGACCGCCACCTGTAGCGAACGTGATGGTTGAAAGCCCGATTCGGCGGCCAGGCGCGGGTTGAATCGTGTCAGCGCTTCTTGGCGAGCCTGCATCTGCCGTGGGTTCCAACTCAGATAGGCGCGGGCATAGTCGGCGGCGAACGCCTCCAGCCCAACGTCGATCGAGGCCGCCTGGTAGTAGCGCTCGATCCTGGGTGGCGGCGCTCCGAAGATCGCGCTGCGCGCGCCGGCGAAAGCCAGAACCGCCGTCACGGCGATCGCCGCGTACCGGGGTGCTCTTGCACGCAGGCGCATCCGCCGCACCGACTCTTGCTCGACGCTCGCGCGCCGGGAGAAGCGGCCGGCTCCACGCAGACTCTCAGTGAGCATTTGCGCTCCTGTCGTCAGAGAAAATAAACGCGCTCTTCTTGCACACACTGATCAGACGCAGCAGGGCAATTCGCTCCCCCCCTCCAAAATGACATGGTGTGTTACGCGTGATTTAGGCAAGAAAGGTGCCCTTTCACCAAATGGCGTAGCCAGACGCACTGGGCCGTCCTCACCTTTTGGGTAAGTGTTAGGAGCGCCGTGTGCGCGTCTGTGGCGTGCGGGCTCGTGTGCCGGGCGCCAGGCTCAGGCGAGCACGCGCGGCCTTCGCCCCGCCAGGCTATTCCTGGAGGCGAGCCTCACGCGGTTCATACTTCCCACCGGCCTCGGCGCCGGCGGCTCCTGCTCGCGCTCGTCCTCCGCGACCTGGTGGCGGATCAGCCACGCGGTGTGACGGCAGGCTGCGCAGTCATCCAGATGCGCTCGGGCCAGCGCCCTGCGCTCGGGGCTGTAGTGGCGCTCGCCCCAGATCGCGTAGCCGCGGATCAGCGACTCCATCTCGGGTGTCTCACACACGCCCTGGCGGGCGCGCTCGAGTCTGCCGAGCAGAAATGTGGTGGCCTGCTGCAGGGCCTTCTCGTACGCCTTTTGGCTGATGCCCATGTTCTGCTGGATCTCCTGCGGGTGGTAGTCCCACACAAACCGTGCTGACCACACGCGCCGCTGACGCGCAGGCAGCATGTTCAGGATGAAGGAGACGTCGTGCAGCAGGTGGTGCTGCTCGATCTTTGCCAACGCGTCCTGGCAGCCGCAACGATCCTCCAGGGCGTCGGGATCCTCCAGCGGAGTCTGGCGTGCCGTGCGACGGTAGTCGCTGATGATTTCGTTCTTGGCGGCGGTCGCGATCCAGCTGGCTGGGTGCTCGACCTCACCGGGGCTTCTCATCTCGAGCTGATAGAGCTTCCAGTAGGACATGTTGAAGGCCGCGTCCCACTGGTCATCGGTGATCGACCCGTAGGAGCGGGTGTAGGCCTTGCGCGCCTCGGACTTGAACCGCTCATACAGGCGGTTGTCGTTGAATCGGTTGCACGGACGAGCCGGGCCCCTGGCCGACTCGCCACAGCCCGAGCCGCTGGGCTGCGCGCACGGGCCGGCCTCGTTGGCGGCTTGGGATGGTGCGCTGGGGTGCCCCGTCGTCTCCAGGGCCAGAGGCGCACGGTGCCCGCCGGGGAGCATCGGCGGGCACCGGTCGGTGCGTGAAGGGTCGATAAGGGGCATGAAGAATCCGGGGACACGCTGCTCGTGGTTCTTGTGAGAGCTGTCGCGCGCAGTCCCAGCCACACCCCCCCCTGGGGTTTTGCGTGCGCGCCGGCGATCGCGGCGAGAGCCGGCACAGTTGGCGGGAGGCGAGCAGAGGCCGGATGAGCCGAAGCTCACCCGGCTTGCGCCCGGTCATAGATCGCCGCTTACTACTTACGTCCCAGGACTATGTGTCTTGCCTGGGCGGCGTGACACTCCCGGCCACTGGGACTGGCCGCCAGCCAGAGGCTGGCGCGTTGCCACAGCTGGTTCTCTGAGATCCAGGCCGAGTTGGCAATCCGCCGGACCACCAAGGCTAGCGCGTTTTCGCGACGAGATGAGCGAGCGCACCGTGCTCCTAGGCCGGCGCCTTCTACAGTTTGATCGCCCATGGACCAGGCCAGCATCCGCAACTTCTGCATCGTTGCCCACATCGACCACGGCAAGTCGACGCTCGCCGACCGCATCCTCGAGCTGACTCACACCGTCGATAAGCGCTCGATGCGCGCCCAGGTACTCGACTCGATGGACCTCGAGCGCGAGCGTGGCATCACGATCAAGGCCCAAGCGGTACGGGTGTTCTTCAACGCCAGCGACGGTCACACCTACCAGCTGCACCTGATCGACACGCCCGGGCACGTTGACTTCACCTATGAGGTCTCGCGCTCACTGGCTGCCTGCGAGGGTGCCCTGCTCGTGGTCGACGCCGCCCAAGGGGTCGAGGCGCAGACGGTAGCCAACACCTATCTCGCGGTCGAATCGGGACTCGAGCTGATTCCGTGCCTGAACAAGATCGACCTCCCGGGCGCTGAGCCCGAGCGGGTGGCCGCCGAAGTCAGCGAGTTGATCGGAGAGTCGACCGAGGGGATCTTGAAGATCAGCGGCAAGACAGGAGAGGGGGTGCCCGCCGTGCTCGAGGAGCTGATCAAGCGCGTGCCAGCACCCTCCGGTGATCCCGATGCGCCGCCCCGCGCCCTGATCTTCGACTCCGAGTTTGACCAGTACCGCGGCGTGATCGCCTACATCAGGGTCGTCGACGGCACGTTCAAAAAGGGCGAGGCGATCCGTGCGATGGCCACCGCAACCGAGGCGGACATCGATGACATCGGCGTGTTCAGCCCACAGATGATGCCCACCGACCAGCTCTCGGCCGGCGAGGTCGGCTACCTGATCACCGGTTTGAAGGACGTGACGCAGCTGCGCGTCGGCGACACGCTGACGACGCGCACGAGGACCTCAGGTCCCGGCAGCGGATCGAGAGCCCACCCACCCGAGGCGACCGAGGCGCTGCCCGGCTACCGCGAGGTCAAGCCGATGGTCTTCTGCGGGCTGTTCCCGATCGAGTCAGACGACTATGCGGACCTGCGCGACGCACTCGAGAAGCTGGTCCTCAACGACGCCGCGCTCTCCTGGGAGCCGGAGACCTCCGACGCGCTCGGCTTCGGCTTTCGCTGTGGCTTTCTCGGCCTCCTGCACATGGACATCGTGCGCGAGCGCCTGGAGCGTGAGTACGACCTGGAGCTGTTGGCGACGATGCCCTCGGTCCAGTTCGATCTGACGCTCACCAACGGCCAACAGCTCGAGGTGCACAACCCCTCCGACATGCCCGATCCAGGCACGATCGCGGAGATCCGCGAGCCATTTATCCAGGCGTCGATCATCGCGCCGAAAGAGTTCGTGGGAGCGGTCATGGAGCTCTGCCAGGAGCGCCGCGGAGTGCACTCGGGGATGCACTACCTCTCACCCGAGCGAGTGCAGATGAACTACCAGTTGCCGCTCGCGGAAATCGTCTTGGACTTCTTCGATCAGCTGAAGTCGCGCACCAGAGGCTACGCCTCTCTGGACTACGAG
The DNA here is from genome assembly GCA_036561505.1 of Solirubrobacteraceae bacterium. Taxonomy (GTDB): domain Bacteria; phylum Actinomycetota; class Thermoleophilia; order Solirubrobacterales; family Solirubrobacteraceae; genus Palsa-744. The sequence continues at coordinate 9,669 of DATBPE010000087.1, forward strand.
CTCAGTGGCATGAAGGAGTCTGACCTGGTCAAGCTCGACGTGCTGCTGGCTGGTGACACCGTCGACGCCCTGTCGATGGTCGTGCACCGCGAGAAGGCCTATGAGATGGGTCGCACACTCACCGAGAAGCTGCGCAAGCGGATCCCGCGCCAACAGTACGACGTGCCGATCCAGGCTGCGATCGGCGCGAACGTGATCGCCCGCGAGACCGTCAAGGCCTTCCGCAAGGACGTGATCGCGGGCTGCTACGGCGGCGACATCACGCGCAAGAAAAAGCTGCTGGCCAAGCAGAAGGAGGGCAAGAAGCGGATGAAGCAGGTCGGCCGCGTGGAGGTTCCGCAGGAGGCCTTTCTGGCGGTGCTCGAGCTCGGCGAGGACTAGTCGTGCGGCTGCTGTTCGTGTGCCTGGGAAACATCTGCCGCTCTCCCACGGCCGAGGGTGTGATGCGTGACCTCGTCGAACGCGAAGGCCTTCAAGAGGAGATCGAGCTGGACTCGGCCGGCACCGGAAGCTGGCATGTCGGGGAGCCGCCCGACGCACGCGCGAGCGCAACGGCCGCCCGTCGGGGGATAACGCTCGACGGGCGCGCCCGGCAGGTCCACGGCCCTGACTTCGAGGACTTCGATCTGATCCTCGCGATGGACTCATCTAACCTCGCCGAGCTGCGTCGACTGGCCCCTGGCGAGCAGCAGCGGGCCAAGGTGCGGCTGTTGCGGGAATACGACCCGGCCAGCGCCGGGCGGCGCGATCTCGACGTGCCGGACCCCTACTACGGCGCCCCCGGCGGTTTCGAGGAAGTACTCGATCTCGTGCAGGCGGCGTGCGGCGGTCTGCTTGTGCAGATAACGGCCGATAAGCGCCGATGAACCTGCCATCGACCGTCAGCGACCCGCAGCCGATCGGCGGCGGCAGCATCAACCAGGCGTGGCGCGTGAGGAGGGCCGACGGTACCCCGGCGTTCCTGAAGATGCGTCCCGACGTACCCCCGGGGGAGTACCAACGCGAGGCCGCCGGACTTCAGTGGCTCGCTGAGACCGGAGCGCTAGCGCTGCCAGGGGTGCTGGAGGTCAGCGACCGTCACCTGCTGCTCGAGTGGGTAGAGCCAGGCTCGCTGAGCGCGGCTGGGGAGCTCGAGCTCGGACGCGGCCTCGCGCGCATACACGCCGCGGGGGCGCCGTGCTTCGGCGATCCCGGCCTTGGCGGCGCCGCGGGATTCGGCTCGCTAGCGCTGTCAAACGAGCCGACCGCCGACTGGGCCGTTTTCTACGCGCGCCAGCGGCTTGCACCGCTCGCCCAGGTCGCAGCCGAACGTGGCGCACTCTCGCCGTCGGGCGCCCAGTCGGTCGGGGAGGTGTGCGAGCGTCTTGGTGAGCTCTCGGGGCCGGTAGAGCCGCCGGCCCGTCTGCACGGAGATCTTTGGGTCGGCAACGTACTGGGCGACGCAGAAGGGCGCCCATGGCTGATCGACCCGTCCGTCTACGGCGGCCACCGCGAGATGGACCTCGCGATGCTGCGCCTGTTCGGCCACGCATCCGAGCGGATCTTCGACGCCTACCAGGAGGTCTCACCGCTCGCGGAGGGCTGGCGGGAGCGGGTCGGGTTGTGGCAGCTAGCGCCGCTGCTGGTACACGCTGTGCTCTTCGGCGGCTCCTACGGTCAGGCAGTCGAGCGGACCGCCCAGCGCTACCGAGACTGAAGCGTCCCTACACGGCTGTATGCGTCGGAGCCAGGGATGTGCGTCCTCACACACTCAAGGAGCGTCGTCGCCTTTATCTGATGTCGCGGCTGATAATCGAGCGCCACTACAGAAGGCCCCTGACGCTCGATGTCGTCGCAAAAGCGCTTGCCACCTCCCCGCGCCAACTGCAACGTGCCTACGCCCAGTTCGGGGAGAGTACTTTCCGTGAGGATCTGGTCGCCAAGCGGATGGCCGCGGCGGCCGAGCTGCTCTCCCAGCCCACGATCCCAGTGCGTGATGTCGCGCGCCTGGTCGGCTACCGCCAGCCGCCGCACTTCGCCCAAGCCTTCCGGCGACGGTACGGTGTCTCCCCGGCACGGTTTCGAAGCGAACTGCGTCAGGCCAAGCTGCGCGCCCTACACAACCGTGTGGCCGCCAAGCAGGCCGAGGCCGGCAAACCGCCAAAGGACGAGATAAAGGCCGTCGCGCTCTAACCGCGATGGCTCTCAGCCGGGCATCCGCGACGGGATCTGCCCACCGAACTCCGCGCCGGTGAGCACCTCCACCGCGGGCAGGCTCATCAGCACCACCGTGCCTCCAGCCGGCGGCGAGTGAACACTGACGGCACCCCCGTGCTGCTCTGCGACCTGGCGCACGATCGCAAGACCCAGCCCCGAGCCGGGCAGGCCACGAGCCTCGGCGCCCCTGTAGAAACGATCGAAGATGTGGGGGAGATCCTGCGCGGAGACTCCCCGCCCGTGATCGCGTACGGTCAACTCCCCGCCTTTGAGGGTGACCTGCACCCGTCCGTCGGGTGAGCTGTACTTGACGGCGTTGTCGATCAGATTGTTGATCGCCCGGTCCAGGCGCTCGGGTACCCCGGTGAGCACACTCGGCTGCAGATCCAGCTCGAATACCGTGTTCGGGGAATACCGTCCGGCTCGCTCCACAGCCTCGGAGACCAGCAGATCAAGGCGCACGTCTTCAGACTGGGTGGGCGACTGCTCCCCACGTGCGAGATCGATCAGGTCGTTGATCAAAAGCGTCAGTTCTTGGACCTGCTGGACAACGTCGGCAAGCATCCGCTGGCGGGTAAGGAGGCTCATCTGCGAAGCCTGCTGCAGCAGTTCGATGTTCGTACGCACGCTGGTCAGCGGTGTGCGCAACTCGTGCGAAGCGTCGGCGACGAGTTGGCGCTGAGCGTGAACGGACGCATCCAGCGCCGTCATCGAGCTCTCCAGAGCATCCATCATCGCGTTGAAGCTGACCGCCAGGCGGCCGATCTCGTCTTCGCTTCCGGTGGTAATCCGTCGCGAGAGGTCCCGTGTCTGGGTGACGTGCTCGGTGGCTTCGGTCAGGCGTTTGATCGGCGCCACCGCGGCACCGGCGATCACTCTTCCAAGTAGCGCGGCCAGCGCCACGCCGGCGACATCGAGCAGCGCGAGGATCAAGCGCAGGTTGCCAAGCAGCTTGTCCACGCCGCTCAATGGCTGGGCGTATTGGATCGCCTGTCCCTTGACCAGCGACTCGGTCAGGATCCGCAAGTGGATCCCATTGTCGGTCGCGTCGGTAAAGAACGCCTTGCCGCCTTTGGCCGCGAGTGCCCGTGTGCTGGCCTGTACCGGCAGCGTCACGTCGCCGGAGCGAAGGATCACCCTGCCACTGGAGTCGACGACCTGCTGGTAGCCGCGGACCTGATTTGGTCGCGGGCTACCGAATGGGTTGGTCGTCGGGTTCGCGGCCGTGCCACCGGTCTTCTGTGACTTCTTGGAGGTGGCACTCGGTGGAAGGACGAGCACCGGCAGCGATCCCCCTCGCGCTTCGCCGCGGCCACCGAAGAGCTCTTCCGCGGGGATGTGAAGCAGCGCTTCGCGCGGGCTACCCCGCCGCTGGCGCTCCAAGAACTGGAGGATTCCCCGGCGAGGGCCTGGCAGGGCACGCCCACGCAGCTGCTGGTCGATTTGCCGGTGCAGCTGATTTGAGGTCAGCAGGTAGGTGACCCCCGAGGCCAGCAGCACCGCCACCGCCACCGCCAGCGCGGAAACGAGCGTGATACGCCGCTTGAAGGTCATTGGCCGCGCAGCACGTAGCCCACGCCGCGAACCGTATGCAACAGACGCGACTCTCCGCCGGACTCGGTCTTGCGTCGCAGATATCCCATGTAGACGCCGAGCGAGTTGGAGCTCGAGCCGAAGTCATAGCCCCAAACATGCTCGAAGATGACCGTACGGGTCAACACCTGCCGGGGATGGCGCATGAACATTTCCAGCAACAGAAACTCGGTGCGGGTCAGCTCCAACGGACGCTCAGCCCGCCACGCCTCGTGCGCGAGCCGATCTAGGCGCAGATCCTCGAAGGTCAGCGCCTCCTCGCGCTCGTCTTCGCCGGTGCGCCGCAACAGCGCGCGAACGCGCGCCATCAACTCCCGCAGTGCGAACGGCTTGACTAGATAGTCATCGGCCCCGGCATCCAGGCCAGCCACCCGGTCATCGACCTGCTCGCGCGCGGTCAGCATCAGCACCGGTGTGCGGTCGCCCGCGTCACGCATCCGCCGGCACACCTCTAGGCCGTCCACGTAGGGCATCGAGACATCCAGTAGCACCACCTCGAAGGAGGTGCTACTCAACTGGTCCAGCGCCTCCCGGCCGTCGCCGGCCAGGGCCACCTCGTAACGGCCCATCTCAAACGCACGGTTGAGTGCCTGCTGGACGGCTGGCTCGTCATCGACTATCAGGATGCGGGCTGGCTTGGTGATGGCTGACACGGTGATGCGAGATCAATGAGCCGGGCGCGGGACACTCGCGGCTGAGGGCCCGCGTTGGCCCCAGAGGTGACTGGGAATACGTTCGCTCTAAAGATTTGAGATCTGGTGGGATCTATTGCGAAGGCTAAGGCTAAACCACGGTGAAGCGCAGACGAAGAATCCCCGAAGACCCACCGCGAGGTGTCATGCTCAACGCAGATGGCCTCTCGTCAAAAGACCTCCGAGGAGGATCGTTCAGCGGCGTCCGGGTCACAAACCGGGGGCTCGCCTGAGGAGACCCAACCGCTCAGCGCGACGATGGGCACATGGCTTCGAGCTCTTCGCAACAGCATCATCAGCCTCGCGATCTTCTTTGGTCTGATCGTTGGGCTGCTGCTTTCGGTCCCAGGGCTACGCTCCGCGGCGGAACGCATCACAGACGCCAGCCCGCTGTGGGTGGGCGTCAGCATCGCGCTCGAGCTCCTCTCCTGTGTCGGCTATGTCGTGCTGTTCGAGCTGGTGTTCGGCAGGATCGGCAAACGCCTGAGCTCGCGTCTGTCGCTCGCGGAGCTCGCCGTCAACTCGGTCGTCTCGGTGAGCGGGATGGGCGGCATCGCGCTCGGTGCCTGGGTATTGCGAAGCAAGGGCGTGTCGGTGGAGCGGATCGCCAAGCGATCGGTGCTGATCTTCGCTCTCACGAGTGCCGTCAACGTCGGCGCAGTCGTCGTCTTCGGGGTGCTGATGGGGCTTGGGATCTTGTCAGGATCGGAAAACCCGCTGCTCACGTTTCTGCCCGCCGCTGCCGCGCTAGCGACGATCATCGTGACCCTGGTGTTGGCCAAGTGGGCGAAGAGCGCGGCCGGACGCTCCCGAGGCGCACACGGCCGCCTGGAGGTGGCGCTCGTGGCGCTCAGCGGCGGCGTCTATGACGCATTGGCGCTCATCCGTTCATGCGATTGGCGACTGTTGGGGTCGGTCGCCTACTGGTTCTTTGACAACCTCGCGCTGTTCACATGCTTTGAGGCCTACGGTCACATCCCCGCGCTGGGAGCCGTGGTGATGGCCTATCTGGTGGGGATGCTCGCCAACTCGATCCCGATTCCAGGCGGGCTTGGCCTGGTGGAGGGAGGTCTGATCGGGATGCTGCTGCTCTACGGCGAGCGTCCCGCCTCGGTCGTGCTGGCCGCTGTCATCACCTACCGTGCGATTTCTCTATGGATCCCCTCGCTGATCGGTGGGCTCGCGTTTCTCAGCCTGCGCCGGGAGATCGGTGAGCCAATCAGCCCGGCTGACGCCCCGGTGGTTGGCTAGAGGCCGGTCACCGATGGCCTACCGTGTTTTGAGCTTCACCCGCGCTCCGCGACGATGAGCCAGCGCGGTCCAGGGCACCGATCCGGCGACCAGTTTCCTATTCGGACGGTGTGGATGGTTCCTTCGGGCCCAACAGGGCGCCGGGCATATGGCAGACGTGGCCGGGGAGGTGATCGAGCAGTGCACGCAGCGGCCCGGTTGGTGAGCCGGTGAGCCCCGGGCAGAAGACAGGAGGTGCCAGTGCGGCGGAACCCGAGCCGGGCGCGTTCAGGGGACGCAGCTGTGAAGCCGCAAGTAGTGCCCGTGCGGGGGAGTTGGAGAAAATATCGATCGCCAACCGGCCGGAGTACAGCTCGATCGCCTTGCCGCCTTCATAGATCGTCGCCGGTACCCCGCGGATGATTGTGTTGCGTTGGGCGCCCAGCGTGGCGTTTGAGTGAAGGCGGTAGATCACGGTGGTCACCTGCAGCGGCAGTGTGCAGGTGCCAGTCGCGATGATCCCCTTGCCTTTGACGCAGTCGCCGTAATAGACACTGTCCCCGATCGTGCTGTTGTAGCTCTTCTGTCCGTCCGCCGCGGTCAGCGACTGGTTGGCGAACCTGCGACCAACCCAGTAGATCCGGTAGTAGGGAAACGTCTCGGCCTGCTGCAGTTCGCTGCTTGAGATCGGCGGGGGATGATGGGTCGAGCAGCCGCCCGCCAGAGTGCAGGTGGCCAACGCGGCCGCCAGGTACCCCAGATGCTTCCTTGTCCGACTCGATCCGATCACAGTCCGGCGATTATCGAGCACCGCCGCGCCCCGCGGCGCTGTCAGTGAAATCGGTCGATAGCCGGCCTCTGCGGTGTTCGCTTTGGCGGGGATCTTCCCGGCATGTATGGAAAGCCGACAGCTACTTTTCTAGTCCTCGGGGTTTCTGGTTTTTAGACCCGCGACCAGTTGGAGGAGAGGAGGGCTCGCGGGTGCACCGGAGTCCGGTGTGGTAGGGCATCGGACTCCGGTAGGTCTAGCGCCACCGCGACCCGCTGTGGTGGTGGCGTCGCTCGGGACGGCTCACCGAAAGGCATACTGGCGTGCCGTGGCCAGCAAGCTGCTCAGTAGGAGGTATGACAAGCCCGGGGGCCGTGGGCTCAGCGGACTGCTGCGCCGTGCTCCGGCGGGGCTCGCGAGCGCCGCCGTGCTGGTTGGAGTGTGGCTTGCGGCGGATCCGCGCACCCCGGATCTCGCCGCCCAGATCTACCGCGTGAATCTCTTCCGCAGCGCCGGGGCGATCATCTTCGACACCCACTGGTATGCCGGGCACCACCTGCCCGGCTACAGCCTCGTCTTTCCGGCGCTGGCCTCGCTCGTGGGCATCAGGGCACTCGGCGCGATCGCTGTGGTCGTCTCGGTGGCGATCTTCGAACGGGTCGTCCGTTCGGTGTACGGGCCGCACGCGAAGTGGGGGGGCGTCGTCTTCGCGTTGGCTGCGACCGGGGACATCTGGTCGGGGCGGCTGACCTTCGCGCTGGGAGTGACCTTTGCGCTGGCGGCGCTACTGGCCCTCACCGCGGGAGCCTCGCCGCTGGCCTTTCTCCTGGCGATCGTCTGCGCGGCTTGCAGCCCGGTCGCTGGGCTCCTGCTGGCGCTGGCGGCGGCCACCCACGCCCTCCAGCAACGTTCTGCTCGGGTCGCGCTCCTGGTATTGGTCCCGGTCCTTTCATTGCTTGTCGGGCTGTCGCTGCTGTTCCCCGAAGGGGGGTATGAGCCCTTCCCCGTGCTGTCGTTTCTCGTAACCGCCGTTCTCACCGCCGCGTTCTGGTGGTCGCTGGCTCCCCAACACCGGGAGCTTCTCCTCGGCGCCGGCTTGTATCTGGCGGCCTGCACGGCAAGCCTTGTGATCCACACCCCGATAGGGTCAAACGTAGAGCGCTACGGGGTGCTGCTGGCCGCGCCACTGTTGCTCTGCGCGCTTGCCAGCGAACGAAAGGCGCTCACACCGATCCAAACAGCGATCCTCACCGTGATGCTCGTGTGGATCGTCTGGGGACCCGTGCGCGAGAGTGCCGTCGTCGCCGGCAACCCCTCCACAGATACCTCCTACTACCTGCCGGTGGAACGCTTCATGGCCTCGCACGGAGGGCCGCTAGTGCGACTCGAGGTGCCACTGACTCGCTCCCACTGGGAGGCGGCGCTACTGGCCCCACACCTGTCGCTGGCGCGGGGATGGGACAAGCAGCTCGACGAGCGCGACGACGCGGTGCTGCTCTCCGGGTCGCTGAACCCAGCCGGCTATGAGCGCTGGCTAGGAGAACAGGCTGTCGGCTACGTTGCGTTGCCGGACGTGAAGCTCGATCCCTCGAGCGCACGGGAGGGCGCCATTATCCGTCGCGGACTGCCCTTCCTGCGGGAGGTGTTCACGAGCGCCCATTGGCGGATCTACCGGGTTCTTCACTCGACCCCGATGGCCGCTGGCCCCGGCGTGATGAGCGCCCTCTCGCACAACTCCTTCACGCTGCGCGCGAGCCGCCCCGGGCGTTTTCTGGTGCGCATCCACTACACCCGCTACTGGACACTCATACACGGCAGCGGCTGCGTCTCCCGTACGCCGGACGGTTGGACGTCGGTCAGTGCCCGTGCTTCCGGGTCGCTGCTAGTGGTCGCCCGCTTTTCGCTTGCGCGCGCTTTTGGCTCTGGCAGTTCCTGCAGCTCGAGTGGCTCTGCGTAGGCGCCGCGGGCTGTGGCTTTGGCACCAGTGCGTACAGGCCGGTGTAGCCGGTCAAAAAGATCGTGCTCCCGTCCGTTATCACCGGATCAAAGGAGCCCGTTTGGATCTTGAACACGTCCTTGCCCGTGGAGATCCCCAGACCGTAAGTGGTGTGGGTTCCGAGATCGGCGAAATACACGACGTTGCCGATGATCGTCGCCGACCCGGAGATCTTCCCGCCAGCGTTGAATTCCCACTGTGTCCTGCCAGAGCGGGCGTTCAGCGCATAGAAGGTCCCATCGTAGGAGCCGACATAGATCGTCGCCCCAAGCCCCGGGGCGGTCGTTACCGCCGGCGAGGCGTACACATACGCGCCCGTTTGGTGTGCCCAGTCGAGTTTTCCGCTGGAGGCGTCATAGGCGTAGATGCGCCCGTCGGTGTTGCCCAGAAACACGCGCCCATACATCACCGCGGCGGTCGAGTAGAACGTGCCGCTGCCGATCAGGGCGCCTCCCGAGCCGGCGATCCATATGCGGTGCCCGTTCTGCTCTGAGATCGCCTGCACGTGACCGGAGTAGTCCCCGAAGTAAAGGACACCGTTCTGCAGCGTGGGACTGGCCTTCACTGAGCCCTGGGCAGGGTAGGTCCAGATGACGTTGCCGTTGTGCGCGTTCAACGCGTAGACGGTCCCGTTCTGCGAGCCGAAGAACAGCTTGCCGTGGTCGAACAGAGGCGAGGACTCGCTGGGACTGGGCAGGTCACGCGACCAGTCGATCTGCCCGTTGAAGTAATTCAAAGCGACCACCCGGCCCGCTGCTGTCCCTCCTCCGCGGGAGAGCAGCGTCACGTACACGCTCTGACCGACGACAGCGGGGGAGGAGGCAGAAAGGGCACCCAGGCTGCGGCTCCAGAAGTTGTGCCCGGTGTGCTTGTTGATCGCGCTCAGCACACCGTCGTCGCCCAGCTGGAAAATACGCGCACCGAACATCACCGGGGGAAACTCGAGCAACGTGTTGCCGGTGTGTACCCAACGTCTCGTGAACGGTGGATGCAGACTCCCGGAGGCCGGGAAGAAGCGGGTGTGGTTCTTGGTGTAGCCGTAGAACGGCCAGGCGGACCTGTCGGGACCCTTCGGAGGAAGCTTCGGCACGGGCTGGGGCACGAAGCGAGCGTGAGGGTGGTAGATGCTGCCGGTACGGTGACGCTCATACAGCCAAGCGCCGAGACCGGCGCCGAGCAGCAGCACTACCGCAACCGGTGGTCCGACGTGCAGCAGTTTCCTGCGCCGACGGCGAGTACGCGCAAGCCTCTCCCTGCTGGCCCTGGCCCGCTCATCCCGGTCTGGGTCTTGAGGTCTTGATAGCGAGGAAGACATGCTTACGAGGTTCGAGATAGTGGTGCTGCTGCTTGGCCGTCAACATCCCGGCGGCGCCAAGGATCTCTAGCCCGCGATCTTAGGCGGCGAGCTTCTCGGAGGACGAAGCAGCCGATGAAGCCGACGCCTGACCGGGCGAGGACATCGCCCCCGCGCCCCTGGCTGGTGTTCGCTCTGGTCGCGCCTGCGCTCCTGATCCTCGGCGCGGCTTGCGCACCGAATAGAGGATCACCCTCGCCGCCGTCAGGAGGAGCAACCACGCAAATACAACCGAGAGCAGCGGCAGCGTCAGGCCCGATACAAGCGCCATCACGGTGTGGTTGGCGGCCAGAGACCAGTTCCAAAGCAGGTAGTCACAGGTTGCGAGCGCGGCAACGGTGACCAAGAGCCGGAAGCGCACGAGTAGACCTTAGTGATCTCGGGAGACAGACGGCCATATGATCGCGGCAATGAGCGGTGCATCGCAGGAGACCTCGGAGATCTTCGCGCCCGGCATGCTCGCCGACCAAGTGGCGCTGGTCACCGGCGGCGGCACAGGTCTCGGTAAGGCAACCGCCGCCGAGCTCGTGCGCTGCGGAGCAAGGGTGGTCATAGCCGGGCGCAGGGAAGAGGTGCTGAGAGACGCCGCCAGTGAGATCGGCGAGCGCTGTAGCTGGGTAGCCGGCGATATCCGCGATCAAACCGAAGCAGGCAGACTCGTAGAGGACGTGATGGAGCACCACGGACGCCTGGATCTACTCGTAAACAACGCCGGCGGCCAGTACTTCGTGCCAGCCGAGGCCATCTCCACCAAGGGATGGCAGGCCGTGTGGCGGCTGAACGTCGACGGCACGACGAACATGGCCAACGCCGCATTCGACGGAGCGATGAGGGCAGCCGGCAGCGGAACGATCATCAACGTAACGCTGTCCCCCCATCACGGCATGCCGGCGATGGCGCACTCCGGTTCGGCAAGAGCCGCGGTCGAGGCACTGACCCGCGAACTCGCTCAGCGCTGGGCCACCGATGGCATCTCAGTGATGGCGATCGCCGCCGGGCACTTCGACACCGAAGCACTGGACAAGTATCCGGACGTCGTGCGCGCCGGCACCGCTAGATCGGTGCCTGTGGGGCGTCTCGGAGGAGCCCAGGAGCATGCATGGCTCGTGGCTCTGCTGGCTTCGCCGGTCGGGCAGGCGATGAACGGAGCGACAGTGACCCTCGACGGTGCCAGAGACAACTGGTTCGGGCCGTGGCCTCCACCAGGACTAATCACCGAGTCCGGAGAGGTGCCGACCGAGGAGCGACGCAAGCAATCCGCGGACTGATGGACTCAGGGGTCAAGCTATTCAGGCCAGCTAGACCGAAGGCCGGTAAGATTGACTAGGCTTGCGGGCGAAGTGTTGTGGTTGCACAGAAGCCTTCCAAGCTTCTAGGGCGGGTTCGATTCCCGTCGCCCGCTTGTAAGCCACGGGGAGTGGCGCAGTCTGGTAGCGCACCCGGCTGGGGGCCGGGCGGTCGCAGGTTCAAATCCTGTCTCCCCGATACAAGAAAAGACCTGGAAAACAGCAATTTCTTAGTAGGTTGGAAAAGAACAGACTCTTCAGAAAGGTACCAAATCGGTACTGTTTCTTGAGCATACGCATGACGAGAGACTTGCTCGCGTTTTGAGAGTAGGGGTCACCGGTTAAAGTCCGGGCGCCCCTATTAGAGGGTTGTTGGCTGTTGGAGGAGGCGGGGAAGGCCCAGGGCGTAGAGATTGGCTCTGGGATCGGAGGTTTCAAGGGTGCGGGCGCGGAGAGGTCAATCGGCTCCAGGAGCGCTTGTTCTGAGCTGCTTCCCTAACCGCGGCGACGGCCCCTCAGCCGTCGCCTCCCTGGTAACTCGACGTCCAGTGGCTACGCCGCCGCGACGCTCCTTGCGATCTCAAAGAGGCCCTCGGGCATCGGTCGAGGGAGCTGCCACGTGAACGAGACGGGTCGTTCGCCGCGGTGCTCGACGTAGCTCACGGGCCCGAGGAAGTAGAACGGCGCCGTTCCTAGCTCGCCCTGCTTGCGCTCTCGCACGAACAGCAAGATTCGCGTCCCGCGCTCGCGCTGGTGGATGTAACGCTGCACCGTCGGCTGCTGCGGTGTCTGGCGGCTCTGTGACTCCCAGTGAAACAGCGTCCTGTTGATCGCGTAGTCGCGGTACATCGTCGTGGGCGAGTAGTCCCGCTCGGCCTTGCGCAGATCGACGAAGAAAGCGTCGGCCTCGATCTCGGGCATCCACAGGACGCCGCCTTGCGTGACCTTGTGCTTGACGCCGTCGGCGTGCCCGGCGGCAGCGATGACCTCGCGGCGCGTGTAGCGGGCGTGGAGTGTCAGCGGTACCTCCGGTGGCAACTCGCTCGGGAGCTCGAGCGTGCTCGAGCTCGCGTCGAGCCTTTCGAGTAGCTGGTCGAGCTCGTCGCGGATCGCGTGCTCCTGCCAGAGCGTGCCGAGGAAGCTCTGGAGGGAGTCGTGTTCGCCTGAGCCGGACTCAAGCCCCCACGCGAGCATGGTCATGAGCCGCGCCTGGCGCTCGTTCAGCTGCTCCAGTGTCGGTGGACGGGGCGCCTGGAACAGCTCGCGGTAGAAGGAGACCCGCTCACGATCGTCGACATGCGTGAGCCGCCCGATCGCTTTCAGGCACCGCGCCTCGAAGTCGGGATCGCGTGCGCTAGGGACTTCCCGGCCAGCGTCACGTTGCAGCTGGGTCCAGCTGCGTCCTTGCTTGTAGACGTCCACGAGGCGAGGGCCCGTCGCGTCGAGAAACTCTCCGAGCGTCTCGACCTCGCGATGCGACCGCAGATCGCCGACCAGCGTCTGCCAGCGCGTCCGCTGGACCGCCGCCCTGAGGTTCTCAAGGATGATCTCCTCGGATGTCTTATCGAGGTCCACTGTGCAGCCGGCCGGCAGGAACGGAAAGCCCTCGCGCACCTGCGCCTCGATCGGCTGCCGGTCGCGGCGCACGATCGCGCTGAAGCGCTCGGCGAAGCTGAACTCACGTCGGTGCTGACCAATGAGATCGAAGACCGTGAGATGGCTCTTCCCCTCGGCACGGCGCAGGCCCCGGCCCAGCTGCTGTGTAAAGACGGTGGCCGAGGCGGTTGGCCGGAGCAGCAGAAGCGTGTCGACGTCGGGCACATCGATGCCCTCGCCGAGCACCTCGACCGAGAACACGCACCGCAGTCGGCCCGCTCCAAGGTCGCGGAGCGCCTTCTGGCGCACGTCGGGCGGATCGTCGCCCGTCAGCGCGACGCTCTCAAGACCTGCCTCGCAGAACTTCCGCGCCATGTAGTGCGCGTGCTCCTTGGAGACGCAGAAGCCGAGCGCCTTCATCGCGCCCGGCGCAAGCACGATGCGTTCGAGTCCGGTCAGCAGACGTCTGACGCGAATGTCGTCGCCGGTGAGCACGTCCGAGAGTGCCTGCACCGGATATCCGCCTCGGCGCCACTCCAGGCTGCTCAGGTCCGTGCCGTCCGCGATTCCGTAGTACTGGAAAGGGACGAGGAAGCCCTCGTCGATTGCCTCCCAGAGCCGCAGTTCGACGGCGATCCTGTGGTCGAACCACTCCGTCACGTCCTTGCCGTCCATCCGCTCCGGCGTCGCCGTCAGGCCGAGCAGCTCCTTCGGCTTCAAGTGGTTCAGCAGTCGATCGTAGGTGTATGCGGCGGCGTGGTGAAACTCATCGACGACAACGACGTCAAACGCGTCGGGCGCCAAGCGATCGAGCTCGGCGCGACTGAGCGTCTGAACCATCGCGAACACGTGCCGCCCGGTCGCGATCTTGCCGCCGCCGTGCTTCTCGCCGAACGAGCCGTCCTTAAGCACGGCGCGATATGTAGCTATCGACTGCTCGAGGATCTCGTCGCGGTGCGCCACGAAAAGGAGAGAAAGATCCTCGCCCGTCTGCGCGAGTAGCTGCTTGTAGTCGAGCGCGGCAACCACGGTCTTGCCGGTCCCGGTCGCCGCGACCACAAGGTTGCGATGCCGGCCGTGACGCTCCCGTTCCAGCGTAAGCGTGTCGAGCATCCGCTGCTGGTGCGGGTAGGGGCGCACATCGAGGCCCGCGATCTGGACTGTCGACGTCTCGCCGAGAGACCGCCGGTTGTGCTCGCGGAGCGCCTGTTCAAGTGCTTCGCCGTTACGGGCGGGGTCGTAGGCCTCGAAGTTCTCGGAGGCCCAGTGGCTCTCGAAAGACATGCGAACGCGCTCGACGATGTGTTCCGCGTCGACTTCCGACAGCCGGACGTTCCACTCCAGGCCGTCGAACAAGGCCGTGTGGGACAGGTTCGACGAGCCGACGAAGGCAGTGCTGAGTCCAGAGGACCGCTCAAGCAGCCAGGCCTTGGCGTGGAGTTTGGTCGTGCGAGCGTCGAAGGCCACGCGGACCTTGGCGCCGAGCGCGACGAGTGCGTCAACCGCCCCCTTTTCAGTCGCGCCCATGTAGGTCGTCGTCACGACCCGGATTCGTCCGCCACGGGCGATGACGTCCGCAAGCGCGTCGCGCAGGTGGCGGACCCCCGACCAGATGATGAACGCGCAGATCAGGTCGACTGACTCGGCGCTCGCGAGCTCGGCCCTCAGCTCCGAGCCGATATTGGGCTGACCCTCCGCGTTTATCAGAAGGTCGCTCTGGCCGAGCGGGGTCGCAGGCAGCGGCGGCAGAGGCACCGGATCACCAAGTGGGGAGCGCGCCTTGATCCCCGTCAGGACACGCAGCGGTAGCTCAAGCAGCGCGTCCGATGCGTCCTCGCCGAGATCCGCGAGTAGCCCGTTTAGCTGCCGCGCCTGGTCATCGGCTGACTCGACGCCGGCGAGGTCACGTCCAATCTCCTTCATCGCGTGACGGGCCAGGCGCTCGGGCCCCTCCGCCGGATCGAGCGGTTCCTCTGAGCGCAGGTCGGCCTCGAGACCCGCGAGCCGCCGCTCTAGGTGGCGGGTGAGAAGGTGATCGCGGGGCCCCGGAGCTTCGGAGGTCATCTGCGGGAGCGTAATCGGCTTGAGAACCATGCCGCGAGTCCCGGAGCGTTGCGCCCGCCCTCGCCAAAGGTCGAGAGCCACTCGCTATGCCCCTAGTGGGCGCGGCCGTACGCCGCTGCCGGACGAACTCAGGTAGGGAGAAGTCCCAATCTGAGGTTCTGTCGCTTTGCTGGGATATGCTTCTCAGTAATGCGAACGTCGATCCCGGCCTTGCTGCCGCTCTTCCGCTCTGAGATGCAGGTACGGTTGCTCGCCCTGGTTCTGCTCCAACCGGAGCGTTGGTGGACGCTTCACGAGTTGGCTATTGCCCTGGGAGCCCCACAGTCGTCAGTACACCGGGAGCTCGGCAGAGCCGAGGCCGCCGGCGTGATTCAGCGCGACGATACCTCGCGGCCGTTCCGTTTCACGGCGGCTCCAGAAGACGCTTCATACGGGCCGCTGGCGGACCTCTTGAGACGGTGTGTGGGGATCGAGGCCGAGTTGGGGGCGATCCTCGATCGGTCAGACGTGCACGTGGCAGCCATCTATGGGTCGTGGGCGTCTGGCGTTCGGCGACCTGACAGCGACATAGATGTCCTAGTCGTGGGCGACGCGACCCTGGCTGAGCTACGGAGGCTGGTACGTCCTCTTGGAAAGGCAACGGGGCGCCGGATCGACCTAACCGTGCTGCGCGATGACGAGTTCGTCAAGTTGCGCGACGATCACTCGAGCTTTCTGAGACGCCTTCTGGAGGCGCCGATCACGCTCCTCGTCGGCGACTTGGCGAGCATCGGATCATGACCAAAGCCCGCGTGGAGCAGGTGTACGAGGACCGACTGGAGGCGCGCTCCTTCTTGGTTCAGGCCGAGAGATTCCGAATGGACGCCGATGCGGAGTTGAGCGCAGAGTCGCGCGCCGTCCTCTTGCACAACGCTTCAGTGTCTGCGTCGGATGCCATTCTCCGCGCCGCCGGATTGCGCGTCACCTCGGGCGATGGGGCCCATCAGCTTCGGCTGGAAACCGCGCTCGACGAGCTTGGTCAAGATACCGGCGAGTTGATGGAAAGGCTGGATGCCTCCAGGTGGGCGCGAAATGAAGCTTCGTATGCCGCGATGGCGGTCGCCGGCGCCACGATCGAGGAAGCGCGCGAGGCTACGGCCGAGTTGATAGCTCTCGCCACAGAGTTCGTCGGCACCGAGTAAACGGCGCAGGCGGGGCCGCTCGCCCGCCCACAAAACCGCCCACGCGCCCCGCAAACCCGCAACAGAGAGCCAACCCCCCCACCATTCGCCCCGATTGAGTTGTCGTTCGCATCAGCAGCCGACAGAATGGCATTGGAAGCGGTTTTTGTGGGTCTGAGGCTAGGAAGGGCCTCGAGCTTCGAAATGTTGGGTTTGGATGCGGACCGCACACGTGGACCACCGGTTGACCGCACACGCCGCGGTGTGGGCACCGACGCCTGCGTGCAGTCGCGTGATGAGCCGGTAGGGGAACGTATCGTAATTCGAGTCCCTCTCTGGAACTGCAAAAAGCCCCATTCTCGGGCTTTGTGCGTTTTTCTAGCTGCTCGCGCCCAGTCGTGCAAAAAAGGTGTCACGGCTGGCCAGAGTTGAGCGCTACAAATAACCGGTCGTGGGTGAAGGCTGGGGTTATACGCGGAATCGGGCGTCGAACGCGCACTTCTAGATTTCGCGCGCCTCGAACGTCTGCATCAGGAAGATGGCGATGCCGCCGGCGAGATTGACCGCCAGCGCTGCGTGGCGCTCTGACAGGCGATAAGACGCCGACCGTCCCCGACCATGTGCGTCGCCGTGCTGGTTTCTAAGGCTGCCGATTCCCTCTACTACAGAGGTCGCTCCACCAAGAATGCGCTTGATCTGTTCCTGGCCATAATCAGACGGCGCGAGCTTGAGGGTCTTCGACACCTTGTAGTAGAGCTTCGGCAGATCGTCGCTTGCCTTGTATCCCTGAGTGGTGTCATCGAGGATTGTCTTGCAGACGGACTCCAACAAGGTGCGTGCTGCGGTGATCGCGCCGTCCGGGTCTGTCGCGCGACGTTCGAGAGCCTTGCTCCATACTGCGAGGACGGAGGCCGAGTTGAGATCCTCGGCTTCAGTAGCCATCAGGTCATCCAGCGGCGTAGACGCGAATCGCTCCAGCGCGCCAAGCAGAGGCTCGAACTCTTCGGTCAGGAACGCACGTCTTGAGGCATAGGTCGGCAGTTCGGGCCTATGGCCCTTGATGTATGCCCACACATTGTCGGGCTCTCGACAGATATGCACGCACTCGGGCGCGAGTGTCTTGACGGTAAGGTCGGAGAGGAGGGCGCTACGCGCCCTACGGTAGGCAGCGGGGTCGATCTTGCCCCCGTCTGTTGCGCGGGCCATCATCATGTGGAGTAGTTCGCTCGCGGCCTGGAACGTTGGGGACTGCTCGGGCATCGTCTTGGCAGCTTGCCACGCCTCCGCGATTCACGCCGTAGCGCCATGTTCGCGCGCCGAACGAAGCGGCCGACAGCGATCGCGTAGTCCGGGCGACGAGGGACTACGACAATCTTGCTGCAATCGTGCTACAGTGTGGTCGTGGCGTCTTCTGCCCTAGCTCCGCAGCCGTTGATCCGCGAGGCGGTTTATCTGCATGAGATCGCGCAGTTGACGGATGCCGATATTGCTCGTGCGACTGGTGTGGCTCGCAGCACGGCTCGGGCATGGCTTGCGCATACACGGTCCCCCACGGGTGAGCGGGCGGAGCGACTGATCGAGCTGTCTGCGCTCGTGGAGCGGTTGGCGCGTGTGATGGAGCCGTCCTACATCGCTGTATGGCTAAGGAAGCCGGTGCCGGCGCTTGAGGAGCATAAGCCGATCGATGTGATAGCCAGCGGCGACTACCTGCGCGTGGCCGAGCTTATCTCTGCGCTCGAAGAGGCCTCCTTCTCGTAAGGCTACGTAGTGTCGACGGATGTTCAGCGCGTCTCGGTCGCTGGCTCATGGTGGCGACAGACGCCTCATGGCGCTGACCCCTTGTGGCTGGCCTCGCCGCCATCCAGCGGCCGCTGGCAACATGGCAGGACGTTGGCCGCCATCTATCTTGCCGACGAGGAGTCAACAGCGTGGGCGGAGTGGTACAGAGTGCTTGCCGAGATCGCGCTGCCGCCGACTCACGGGATGCCCCGTGATCTCTTGTGTTGGACGATCGCGGTGAGCGACATCGCCGATCTCTCGACTAAGGCCAAGCTGGCTCGTCTCGACCTCCCAGTTCCCCGTCCCGGGCGGCGGACCTGGCCACCGTTCCAAGCCGCCGGAGAGGATCTGTTCCGCGAGGGGTATCGCGGGGTGCTCTACCCGAGCGCTGCCCGGCCGGATCATCAGGCGCTATGCCTGTTCCGCGAGAGCATCGTCATCCCGGGCGCGGACCCGGTGCGTCCGCCCATCACCCATCGAGACCCGCCAGCGCCCGCCCATCGGCCTACGCACCTGAGGCGATCTCGGCAGTCGGGTCTCGATCGGCGCGAGCCCCGGTCTGAAGCCGGCATGACGTTTGCAAAACGTTTGCACGAATCCCAAAAAGCCAGTGTTTACGGGCATTTCAACTGATCGCCCCGACTACGGAATCAATAGTTTTCAGGAGGTGGAAGAGTCTCTCGTCATCCGTTTCTGTCGACAAATCCGCGTTTTGTGCCCGATTGGACAATTGGCCGGCTCCAAGTCGACCACGCTGCTACCAGGTGCATGTGTTGCCTAGCGTCGTTGCGGGCCTTGCCCAGCAATACACGAGCTACGTCCAGCTCGTCAAGCTTCGACCAGCACGCGGCCCTCGGTAAGCGCGGCGTGTAGCGCGGTGCCGGGCGCGTCGCCCCATTCCTCGACCTCTGCCTCGGTGTAGACGAGCACGTCGATAGGTCTGCGTAGGTCGTGAAGGGCGCTTCGTAGGCGAACCATCTCGGCGTGCCTGTCAGGCACCTCAGACTCGATGACGAGGAAGTCGAGATCGCTTCCGTCGTGAGCATCGTCGCGGGCGTGCGAGCCGAAGAGGATCACCCGTACTGGGGAGCCAGCGGTCTCGGCGAGTGTGCGTGCAACTCGTTGGATATCGATGTCGCTGTCCACGAGAATCAAGCTAGCGGATGCAAGCGACAACGATCATGCGATCCTCTTGCTGTGTGCAACCTCGGGGGTGGTGATGAGTGTCGAGCTGACGGCAGCGCAGGCTAGAGTGCTCGCGGAGTGGGCTGTGGAGGGCGATGGTTTCGTGCCGCTCAGGCTTGACGATCGGCCGCCCATGTTTGCGCACGGGTGGGTGGACGGTGATGTTCTGGTCACTCAGGGCGACGCCCACCTGCACATTGATAAGGCGGGCTGCGTCAAAGACATGGTTCCCTGACGCGCTGATCGTGGGCGAGAGCCTGCGGGAGAGCCCAACCGCGGACGTGCTGGCTCGTGGTTTGAGGAGGAGCACGCGGTCTGGAGGCGGTCGCTGCCGTGGGGTGCTGGTCGGTGGCTGGCCGGTAGGGTGTCGCGCTCAAAAGGGCGCCACGTAGTTGTGCGCTTAGCAAGCGCGCATGGCCAACCCTCTGATCAAACTCAACGACGCTCAGTTGCGGGTCCTTGGCTGGGTCGCCGAAGGCTCTCCGGGGAATGTCATGGAGGGGTATTCGCATCGCATTTCTGCTGCGGCTTTGCGATCACGCGGCTTGATCCGCGTCTCGGGGCGGGGGCAGCATTGGCGTGCTGAGCTGACCGACCATGGCCGCGTGTTCCTATCCGCGCTGGACGGGCAACGCGATCGACCTGACAGCGATGGGCGAGAAAGGGCGGGTTCCGGTGGTGCAGCACAGGTTTTGATGGACTGCGAGACGCAGGTCTCAGCGGCTGCCCAGGTGCTGTCGAAGACCGAGCAGCTCGTGGCGGATGTGATCGCTGCAGGCGGGAAGCTGCTGGTGGCGGACGAGACCGCGACTGGTGGGGTCAACTGGCGCCAGCGTGCTTATGCGGCGCAGCGTCATGGGAAGGTGCCGGCCGGCAAGCGTCTGTCGGTGTCCTGGACCAGGGCAGGTTTTGAGATCTCGCTGCTGGACGGGGCGACCGGGAATGAGCTGGGCGCCGACCCGGTGCCGGTGCCTACCCGCGTCGCTAGATATCACGCGGTCGCTCGTGAGTTCCGTGATCTGTGCCGTGTGCAGGAGGTCGCTCCCAAGGTTCTGCCGCGAGCTTTGCGGATCGTGCACGGGCTAGCCGTAGAGATCGAGCGGCGTGGGCATCATATTGCGCTCGTGGGACCGAAGAACGATGTGTATGGTCGTTCGGCGTGGAGGCCGGCACAGGACGGCCAGTTTGTCGTGACGATCAATGGCCACGACTTCAAGTTACGCCTCTTCGAGAAGGGTGCTGCATTGCGAGGAGGACCTTGGGCGTGGGGTACTTCTTACGACACGAGCGCAACGGGTCAGCTCAACCTGTCGATCCTGCATGGTGGGGATCGGCAGTCAACGTGGGGTGATCGCAAGCGCTGGAGCCTTGAGGACAGGCTGCCGCAGATATTGCGTGAGCTCGAGACGCTCGCCGTGGAGGCCGAGCAGTGGCGTGTCGCTCGGGAGCGCAAGCGGGAGGAACACCAGCGCGCGTGGGAGCAGGCGATGGCGCAAGCCAAGGTTCATGCCCTCGAGCAGCATCGTGTGGAGATCCTGCACAAGCGTGTGAGCTCTTGGGAGCAGGCCGAGAGGATCCGTGCCTATTGCGAGGCAATTGTGGCTCGGTACCGGGAGGAGGCTGTAGCGGCCGACCCGGAGGCAGAGAGGTGGTTGCAGTTCGCTCGCGAGTACTCGGATCGGCTGCAAAGCCTGCCGCGCATGCCGCCCGACCCCGAGCTCACACCCAAGATGCTCGAACCACATCTGGGTGGCTGGAGCCCCCACGGCGCAAACAGAGGAAGGTGGTAGGCACCTGCACCGAGCTCGTGCTTGAGCCGTAAGACCCTCTAACGAAGGGGACGTATAAGTTCAAGAGGAGTAGGGCGGCCGTCCCGCCGCCCTACCAAAGGCGCCTCCGTCGGAGGCCCCTTACTGCAGTTAGGTCCCCGGACTTTCGTGTCCGGGGAGGTGTCCTTTCGGGCGTCCACGTCCATGACGCCCTTCGTACGGGGTGGCCGACTTCGCTGGCCACTGGTTTTGCCCCCCGCCACTGGAATTCCCTCGCCTTCGGCTCGGCGCTGCGCTGACGCTTCGCGTTCCGTGACTGAAGCACGCTCGCTGCGCTTTCGCACTTCAGTCACGGAAGTGCCTTCCATGACGGGCGGGGGCAAAACTTATTTGGAGTCAAAGGAACGGCAACGGCCAAGGCACACGCGTTATGCGCCTGCTGTTTGAAAGGACTGTGTAGGACAGCGTTCCATCCCGCTGTCTACGCCCGAACTGCACAAGGCGCTTGCCCTGTCAGTCGTGGGCTGAGTGGTAGGAGACTGGTTGCAACATTCGTTGCATGCCGGGGACTTGTTGGATGCTTCTATGAAGTCAAGGGCTCGTGTGTGAGTTGCTTGTACAGGCGGCGGGAGAGGTGTCGCTTGAGCGAGCGCATCGCCTCGCGTTTGGTCTTTCCCTCGCTGATTCGGCGGTCCAGGTAGGCGCGTGTTTCGGGGTGGTGGATCGAGCGGGAGAGCGCGATCGTGTAGAGCGCGTTGTTGATTTGACGGTCGCCTCCGCGGCTGAGACGGTGGCGGATCGTCTTGCCCGAGGACGCGGGGAGCGGTGCCGTGCCGTTGCAGCGCGCGAACGCGGCCTCGCTCTTAAAGCGCCGTGGGTTGCATGCCAGCAGCTTGCCGGCAGAGATTGGGCCCACGCCTGGCTCGTCCAGCAGCGTCGGCTCGAGCGAGCGGACGAGTGTCTCGATCTCGCGCTCGTAGTGGTCTGTCTGTTCTCTGAGAGCGATGGCGCGTCGCGCGAGGTCTCGCAGTACCGCGAGCGTCGTCGTTTCTTGCACGTCGGCACCCGTCCCGGCGCGCATCCGGGCCAGGCGGCGAGCGAGCTTGGTGCCGTTGCCGGCGCCGATGCGTTCGCGCAGCGCAGCGGGCGCGGTGACGTGCAGCGCTTGCAGCTGATTCAACGCTCGGGTGCGCTCGGCGACGCACAAGCGGTAGGCGGACAGCAGTGTTTGCAGCGCCGCTCGCGTACCCGATCCCCGGGGTGTGGACAGGCCATCACCGGCGAGGACTCTCTTGGCTGCCAGCAGCGCGTCGATCCGGTCAGACTTGCCGCGAGGACGATCACGTCGACGAGGACGCTCGACCTCGACCACCCGTATGCCCGCGTCCTGAAGGTGCTCGCCCAGCCCGGCGCCGTAGCTGCCCGCGCCCTCGATTCCCACGAGCGCATCCTCACCGAGCTTCACAAGCCACTTGGTGAGCTGGCAATAGCCGGCTTGGCTGGCCGTTACCACGATCTCTCCGAGCAGCTGCCCGTGCCCGTCCAGTGCCGCGGCGACGTGCTCGTCCTTGTGTGTGTCCACGCCTACTGCGATCATCGATCTTCTCCTCATCTCTCGTTGACCTGGGTGATGTGGAGGCCGCTGGACAGAGCCATGTCGAGTGATGTCCAGGCTTCTATGAAGTCACGGCGGCATCCGTGGCAGGCGGCGGGAGACAGATCCAACGGAAGGCACGCAACGGCCACCCGGTTTGCGAGTCATCCCGCCGCCGGCCACACCCTTCCTGGGGGATCGGACGCCTACCACCCGACTACCACTGCGCTACGCCCAACGGGCTCCGCTCCGAGGCAGTCGGCCCGCAAAGCACCAAAGCTCAACAGGCATCAAAGAAACTGGCCTTTGGCGTTTTGTCAAGTTGTGTGTTGGTAGGGGCGTTCGTCCGCGCTGTTGGCGTGGTTGTTGGGTGGGGGTTGGCTGGGCGCTTCGCGGGTGGTGTTTCGTGAGCGGTGGGGTGGCACGCCGTGGCCTGATTAGGTGCGGTTGCGGCCTTGGTGGCCGGGGGTCTTGTGCGGTCTTTGGCGTGCGCAGGGGCCCTTGTTTCAGGGCGAGCTCGAGAGGGCTCGAAATTTCGAATGCGGGCTTGCGCTCGGTCGGTCTGGTGAGGCGGCAGCCGTGACGGCGTTTGGGTTATCGCTTCAGGGCAGGGGCGACCTTCGCGGGGTTGTAGTCGACGTCGCTGTTGACCATGCGCCAGATCACGCGCAGCAGCCGATTCGCGCAGGCGATCACGGCTTGTGTGGCTGTGAGCCGCTGGCGCAGCGTGTGGTAGAGCGCCCTGAACGCCGGGCAGGCACGAATGATCCGTCGTGTGGCTTGGAACGCGGCGTCACGCAGCTGGTAGCGGCAGCGCTCGGAGATCTTGCGCTTCGGGGTGCTTTGCCCGGAGTCGCGGGCGATCGGTGCGCAGCCGCCGAGCTTGCCGAGCGCGCGAGGGGACCTGAGCCTGCGGACGTCGCCTGCGGCGGCGAGGAGAAGTGCTCGGTCGAGTTCTCTGAGGCCCGGCAGGCTGCGCAGTCGTTGCGCTCCGGGCAGCCGGGGGTAGAGGCGCAGGAGCTCTTCCTCGAGCGCTTCGAGCTGGCCTTCGACGAGCGCGCGGCGTCGCATCAACCGCTGCAGTCGGGCGGCGTAGGCGGTCCTGGCAGCGCGATATCCGACGGGGCGGCTGGTCTTCTCGATCAGCTGCTTGATCTTGTTGTGGCCGATATGGCGTCCGGGTGCGGCGGATCGGACTCGACGCTCGAGCTCTTGTGCGCCGAGCCTGGTTGCGCGTGCGGGGTCCCCGCCGGTGACAGCGATCACGGCGCGTGCTGTGATGCCTCGCTCGCCGCCACGAAAGGTCTGCAGAAACTCGGGCCAGATCGTGTCCAGGCAAACCTTCACGGCGCCGCGAAGCCGGCGGCGCTCGCGGCGCAGTCGCAGCCGCTCCAAGCACAGCGCGTGCGCGCACGCCACCGCCGGTGCGTCGGGCCGCACGAGATGGGAGTAGCCGGCCGCGCCGGCGAGGGTGCGCGCGTCCACACGATCAGACTTTGCGCCCGTGACATCGAGTGCGCCGCGGAGCTTCGCGACGGTCGCTGCGTGGACCTGGCGCACCTCAACGCCCTGGCCGGAGAGCTCCTCCGCGAGCGCCTGCCAGCGCGTCGCGGTCGGCTCGATGATCACCAGGACGCGCCCGTCAAGCCCGGCGAGCTCGCCGACGAACCCGTCGATGTCATCGCGGGAATGCTTGAACCTGAGTCGCCGATCGGTCCCGTCCGGTGCGCGCAACACCGCTTCGTGCGCGGCGCGGCGCCCGAGATCGATGCCGACTGTCCACGCGGGCGAGCCCGCGTGGACAGTCGCAGTCACGTCCGTCATCCTCTGCATCCAGCCTCCTCCGACAGTGGTTTAAGCCCGCACACACCTGGGCCAATGAGCTACTCGAAGAGGAGGCTGACCTATGCCCCGGCGGCGAGGAACAAGCCCGACTTCCACGCCAACCTAATT
>DATBPE010000088.1:0-3081 GCA_036561505.1 Solirubrobacteraceae bacterium
CCTACCCGGATGTGAGGTTCAGCGAGGCGGACATGCGCAACCTCCAGGGGTTCGCGGAGAGCTCCTCAGATGCGGTGTTCGGCCCCTTCAACGTCCTGGATGTCTTGAACGACGCCGAACGACGTCAGGCACTGGAGGAGGTCCGCAGGCTGCTGACACACGGCGGCCTTTTGATCTTCTCCTCGCACAACCGTGCCTACGCTCCGCTGATCCGCAAACCGCTGCAGCTGCGAACCAACAGCCTGCGCGGCCTGGCTGGAAGCGTCCTTTATCTGCCGCGCAGACTGCGCAATCGCCGTCGGCTGCTGCCGCTTCAGCGCGAAGAGGCCGACTACGCGATCCTCAACGACACCGCGCACGACTACTCGATGCTGCACTACTACATCTCACGCTCGGCTCAAGAGCGCCAACTCGCCGACCACGGGTTCGCTCTGCTGGAATGTCTCGATCTCGACGGTCAGCCAGTCCTGGATGACGAGAGTGTGAGCTCTCATCCGGAGCTGCACTACGTAGCCCGCCGCGAGCGGTGAACGGTGCAGATCAGGTCCATCAAAGGCCCCAGAGCTCCTGTGTTCATAGGAACCGTGCTTATGGAGCATGGGGGGCTCGACAGCGCTCCCAACCTTCGCTAGCGTTTGGGTAGACTGCTCGTCTCACCGTCTGTGACGGTCCACATTCAGGCGAGATGAGCATGTGGCATGGAGAGTCGACCAGTCGTGTTGCTCGAGCCGAGAAACATGGCCCAAGGCAGGGGACTAGTGAAGCAGCGTTATCTGCATAGACGGCCCGGATGCATCCGTCGAGATCGCTTTTGCGTATCTCCATACGGACAGCACGCGACGATGTCCGACGTCTTGCGCCACTGGGGATTGAGCGCATTGGTCTCTGGCGCTGATATTGCTAGTACGTGATGGTGGGTACTTAGGATGAAAGACACCGAGCGAAGATTCTCGGCGGCAGGGCACGACGGCACCAACTAGGGACAGGACGCCCACGAACCCATGAGCAGCCCGCGCATCACCCAGCAGACCGCCGCAACAAGCCTCCCGCTAACGCAGGCGCCCGCCGGTAGGCACGTCCCGCCCCCCCAGACAGCGCCCAGCGCCATCCACACAGGCCGTTGGCAGTGGCTACTCGAGGGTGGCGGATGGAACGTGCTGCAGCCAAGTCTGGACTTCCTGGCCTTGAGCGCGGTCGTCGTGATCGCTCTCGGCGGCATCACGGCAACTGTCGATGTCAGCGCGCAAAGCGCCCCGCTGCTGATCCTGCCGGCACTCGTGCTTCTGGTGCTGTATCTGCGTGGGCTGTATCGCACACGCCTGCGGACGCTGGTCCTCGACAGTGTGGTGCCGATAGTGAGCGCCGTTTCTGTGGCGGCGATGGCAGTGGCGATGATCGGCCGGCTCGCCAATGGGCAGATGCCCGACCAAACTCGATGGCTGGACGCGTGGATGCTCGCGGTGATCGGCGTCGGCCTCTGTCGAATCGCGCTCGCGTTGGTTCAGCGCTGGGCTCGATCGCGGCGGCTGGTGGGAAAGCCCGTGTTGATATTGGGCGCCGGACTGGTCGGCTCTCAAGTCGCCAAGCGCCTAGAGAACCACCCCGAGTACGGCCTCATACCCTTGGGCTTTCTCGATGACGACCCGCGCTCGATTGCCGAGGTCGGCGGTCGCGACATGCCCGTGCTCGGGACCGTTGAGGAAGTCGATGAGATCATCGCGCACACCGGTGTGCACAACCTGATCGTGGCGTTTTCGTCGACCGCAGACGCTCGCGTCAGTCGCCTGATCCAGCACTGCCAGAAGCTGGGCGTGGAGGTTTCGGTGGTGCCAAGGATGTTCGACACGATCAACAACCGCGTTGGTTATGACACAGTCGGTGGGTTGCCGCTGATGTCCTTTCAGCGCGTCGACCCCAAGGGTCTTCAGTTTGCGGTCAAGTACGCCATCGACCGTGGGCTGGCCGCGATCATCCTGCTGGCCCTTGCACCCCTGATAGTCCTGATCATGCTGGCCGTACGGCTCAGCTCGCCCGGCCCGGTGCTGTTCCGTCAGCGTCGCGTGGGCCGCGACGGGACGGTCTTTGACCTCTACAAGTTCCGCTCGATGCGCATGACAGCCGAGCAGTTGGCGCACGGCGGATGTGCTGACACCGGGCTGACAGACGACGACACCACCGCCCTGCAGTTCATGCTGGGCGGGGACACCGCACCCGGCGGCATCGAAGGCCACGATCGCCGGACCCTGGTCGGGCGGCTACTGCGCCGCTCCTCGCTGGACGAGCTGCCTCAGTTCCTAAACGTTCTGCGCGGCGAGATGAGCATCATCGGACCGCGCCCGGAGCGCCCGGAGTTCGTGGAACTCTTTCGCGAGGACATCTCCCGCTATGACGAACGTCACCGTGTGAAGTCGGGGATCACCGGCTGGGCGCAGGTGCACGGCCTGCGCGGGCGGACCTCGCTGGCCGAACGCGTGGAGTGGGACAACTACTACATCGCGCACTGGTCGCTGGGACTGGACCTGAAGATCCTGGCACTGACTCTCACCGCAATCTTTCACGACACCGAGTAGCCAGCCCGGAAAGTGCGATCGGGGCCACCGGCGCTAGGCCCGACGCCCCGCCGGGCACTCCCATAGTCTGGGCCGATGTCGACTGAGAAGCGCGACTCGCTGTGGCGCCGGTTGCGCCAAAAAGCCATCTACGTGGCCTCCGACCGGTTGTTCGTGATCGGGGTGCTGGCGGTGGTCATGCTGATCTCGCTGTGTCTTCGGCTGGTCGATGTGGGGTATCCGTGCACCGGATCGTGCCGGGGCGTCCGGTCGCACACCTTGATCTTTGATGAGAATTATTATGTGAATGCGGCGCGGGTGATTGATGGGATCAATCCTCCCAAGGGTGCGCCGTATCACGGTGCGCCTAGGGGTGATGATCCTAATGCGGAGCATCCGCAGCTTGCGAAGCTTGTGATTGCCGGGGGCATCAGGTTGTTTGGTGATGGTCCGTGGGGTTGGCGGGTTGGGAGTGTGTTGTTCGGCCTGATAGCGATGGTGGCGTTGTATGGGTTGGTGCGGGCTAGTGGTG
>DATBPE010000089.1:0-3802 GCA_036561505.1 Solirubrobacteraceae bacterium
ACGGCTGAAATCGCTCGAGATCTTCGAACGCAAGCCGATGCCGAACTGGGGCCCCGACCTCAGCGGCCTGAACCTCGACGACCTCGTCCTGTACTCCCCCCCCACCGCCGGGCGCTTCAACAGCTGGGACGACGTCCCCGCCGAGATGAAGCAGACCTATGAGGATCTGGGAATTCCCCAGGCCGAGCGCGAGCATCTCGCCGGAGTCGTCGGGGTGTGGCGCCAGGAGCCCGTCTATGAGGGGTTGAAGGAGGAGTACGCAAAGCAGGGCATCCTGTTCTGCTCGATGGACACGGCGATCACCGAGTACCCGGAGTTGGTGCAGAAATACTTCATGACCAAGTGCGTGCCCGCGCAGGACAACAAGTTCTCCGCTCTGCACGGCGCGGTGTGGTCTGGCGGGGCCTTCTGCTACATCCCGAAGGGCGTCAAGTGCGACCTGCCGCTGCAGTCCTACTTCCGCATGGAGGGCGCCGGCGAGGGCACCTTCGAGCACACCCTGATCATCGCCGATGAGGGCTCAGAGGTGAACTACATCGAGGGATGCACCGCGCAGACCTACAGCGTCAACTCGATGCACTCCGCGGTCGTTGAGATCTTCGTGCACGAGGGCGCCAAGGCGCGTTACACGACCGTGCAGAACTGGTCCAAGGACGTCTACAACCTGAACACCAAGCGTGCCGTGGTGGACGCGAACGGCACGGTCGAGTGGGTCGGTGGGTCGATGGGCGCCAAGTACGTGATGCTCTATCCGGGCTCGTTCTTGATGGGCGAGGGCGCACGGGCGGATCATCTGAACGTGGGTGTGGCTGGCAAAGGCGTGCACAAGGACACGGGCGCCAAGGTCGTGCACCTGGCGCCGAACACGACCTCGAACATCCTGGCCAAGTCGATCTCCAAGGATGGCGGCATCATGGGCTACCGAGGCCTGGTCAAGATGGGCCACAACTCGGCTGGCTCCAAGGCGCGGGTGCAGTGCGACGGGCTGATGATGGATGGGGAATCGCGCTCGGACACCTGGCCTGACATCCAGATCCAGAACCCGCACGTCACGGTCGCCCACGAGGCGACGGTCGGTCGTATCTCTGACCAGCAGCTCTTCTACATGGGCTCACGCGGGTTCACCGAGGACGAGGCTGCCGCGATGATCGTCAACGGCTTCATCGAGCCGGTCACCAAGGAGCTGCCGATGGAGTACGCCGTTGAGCTCAACCGGCTGATCCAGCTGGAGATGGTGGGCTCAATCGGCTAGCGTCGATCGAGCCCACCGCCGGCTATGCCGCGTGGGCGACTCGCTCGACACCGTCCAGTAGCAGCCAGTTGGCGCGCAGCACCCGCTCGGCGCGGGTGAGCAGCCGCTGCTGTTGCCCACCGTCCCCGAGGCGCTCTTCGATCAGGGTGCGTGCGCTGCTCGAGTGCTCGACGTCCAGGTGCTCGTGCAGCCGGAAGTAAGCGGTGGCTTCGGTGCTCGAGAGTCCGTAGTGGCGCAGCAGGCCGGCGTGCTTGGTGGCTGAGATCTCCGGCTGACCGGACTCGATCGTGTACAGCGTCACCAGCGAATCGAGCAGCTCCTCCCCAGGCTCCCCCGCCCACTCCGATGCGCAGGCCATCGTCTCGGGGTTGGGGTCATCCGCGGCGACGGTCCCGAGCGCCCGGGAGAAGCCTTCCCACAGCGCGATGTGGCTGTCCTCTTCGCGTGCGTGCTGGTCCAGCTCGGCTCGCAGCACCGGTTCTGTCTGGGAGTCCACGGCGCCGGCGCAGTTCTCCGATGCACGAGCCAGGGCCACCACGGCGTGGTGATACTCCCCGGCGTAGTGGGCCAGCTCGCTGTGTGAGAGCTCCCCCGCCGACCAGCGCTGATAGAAGGGATGCTCGAGCACGTTGCAGCTCTCACGCAAGCTCTCAAGACGCGTCCAGAAATCCATGTATACCCCTTTGTGGTGAAGTGAACAAGCGGTCGACCGGCGCCAATCCGGTGCGCCGCTCGATGCTAGCGTGGCGGGCAGATGCGAGTCCCTCTCGACACGATCGCAGCACCTCTGTTCCCCACTCATCTGCCCTGGCTCAATGGCCCAACCCAGTCGGTGCTTGCGCGCGGACGGCCGATGCTGGTGGAGTTCTGGGACTTCGCCAGACCAAACTCGCTGCGTACTCTCCCCTACCTCAAGGCCTGGGACGAGCGTTATCGCCCCAGCGGACTGCGGGTCATCGGAGTGCACAGTCCGGGCTTTGAGATCTCGCGCCCGCAGCAGGCGGTGCAAGAGGCGCTACTGCGCCTGGGGATCTCCTATCCGGTGCTCGTGGACAGCGACCTGGAGGTCTGGAAGGAGTACGAGAACGAGGGCTGGCCGGCCCGCTACCTCTTCGACGGGCGCGCGCGCCTGTTCGAGTATCACTACGGTGAGGGCGCCTACCAGGAGACCGAGCTAGCGATCCAGGAGCTTCTGGGAGTCAGCCGTGCGCTGCTCGAGCCGCTGCGAACCGAGGACGCGCCCGGCGCGCGGCTGCACCCCCAGACAGAGGATCAGCCCGGCCCCTACTCGGGTCGGTATGAGGCCGGCGGGGTTTGGGGGGTCTTTGACGGCACAGGCGTTGTGCGGGTGAACGGCACCGAGCTCGAGGTTCATCATTCGGGGGCGCAACCGTTGATCGAGCACGAGCGTCACACCGAGGGATTCATGGAGCTAGAGCTCGGGCGGGGCGTGAGCTGCCTTGCCACTTGCTTCACGCCGGGCGTCCTCTGACACGGCGATCGCCGGATCTCGGCCGCCGGCCGGATGGGACTAGTTTGCGCTGGCGCTGAGATCGGAGTGTGAGCGATCGGCCAACAGCCGCTTCAGCACCGGTGGGGTGGGTGGGCCCTCATCTTCGACGAGCACGCACGCCCCCGGCCAGTATGGGCTCTCGCCTGGGGTGGCAGTCAGGAAGTGTGGCTCGTAGGTCCAGCAGCCGGAGTTGATTAGGCGCGCGCCACCCGCAGCGCTCCACTCTATTTGCGGGTCCTCTGGGAGCGGGCCGGCACGATGCGTGTGGCCGAAGACGACGTAGGTGTCGGCGAGCCCGAGACGTCTGGTGACCTCCCCCATCGCGCTGAGGCCGGCGCGCCGCAACGCTGCACCGGATATGTCGGGGTTGAAGTGCCCGACGCCGGCGCGGTTGAGCAGCGCCACACCAACCGGGAAGGCGCCTGTGATCAGCCGCGAGCGCACAGCGGGCCACATTCCCTCCTTGTCGCGCTGACCGCGCAAAGCCATCCACGCCCGCACCGTGCTCTGCCCGTTCAGCGCGTCGGTTTCAGGCGCGAGCTGGGCGACTGAGTCGATCCACGCGAATACCGGGCCCATCACCGCCTCGTAGTCCTCCAGGCGGTGAAAGCCCGTCGCCGGGCGGCGCAGCAGCCGGCTCATGACACCGATGCCGACGCACTCCATCGTTGGCAGCGTCATGTGGCAGTCCAGGTAGTGGCCGTGGGTGGCGTAGACGTCCGGGCGCACCCACACCCCCGGGTAGGCGACGCTGACCCGCGCCGGCTCTGACCAGCGGGCGATGTGTTCGAGCATCCAGGATGCTTCGGCGGGGGCGATGCGCTCTTGGAGTCCGAGCGCTCCAGACGGCGGGAGCTCTGCTCGTCGCTGAAGCCAGCGCTCCAAGATGGCGTGGTCGTGATTGCCGGCGACGATCACCACTTCCCTGCCAGCGAAGGCCTCTCCCAGCTCTGAGAAGAATGGGCGGGCGGCCTCTAGAGCCTCGCGATGCGGGCCGTGGCGCAGCTCCAGCACGTCGCCCAGCAGCACCAGACGCT
>DATBPE010000090.1:0-20604 GCA_036561505.1 Solirubrobacteraceae bacterium
ACGTCACCGCGGAGACCGCGAACCTGGTGCGAGCGCTCACCGCGGGCGGCGCCGAGGTGTGGCTGTGCGCGGCCAATCCGCTCTCCACCCAGGACGATGTGGCGGCGGCACTCGTTCAGAACCACGGAGCACAAGTACACGCCGCCCGCGGTGAGAGCGCCGAGGAGTACTCGGGGCACGTGGCCGAAATCGCCGAGCGCGGCCCCCAGGTAACGATCGACGACGGCGCCGATCTCATAGGCGCGATCCACCAGAGCCATCCACAGCACGCCGCACGGATGCTGGGGGGCATGGAGGAGACGACAGCCGGGCTGCTGCGAGTGCGGGCCCTGGAAGCTCAGGGAACGCTCGCGTGTCCGGTGCTGGCGGTCAACGAGTCGCGCACCGAGCGCGCCTTCAACGACCGCTTTGGCACCGGCCAGTCCACGCTCGACGGCATCCTGCGAGCCACCAACCTGCTGATGGCGGGACGCACGGTGGTAGTGCTCGGGTATGGCTTCACCGGGCGCGGTGTGGCCTTGCGCGCGAAAGGCGCGGGAGCCTCGGTGATCGTCTGCGAGGTGGATGCGCTCAGGGCTCTGGAGGCGCGCATGGAGGGCTACGAGGTGATGCCCGCACTGCACGCCGCCGAGCGAGGCGACGTGTTCGTGACGGTGACCGGGGGAAGGGACGTGCTGCGCCGTGAGCACTTCGAGCGCATGAAGGACGGCGCGGTGCTCGCCAACGCCGGGCATTTCGACGTGGAGATCTCACTCGATGACCTCGAGCGGCTGGCGAGCGCTCCCGCGCGTGAGGTGCGCCCGCTCGTGCGTCAATACACGCTCGAGGACGGGCGCAGCCTGAATCTCTTGGCCGGCGGACGGGTCGTGAACCTCGCCGCCGGCGAGGGTCATCCAGCTTCGGTGATGGATGTTTCCTTCGCCGCGCAGGCACTGTGTGTGGAGTATCTGAGGAGCAACGCCGGAAAGCTCGAGCGCAAGGTGCTGGAGGTGCCCGAGTCGATCGACTCGGAGGTCGCCCGTCTGAAGCTCGATTCCCTGGGAGTCACGATCGACGAGCTGACCGAGGATCAGCGTGTCTACCGTAGCGCCTGGGAGCGGGGAGCTTGAGGGTCCCGCGAGCCGGCTGATCCCGCTGATCCGCCCTGAGATCAGCCGTGTTTGAAGGTCTCAGCGACGCGATCGTTGAGCGAGCGCATCGCGAACTCATACGACGGCGCGAACTTGCGCTGGCACCAGTAGGCGACTCTGATGTCCCGAGAAGTGAACACCATGTAGCGGTTGCGCTCGATGCCCTGGATGATCTTTTCGGCCACTTGCTCGGGGCTGACGGCGTGCCTCTCGAAGCGCTCGATCAGCTTTTGCACTGGAGGGCTCTGGCGATCGACTCCGATGATCTCAACGGTGCCGACCAGAGGTGTGCTGACCGCGCCCGGACAGACGAGGCTGACGCCGATGTGGTGACGACGCAGGTCGAAGCGCAGCACCTCGGAGACTCCACGCAGACCGAACTTGCTAGCGCTGTAGGCCGCGTGCCATGGCAGGCCGAACAGGCCGGCGGCCGAGGAGACGTTGACTACGTGACCGCCTCGGCCCGCTTGGATCATCGGCGGTAGGAAGCGTTCGAGGACGCCGATCGGGCCCATCAGGTTGATGTCGATCATCTTCTTCCAGTCGCGATGCTCCAGCCGATCGATCGTGCCCCAGGTCGAGACGCCAGCGATGTTCATGACGACGTCCATGCTGCCGTGTGCATCGTGGATTTCGCCGGCTAGCGCGACGACGGCGTCGTGGTCGGAGATGTCCGCGGCCCGCAGGAAGCTGACCGCTGCGCCAGCGTCGGCGATCTCGCTGGCAACGCTGCGAAGCCCCTGCTCGTTGATATCGGTCAGGAACAGCTGAGCGCCCTTGGCGGCGGCGGCGAGCGCGGTGGCGCGGCCGATGCCGCTCGCCGCGCCGGTGATCAGGCACCGCTTTAGGTTGAGATCCTTGATGGCCACTTTGCCTCCATTTCTAATCGCCCCGGCGGGCGCGCAACAGGCGCATAGCGCGTGCAGGGCGATGGTTGGTAGTGAGATCGGGCTGGACCTGAAGAGAGTTCAGGGTCATGGCGAGCATCTCGTAGTGGCCGACGAGCATGCACAGCTCGATCAGCTGGGGCTCGTCGAGCTGTGCGCGCAATCGTCCCCACAGCTCATCGCCGATTCGGCGCTCGCCATGCAGCTCGTCGGCGGCGCTCAGCAGCGCGGCGCGGCGCGGCGACCAACCCGGCGCGGGCGGGCCGTCTGGCACCCGCGCGATCTCCTGCTCGGTCAACCCCGCCTGGCGGGCGAGGTGCTCGTGGTGGCTCCACTCGTAGTCACAGCCGGTGTTGTGCGCGACCCGCAGGATCAGTAGCTCGGTGTCCTGGCGAGGCAGCCTGCCGCCTGGCATCAGTGCCGCGGCGAAACGCAGCCAGCGACGGAACAGCCGGCGATGTCGGGCGAGGGTGCTGAAGAGGTTCAGAGGTTCGCTGCGGCCGAGAGAGATGCCGATCAGCTTGACGATCGTGGCGTTCACCAATCCGATCTCGCGAGCGCCCCCTGGGCCTATACGCGGACTGCGGTCTTCGCTCATTGGGGCCACCATAACATATTTATGAACGATATTGTTCGTAATTAGACTGCTGGCGGTGAGCGCCAACCGACTTCCGCCGGGACGTCACGGCCTGAGCCGCCAGCTGGTGGCCGACTCCCAACGCGAACGGATCCTGCGCGGGATGGCCGAGGCGGCCGCACAGCGCGGCTACGCGAACGTTTCGGTGGCCGATGTGCTGAAGCTGGCCGGCGTTTCCCGCGAAACCTTCTACGAACAGTTCTCCAACAAGGAGGCCTGCTTTCTAGCGGTCTACGACGAGGCCGTCGCGGTCATCATGAAAGAACTGCAGGAAGCCTCACCGGCACCGCCCGGGGTCGCCGACGACGGGCCGCTCGATCGCCTGGATCGCTTCTTCGAGAGCTATCTCGACGCGCTTGAGAGCGAGCCAGCGCTCGCCCGAGCGGCTCTGATCGAGAGCTATGCCGCCGGCCCCGCATCGATCAAGCGACGCGCGGAAGGCCAAGCACGCGGCGCTGAGGCGATCGCGAGAATGGTCGAAGCTCAAAACGAGCGTCAGCGCTTCGTCTGCACGGCCCTCGTTGCGTGCATCGTCGGGCTAGCCACCCAGCGGATCGCCGACGGCCACGGCGATCAACTGCAGAACCTGCACGCGCCGCTGATGAGTTTCGCTCGATCCAGCCTGCGGGCCGTCGGCATCGAATAGCCCACCAGCCAGGAGAGCGACAAGCACGGCGGGGATGATTGGCGAAGCTCGCCGGTTTCGTTCTCCTGGGGGAGCGGCGTCACCGGCGCCTTTGGTGTGTGGGATGATCCGTGAGCAGGCTCTGCTCCTAGATTTCATCGGAAGGAACGATGCAAAATGGCCGATCGCAACCGCCGTATGATCCTGGCCGAGCGTCCCACGGGGATGGTCGACGAGAACACCGTTCACCTACAGGAGTCAGATGTGCCGCAGCCGGGGGAGGGTGAGGCACTGGCGCGCGTGCGCTACATCTCGATCGACCCGACGATCCGCACCTGGATGGATGATGCACCCGGCTACCTGCCGCCGATCGGAATCGGCGAGGTCGTACGCAGCGGTGGCGTGGCGGAGGTACTTGCCAGCAACACCGATCGCTACGCGCCGGGAGATCTCGTGTTCGGCATGACCGGCTGGCAGGACTACGTGCTCGCCGACCAGGGAGAGCGCACGCTGCAGGTGCTACCCAGCGGGGTCTCGCCGACCGCGGTGCTCGGCGTGCTCGGCATCAACGGCATGACCGCGTACTTCGGGCTCACCGATGTGGGCAAGATCAAGGACGGCGATATTGTGGTCGTCTCCGGTGCGGCCGGCGCGACCGGCTCCAGTGCGGGGCAGATCGCCAAGCTCAAGGGCGCCGCGAAGGTGATCGGCATCGCGGGCGGTCCACAGAAGTGTGAGTGGATCGTGCAGGAGCTTGGCTTCGACGCGGCGATCGACTACAAGAACGAGAACGTCGCCGAGCGCCTGCGCGATCTCTGCCCCCACGGAATCGACCTCTACTTCGACAACGTCGGCGGGGAGATCCTGAACGCCTGCCTGGGCCAGCTCGCGCTGCGCGGGCGGGTCGTGCTGTGCGGCGCGATCTCCTCTTACAACGACCACGGGCGACCCGCGGGCCCCGCGAACTACGGCGCGCTGATCATCAGGCGCGGGCGCATGGAGGGCTTCATCATCCTCGACTACTTCGACCGCTTCGCGCAAGCGCAGGCCGAGGTGGGCGGCTGGCTGGCCGCCGGAGAAATAAAGGCGGCGGAGCACATCGTCGAGGGGCTACAGAACGCGCCGCAGGCGCTGAACCTGC
Source organism: Solirubrobacteraceae bacterium (assembly GCA_036561505.1). Lineage (GTDB taxonomy): Bacteria > Actinomycetota > Thermoleophilia > Solirubrobacterales > Solirubrobacteraceae > Palsa-744. The sequence goes on from DATBPE010000090.1 coordinate 4,421, forward strand.
TGTTCACCGGAGGCAACACCGGCAAGGTCATGGTGAAGCTTTGAGCGAACCAGCTCAGGCGGCCTTCCAGGAGATCCGCTACGAGATCGCCGATCACATACTGACGATCACACTCGATCGCCCCGAGCGACTGAACGCGTTCACCGCGACGATGGGGCGCGAGCTGATCGGGGCGTTTGACCTCGCCGACGCCGACGATGAGGTCCGCGTGATCATCGTGACTGGCGCGGGCCGAGGGTTTTGCGCCGGCGCCGACCTGGCCGCCGGGGGCAGCACATTCGATTGGCGCGAGCGGGCCACCGAGGAGCAGGAGATCCCACGCGACGGCGGAGGTCAGGTCGCGTTGCGGATCTTTGCCGCCACCAAGCCGGTGATTGCGGCGATCAACGGCCCGGCCGTGGGCGTGGGCATCACGATGACGCTGCCGATGGACATCCGGATCCTCGCGCAGGAGAGCAAGATCGGCTTCGTGTTCGCGCGTCGCGGGATCGTCCCGGAGGCATGCTCGAGCTGGTTTCTGCCGCGCCTGGTGGGGATCAGCCAAGCAATGGAGTGGGTCAGCACCGGACGGGTCTTTGGTGCCGAGGAGGCGCTCGCCGGAGGACTGGTTCGCAGCGTCCACCCACAACACGAGCTGCTCGCAGTCGCTGAGGCGCTCGCCCGCGAGATTGCCGAGAACTCGGCGCCGGTATCGGTGGCGCTCGCAAGGCGGCTGATGTGGAACATGCTGGGCGCCGAGCACCCGATGGTCGCTCACCGCGCCGACTCGCGCGCCATGTTCTCCCGCGGACAGTCCGCGGACGCCCGCGAGGGGGTGAGCTCGTTCCTTGACAAGCGCGACCCCCAGTTCACCGACAAGCTCAGCGACGGTCTGCCGGAGCTATTCCCGGATCGGGCCGAGCCGCAGTACTAGACGCCCGACGCCCGGCGCCCGGCGCCCGGCGCCCGGCGCCCGCAGGATCGTGGGACTGGCGTCTTTGCCTCACCTGTGAGCGCCGCCGAGTGATCCTCACCAGAAGTGTGCGAAGACGGATGATCGGGTAGCTTGCCCGGACGATGAGAGCGATGGTTCTCGCGGCCGGTCTGGGCACCAGACTGCGGCCCCTCACCTACCAGATCACAAAGCCCATGGTCCCGGTGCTCGACCGCCCGGTGATGGCGCACATCCTCGATCTGCTCGAGCGACACGGCTTTCAGGAGGTGATCGCCAACCTGCACTACTTCCCCGAGACGATCCGCGAGCACTTTGGCGATCGCCTCAGCTACAAGTACGAGCCGGAGCTGCTCGGGACCGCCGGTGGCGTACGCGGATGCTCGCAGTTCTTCGGGAGCGAGACATTCGTGGTGATCTCCGGCGACGCGCTGACCGACATCGATCTCACGGCCTTCGCCGGGCGCCATCGTGAGGCCGGCGGGATCGCGACGCTGGCGGTCAAGAAAGTGTCCGACACGCGCGAGTATGGCGTGGTGCTGCACGATCGCGAGGGGCGCATCACCGGCTTTCAGGAGAAGCCCGATCCCGCCGAAGCGCTCTCGGATCTAGGCAACTGCGGCATCTACATCTTTGAGCCCGAGATCTTCGACTACTTCCCCGAGCGCCCGTTCGTGGACTGGGCCCAAGACGTGTTCCCCGCTCTGCTCGAGGGCGACGTCCCGTTTCACATCCACGAGCTCGATGAGTATTGGAACGACGTCGGTTCGCTCGCGGAGTTGCGCCAGGGCACATTCGACGCGCTGGAGGGCAGGCTGCGCCTGGAGATGCGAGGAGCGCAAGTCGCCCCTGGCGTGAGGGCCGGGGACTCCTCGACATTGCCCCAGAGCACGATCGTCGATGGCCACGTGTGGATCGGCGAGGGGGTTCACATCGGCGAGGGGGTGAGGCTGATGGGCCCGCTGGTGATCGGCGACGGCGCGCGTATCGGCGACGGCGCACAGCTACGAGAGAGCATCCTCTTTGCAGGCGTGGAGGTCGCTTCAGAGGCGATCCTGATCGGCGCCATCATGGGGCACGGCGACATCCTGGCGAGTCTTCGCTCCAGCGGCTGACCCTCGCCGCTATTTGGGTGGCCACCCGGTCACTCGCCCTGACTGGATCAGAGCCTGTCGTGAGAGTTCCGAGAGTTCCTCAGCGCTTGGGGCATGGCACGGTGTCGTCGACCGTGACGGTTTCGCCGCTCAGGAATTTCAGTTCCATCTTCACCGGAAAGCCGCCCTTTGGGCAGCGCTTCGGCGAGGTGATGTAGGAAACCGTCTTCTTGCCCTTGCGATAGGCGGCACCGACCTTCACCTTGAATGACAGGACCGACGCGTCGTTGGCGCCGGGCACTGTTTCCACGAGCGGCACTTCGATCTCCAGCTCGGGCCCGAACGGTTTGCCGGCCACGACCCAATGCGACTTTTCGAGGATTTGAAAGGAGGCCGGTGTGTCGCCTTCGACATAGAAGTTCAGACTGCCACCGGGGGCGAAGAACTCCTGGATGGATACTTCCTCAGGGACGGTATCGCCGCCGAAGGCGACGACGCCGAGGCCCACACCTGCCGGCCCGGCGCGCGACTTTCTCGGGCAGCCGCTGGGACCCACCGCTTCTAGCACCGAGGCTGCGCAAGTGGCGAAACCCGCGGGGGTCAGCTTGATCCCCGCGGGCGCGAATACGTTCAGCCCCGTCATCGGAGAAGGAAAGCCGCCGTATTCGGTGCCGCCGATCGTGACCTGGGATTCCACCGCGGTGCCCGCTCCCAAGACATCTCCGGTGCCAGGGAAACCGGGTATCGGGATGGCCCTGACTTTGAGTGTGACCGTGGGCCTGGCCGAGCCCACCGCCGGTATGCCCAGGAGTGCAAGTCCGAGCAGCACCACACCGAGGGATCCAATGCGCATCATCCAGCCTGCACCGTGGGGCTGGCGCCCCGCCCGTCCGAACCGCGAGTGTGAGCGCTCGCCCGCGCGGGCGCGAGTGTGGCTTGGGTGGAAGTCTTGCGCACGGCCGGGGTGCATGTCCGTCACCGCCACCCCGTGCGCGGCACCGCTTCTTCTCGCCTCGGTCATCTAAGCTCGCCTCCAGTTCAACCGCTAACCAGATGCTCCGAAACATATCATCCGAAACAGATGATTACTAGTTGATGACCGACGAGATCGAGCTCACCCCAACCTCCCACATCGTCCTCGGCCTGCTGTCGATGAGCGGCGAAGCCACCCCTTACGAGCTCAAGCAGATGGTCTCGGCAACGGTCGGGCACTTCTGGTCGCTGCCTCACTCCCAGCTCTACGCCGAGCCCGCACGTCTCGCGCGCGCCGGATACGTCACCGAGCAGCAGGAGCCCGACGGTAGACGCCGCAAGCTCTACGCTCTCACCGATCGTGGAGCAGAGGCGCTCGAGTATTGGCTTGAGAACCTCACGCCAGAGCTCTACATGCTGCGCGATCTGGCGCTCCTGAAGCTCTTCTTCGGGGCCGAGGCCCATCAGCTGGCCGCCGTTCAGCTGGAGACCCACCGGCAGAGGCTCACCGAATACGAAACGCTTCGCGAGCAGATCGCCGAGCACGCTGCAGCGGGCCCCAGGCTCGCCCTGGACCTCGGCATCCGCCACGAGCGTGAGACCGTCGGCTTCTGGACAGAGCACTCCCAAGCACCTGAGCAGAAGCCGACCCAGCCCGATGAGGATCGGTGAGTGTGACCGCCCGCACGGCCCGGCGCACCCTCTGAATACGCCGGACACAGCCCTTCCCCAGTGCTCCCACCAGAGTCGGGCTCGCCGCGCCCTTTCACTCTGAAACCGTGCGCAGGAATGGACAGTAGACAACCGCCGCCGCTGGGCGTAGCATCGATCGGGAAGCGTCTAGAAGTCCACGGCGGCCCGCGGCCCCGGGGCGTGGGAATACAAAGACGCGCCCCTGGGTAACAGAGAAGCGCCAGCCGTCTAACAGCCGATCATCGGGAGGCGCAATGCAGATCGACATCAAGGGTCGAAACGTTCCGGTCACCGACGAGATGAGAAGACATCTGGAGCGCCGCTTGGCCAAGGTGGCTCGCCAGGTATCTGAGCTGGCTCGCCTGGAGGTGGAGATCTTCAAGGAGCCCAATCCGCGAGTGTCCGATTGTCAGGTCGCGGAGGGAACGCTCTATCTCAAGGGTGTGACACTGCGCGCACAGGACGCCTCGCCCGAGATGCTGCACTCGCTCAACCTGATGGTCGACGAGATCGCCCGCCAGGTCAAGCGTCATCGCGACAAGCGCCGTGCCCGGCGCCAGACACGCGCCGCCTCTCACCGCCCGGCGTCCGCGTCGACCTAGAGACGGCCCCCGCGGGCACTCCTTTCGCGCCGTCGAACTCGCTTGCCTCAGTCCAACGGCGCCTGGCTGTACAGGGCTGCGGCGAGAGCTATCCTTGATCGATGCCCTCAATTCTCGATCGCGCGCTGAACGTCGGGGAAACCAAGAAGTTCAAGACTTACGAGAAGCGTGTCGCGCGGATCGGCTCCTTCGAGCCCGAGCTCGAACACGACTCAGACGGCGAGCTGCTCGAGCGGATGGAGGAGTTGCGTGAGCGCGCCGGTGGCGGAGCGTCCTTGGAGGAGCTGCTGCCCGAGTGTTTTGCGGTTGTGCGGGAGGCCGCCAAGCGCACGATGGGCATGCGCCACTTCGATGTGCAGCTGATCGGCGCGATGGCGCTGCACGAGGGCTGTATCGCCGAGATGAAGACCGGCGAGGGCAAGACGCTGACGGCGACCTTGGCGGTGGTGCTCAATTCGCTGGCGGTCCGCGACCCCGAGACCGGCGAACGCAAGGGCGTGCATCTGGTGACCGTCAACGACTACCTGGCTCGTCGCGACGCCGAATGGATGAGCCCGATCTACGAGGCTCTGGGTGTCAGCGTCGGGGTGCTGCAGAACATGCAGTCATACGAGGACAAGCAGCAGGCGTACGCCTGCGATGTCGTATACGGGACCAACTCGGAGTTCGGCTTTGACTATCTGCGCGACAACATGGCCACTGACATCGCCGAAAAGGTCCAGCGCGAGCACTACTTCGCGGTCGTGGACGAGGTCGACAACATCCTCATCGACGAGGCGCGTACCCCTCTGATCATCTCCGGCGCCCCCGAACAGGCGGCCGATCTGTATGTCAAGTTTGCGCGCCTAGCGCCCCAGATGGCCGTGGGCAAAACCCCCGAAGGCATGGACCCGAGGATGAAGAAGTCGTTCCTGGCGGACTTCGACTTCGAGATCGACGAGAAGCAGAAGACCGTGGCGATCTCCGAGCAGGGCGTCGCCAAGGCGGAGCGCTTTCTGGGCATCGACCATCTCTACAAGGCCGAGAACGGGCACCTCGTCAACCACCTGATCCAGGCGCTGCGCGCCGAGGCGCTGTACAAGCGCGATGTCGACTACGCCGTGATCGAACGCGAGGTGAAGATCATCGACGAGTTCACCGGGCGCATTCTGGACGGGCGGCGCTGGTCGGAGGGTTTGCACCAGGCCGTCGAGGCCAAGGAGGGCGTACGTATCCAGGAGGAGAACCAGACGCTCGCCACGATCACCTACCAGAACTTCTTTCGCCTCTACGAGAAGCTCTCGGGCATGACCGGCACCGCGCTGACCGAGGCGACCGAGTTCATGAAGATCTACGAGCTGCCGGTCGTGCAGGTACCCACCAACATGCCGATGGTTCGCGAGGATCGCAACGATCAGGTCTACAAGACCAAGGAGGGCAAGTGGAGCGCGGTCACCAGAGAGATCGCCGCGCGTCACGAGAACGGCCAGCCGGTGCTGGTGGGGACGATCTCCGTCGAGGTCTCAGAGCTGCTTGGAGAGCGCCTGAAGCAGTTTGGGATTCCGCACACGGTGCTCAACGCCAAGCCCGAGCACGCCGCGCGCGAGGCCGAGATCGTGGCCGAGGCGGGCCAGCCGGGAGCGGTCACGATCGCAACCAACATGGCCGGTCGTGGAGTGGACATCAAGCTCGGTGGCAACGCAGAGCACCTGACCGAACAGCAGTTGGCACGCGAAGGGGTGGATCGCGCCAACACGGAGCAGTACGAGCAGCGCCTGGCTGAGCTACTGCCGGACATCGAACTGCAGGTAGCGGAGAACCGCGAACGGGTGATGGCGGCCGGCGGCCTGTATATCTGCGGAACCGAGCGTCACGAGTCCCGCCGCATCGACAACCAGCTGCGTGGCCGCGCCGGGCGCCAAGGCGACCCGGGCGAATCGCGCTTCTTCCTCTCGGCCGAGGACGACCTGGTGCGGCTGTTCGCGGGTGATCGCATCTACAAGATCCTCGACCGATTGGGCGGGGTAGACGCGGAGGGCAACGAGGAACCGATCGAGGCGGGGATGCTCTCCAAGCAGATCGAGAAGGCCCAGCGCAAGGTCGAGGAGCAGAACTTCCTGATCAGAAAGCGGGTGCTCGAATATGACGACGTGATGAACGAGCAGCGGCGTGTGATCTACGCTTACCGCGACGAAGTGCTGGCTGGCCAGAGCATCGGCGAGGAGGCCCGAGAACAGGTCGCCAAGGTGCTCGGCGACAGCGTGGCCCGCTACACCGAGGGTAACATCACCGAAGACTGGGACTTCGATGGGCTGTTCACCGCGCTCTCCCAGTTCCTGGCGATCGAGCCGATCACCAGGAACCTCGACCGCGAGACAATCGACCGGGAGAGCCTCACCGAGCTGGTGACCGCCACGGCGCAGGAGCGTTACGCCGCGCGCGAGTCCGAGCTCGGCGAGGAGCTGATGGGGGCACTCGAGCGCTTCCTGTTGCTACAGATCATCGACGAGCGCTGGCGTGAGCACCTGCACGACATGGACTACCTGCGCGAGGGCATCCATCTGCGCGGTTTTGCCCAGATCGATCCGCTGGTGGCCTACAAGAACGAAGCCTTCAACCTGTTTGGCGATCTGATGCAAAGCATCTGGACTGACTTCGCCCGCATGATCTTCAACGCGCAGGTCAGCGTCGACGCTCAGAACGGCGCCGCCGCGCAGCAAACCTTCGCGGCCCCAGGCAGTCCCACCCGGGCCGGCCGGGTGTCCTACTCCGGCGGCACTAGCGCAATGGGCGCCGGCGCGATCGCGGCCGCCGCCGGTCAGCCGAACGCCCCCAACAACGATGAAGCTCCGCCACAGATTCAGCAGCGGGTGGTCGATGGCGAGCACCAGGTCGGCCGCAACGATCCCTGCTGGTGCGGCAGCGGAAAGAAGTTCAAGAAGTGTCACGGATCCTAGCGACGCTGATAGCGGCGTTGCTGCTGAGCGCGGCGGCGGACGCGTCGGCCTCGAGCAGCTGAAGATCGCGGTGAGTCCGCCGTCGCTGAGCTTGACGAGCGCGGAAAGTGAAGGCTTTGCGGTGACAGTGTCCGGAAGCTCTAGCAAGCGCTCCACAGCACTATCCGGGCAATCCGGTGAATTTCCACGGCTCATTCAACTGGCATGGAACGATCAACGTATTCAGCGCCACCGCCGGTCCTGGCACATACCTGGTGTGCGGCTACCTGGCGCCGAAGGACAGCTCCGGTCGGTCGTTTGTGAAGCGCTCTGCGAAGTTCACGCTGAGCGCGACCTGAGCCACTCACCGTACGCTGATAGCCTAGGCCGATGGCCACCACCGCACCGAATGACTCCACGCCGCAGCGGCTGGCCGCTGTCCGTGAGCAGCTGAATCTGCTCGCGGACTATCTTTGACCCAGCTGCGCTGAGTGAGCAGGTGGCCGCGCTCGAGGCTCAGATGGGCACCGAGGGCTTCTGGGAGGATGCCGAGCAGGCTGCGGCGATATCGGCCGAGCACTCCCGCACATCCAGGCGCCTGGACGTCTTTCGCTCGTTGGAGAGCGAGATCGGCGAGATCGACGGACTGGTCGAACTGGCCCAAGAAGACGAGTCGCTGACCGAGGAAGTGCAAGCGCACATGGCGACACTGGAGGAGCGCCTGGCCGAGCTCGAGGAGCAGCGGCTGTTCTCAGGTCGCTATGACTCCGGCGATGCGCTCGTCAGCGTAAACGCCGGCGCCGGCGGCACCGATGCCCAGGACTGGGCGGAGATGGTGCTGCGCATGGAGATGCGCTGGGCGGAAGGCCGTGGCTTTGCGGTGAATCTACTGGAGGCGAGCCCGGGGGAGGAAGCCGGAATCAAGTCGGCCACCTTCCAGGCGTCCGGTGAAAATGCCTACGGCCTGTTCGGCGCCGAGCGCGGTGTTCATCGCCTGGTGCGTCTCTCGCCGTTTGACTCCGCGCACCGCCGCCAGACGAGCTTTGCCGGGGTGGAGGTAGCGCCCGTCGTCAAGGACACCGGCGAGATCGAAATCGACGAGGACGATCTGCAGGTCGACACCTACCGCGCATCGGGCGCGGGCGGCCAGCACGTGAACAAGACCGACTCAGCGGTGCGCATCACACACCGCCCGACGGGCGTGGTCGTGCAGTGCCAGAACGAGCGCTCGCAGTCCTCAAACCGCGCCACGGCGATGGCGATGCTACGAGCAAAGCTTTTGGAGCGCGCCGAGCGCGAACGCGCCGAGGAGATCGCCCGCGAGAAGGGTGAGGCTCAAGACGTCAACTTCGGATCGCAGATCCGCTCCTACGTGCTGCACCCCTACACAATGGTCAAGGACCACCGCACCGGCGAGGAGGTGGGAGACGTGCAGCGCGTGCTGGACGGCCAGCTGGACGGTTTCATCAGAGCCTATCTACTGAAGGCGGCCTCATCGACGCGCTAGCCACAGACGGGTTGCTCGAGCTGGTTGCCCGCGCTTTGGGAGAGGACATCGCGCACGGAGACGTCACGACCGTGGCCACCGTGCGGGAGCACGCGCGGGCACGGGCGCTGATCACCCAGAAGGCACCGGGTGTCATCTACGGGCTGGACGCGGCACGGATCGCGTTCACGCTGCTGGACAGCCAGGCGCGGATCGAGCCGCTGGTGGGGGAGGGACTCTGGCGCGAGCAGGGCGGGCCGGTCATGTCGGTGGAGGGCTCCGCGCGCGCGCTGTTGAGCGCCGAGCGCACCGCGCTGAATTTCCTGACACACCTGTCCGGTGTCGCGACATTCGCGGCACGAGCGGCACGAGCGGTGCAGGGCACCGGCGCGAAGGTGCTGGACACACGCAAGACCACGCCGGGCCTGCGCGAGCTCGAGAAGGCGGCTGTCGCGGCGGGCGGGGCCGTCAACCACCGCGCCGGGCTGTATGACGCGATCCTGATCAAGGAGAACCACATCGCCGCGGCCGGCGGAATCGCCCAGGCGGTTGAGCGCGCACGCGCCGCGGCGCCCGAGTTGGCGGACACGCTGGAGGTGGAGGTGCGCGATCCGCGCGAGATCGACGAGGCCCTGGCCGCCGGTGCACCGCGCTTGCTGCTCGACAACATGAGCATCGATCAGCTGCGCTTGGCTGTCGCGCAGGTCGGCGGGCGGGCGCGGCTGGAGGCTAGCGGTGAGGTGAACCTCCAGACGCTCAGGGGCATCGCCGAGACCGGGGTAGAATGGATATCGATGGGTGCGCTGACCCACTCGGCCCCAGCTCTGGATCTATCCCTGATCATGGAGGCGCTGCCATGAACCTGCCCATGGCTCCCAACCAGGCTTCCCCCGCCGCGCTCTCGCCGCAGGAGACGGTTGCCATGAGGCAGGAGGTCAGAGCACTCGCCGCCGAGCGCGGAGCTGTGATCCTCGCGCACAACTATCAGGTGCCCGAGGTTCAGGACGTGGCCGACTACGTCGGCGATTCGCTGGGCCTCTCGCGTCAGGCTGCCGCGGCCGACGGCGAGACGATCGTCTTCTGTGGCGTGCATTTCATGGCCGAGACCGCTTCGATCCTGTGTCCGGAGAAGACCGTGTTGATCCCCGATCTGGACGCTGGCTGCTCGCTTGCGGCATCGATCGACGCCGAGCAGCTCGCCGCCTGGCGTGCGCAGTACCCACATGGGGTTGTGGTGATGTACATCAACACCACCGCCCAGGTGAAGGCGCTGACCGACTACTGCTGCACCTCAGCCAACGCTGTGGACGTCGTGCGCCACATCTATGAGACCCACGGCGAGGACACCGAGATCCTGTTCGGGCCCGATATGTGGCTAGGCGCCTACGTCGAGAAGGAACTCGGGCGGCGGATGCATGTGTGGGACGGCGAGTGCCACGTGCACGCCGGGATTCGCCCGGCTGACATCGAGGCGACCCGCGCCGCGCATCCGGGTGCACAGTTCCTGATTCATCCCGAGTGCGGCTGTTCGACGAGCGTCATGGAGTACGTCGCCGCCGGCGACGTATCAGCAGAGGGTGTGCACATGCTCTCGACCGGCGGGATGCTGAAGTTCGCCGAGAGCGCACGGGCCGGACAGGCGCGCGAGGCTGTCGTGGCCACCGAGATCGGAATGCTCTACCCGCTTCAGATGGCCGCACCGGAGATCGAGTTCATCCCCGCGAATCCCGAGGCCTCGTGTCAGTTCATGAAGATGATTACGCTGCCAAAGCTGCGCGACGCACTGCGCGAGATGAAGTTCCAGGTCCGGGTCGACCCGGAGACCGCAGCCAAGGCGCGCGTGCCGATCGACCGCATGGTGGCTATCGGATAACAGGCGTAGCGTATTCGCTACCAAAATAAAGCGACTGTTAGCGAATGTGCTACTATAGTGCCTTATGGCTGGAAGCAATGATCGTGTCGCAGGCGATCTGATCGCCCAGATTCGCCGGACCTCCGGACTGAGCCAGGCGGAGCTGGCGCGCCGGTCCGGGCTGCAGTCCTCCGTGCTCAGCGCGTATGAGCACGGGCGTCGCCAGCCATCCGTGTCGGCGCTTGCGCGGGTCGCTCGAGCCGCCGGGCTCGAACTGGAGATCTCTGCGCTTTCCGACAGCGATGCACTCGAGCGGTCTGGTGAGATCCTGGTCCAGGTGCTCGATCTCGCCGATCGAATGCCCTCCAGGTCACGCGGCGAGCTGGTCTATCCGCCGCTGATCCGGCTGGCGACATGACCGGCGTCGCCGACCGTATGCTCGCCGTTCACGACGGATTGCGGGCGGCTCGAATACCACACGCGATCGGCGGCGCGATCGCACTCGGCTACTGCACGATCGAGGCTCGCGGCACGCAGGACGTCGACGTGAACGTATTCGTGTCCCCGAGCCGGTCGAGAGAAGTTCTAGCCGCTCTGCCCGATGGGGTCAGGGTGCGAGGGGTCGATGTCGAAGCGGCCGAACGTGACGGCCAGGTGCGTCTGCTGTGGGACGCGACGCCGATCGACCTCTTCTTCAGCGTCTTGCCTTTTCATGACGAGGTCGAGCGCAACGTCCGCTACGTCTCCTTCGGGAACCGTACGATCCCGGTGCTCGACTGCGCCGGCCTCGCCGTGTTCAAGGCGATGTTCGCCCGGCCGCGCGACTGGGTGGACATCGAAGCGATGGTGGAGGCCCGCTCCTTCGACGTCGAGGAGGTCTCGCGGTGGATCCGGGAGATTGTCGGTGAGGACTCCCGGATCGAGAAGCTCGCGGACGTCTACGAGAACCGGCGCTCCCAGTCAGAGCCCCCCCCGTTGTTTCCGCCGGGGCCGGGCGGCGGAGCCGCTCCCGCCTAGAACTCCTCCACCGCGTGGGGTCCCACGCAGGCGACGGCCAGGTGATCGGCGACGTTGGCTGCGACCTCCCGCACCTCGTCGAAGGTGACGGCGTCGAGCGCCTCGATCGCCTTGTCCGGATCGATCTGCTCGCCAAACACGACCGCCTGGCTGGCCGCGTAGCGCGCCACCGCTCCGGAGTTCTCAAACGCCAGGACCAGCCGCCCCGCCGCGTAGGCGCGGGCGCGTGCCACCTCCTCCTCGGTGGGTCCCTCCGCGCGTAGCTCATTCACGATCTCGCGCATGCGCGTGTAGGCCTCGATGCACTTACTGGAATCCAAGCCAGAGCCCAACTGCAGAACGGGCACATCGGCGAAGGCGTGATCGATCGCGTACACCGAGTAGCACAGACCACGTTTCTCGCGGATCTCATCGAACAGCCGCGAACCCATCGAGCCTCCGAGCAGGGTCGAGTAGATCGACAGGGCGGCCCGCTCGCGCATGTCCGTGACCGAGATCTGCGGCCGGTAGATCATCCGCAGGTGCGACTGGTTGGTGTCGCGCTCCTCGACCATCGTCTGCGGCGCGAAGGCCGGTGCGGGCGCATAAGGCTCGGGCTCGGACAGCGTCGGGAAGCGGGCGAAGAGCTCGTGCAGCTCGTTATCTGAGGGCAGGTGGTCGAGGTTTCCAGCCAAAAATGCCCCGCCGCGCGAACCCGCCCAGCGGCGCTCACGGAAGGCGACGATCGCCTCGCGCGTGAAGCTCTTGAGGTTCTTCTCCGGTCCCAGCACCGTGCGTCCAAGCGGATGATCCCCGAACGCCGCTTCATCGATCAGGTACTCCGCGATCATCGAGGGCTGGTCAAAGGCACGGTTGATCTCCTGGATCACCACGCCACGCTCGCGATCGAGCTCCTCGCCGTCGATGCGTGGACGCCCCACGAAATCGCTGAGCAGATCGATCGCGGCGGGCGCCGCCTGCGCGCGGACAGTTATGTGAAATGCCACCAAGTCGTGGCTGGTGTACGCGTTGAGCACCCCGCCGAGGCGCTCCGCGGTCTCGTTCACATCGGTGTAGGTGGGGTACTTCTCACCGCCCTTGAACACCAGATGCTCGAGGAAGTGCGCCATCCCGTTCTCCTCAGGACGCTCCGTTCGTGCACCGGCCTCAAACGCCACCAGCACCGTGATAGCGCGCGTGCCCGGCAGCGGGATGCGGTGAACCGGCAGTCCATTGGAGGGAACCTCTGTGGTGGTGATACTCGTCATCGGCTGAAGATCAATCTAGCGAGAGTTCTCCACCCAGGCGCTCTCCGGAGCCGGCTCCACAGGCGCCAGGCCGGTGTCGGTGGCGCCATTGGCAGCGACCGGGCTTCTGCAAATCCCTATGCATGCAGGCGAAACGCTCGGACAACCGGCGATCGAGCGCTACTCTGCCCGCTTGATGGATACCCCGCCCAGTCCGACGCCGCTCACCGCCGCGCCGCCGCGCCGCCGCGCTCGCGGCGCAAAGACACAGACCGACAATCCGCGGCACGCCGCTCACTCGCGGCCCCCGCACGCACGCCCGATCAGACGCGCCGCCGAGGCACCGGCGCAGGTTGGTGGGAGCCCCTCGGGCGAGCTCGTAGTTCAATTCCGGGGAGTTTCCAAGCGCTACGGCTCGACCGATGTCGGCCTAGAGCGGGCGACATTCGCGATCGGCCGCCAGCAGTTTGTGTTCCTGGTCGGCGCCACCGGCTCGGGCAAGTCCACGATCATGCGACTGCTGATCAAGGAGCTCGACCCGACCGAGGGCACGATCCTGGTTGCCGGCAAGGATCTCGCGGAGATCGACCACAAGAAGGTCCCCTTTTACCGGCGCAACGTGGGCGTGGTCTTCCAGGACTTCAAGCTGCTGCCCACCCGCACCGTCTACGACAACATCGCCTACGCGCTGCAGGTCACCGGTGCCAGCCGCAAGCGGATCCGCTCGACGCTCCCTGACATCCTGCGTCTCACCGGTCTGTCGACCAAGCTGCACAACTATCCCCATCAGCTCTCCGGCGGGGAGCAACAGCGAGTCGCGGTGGCGCGAGCGTTTGCCAGCCACCCACCACTCTTGCTGGCCGACGAGCCGACGGGCAACCTCGACCCGGATACTTCGATCGGGATCATGCAACTGCTGTATCGCATCAACCGGGCCGGCACGACGGTGCTCGTGGCCACCCACGACTCACAGATGGTCAACAAGATGCGTCGCCGGGTGATCGAGCTCAAGCGGGGGCGGATCATTCGTGACGAGGCCGCGGGGTCTTACGGTCCGCAGGACGAGAACACCGACGAGTTGGGCGAACGTCTGCGCCGCGAAATCCCATGAAGGTCTCCTTCTTCGTACGCGAGGCGCTGCGTTCGACACGGCGCAACGCCGTGCCAAGCTTCGCCGCGCTCGCCTCGGTGCTCGTCACCACACTCGTGCTCGGTGTCTTCATACCGGTCGTTCAGGCAACCAACGGCGCCGCCAACGACGTCCGCCAACGGGTGCTTGTCGACGTCGACTTGACTCCCAACGCCAGTGCCGCCGAAGTCGCACGTGTTCGAGCGGAGCTGGCGCGGGCGCCTCATGTCAAGCGAATCCAGTTCGTCTCAAAGCAACAGGGCTACGAACAAGAGCGCAAGCTCGACCCCCAGGCCTTCCAGGTGATCGGCTACAACCCGCTTCCGGACATCTTCCGCCTGACGCCCGACCGGCCCGACGCGGCTGACCAGCTGCGTGCCGAGCTGGACCCGGCCAGCCCGCTCGGCACACGGTTGGTCAGCGATCCGGCGATCGTCACGGTCCAGGATCGCCAGGCCCAGACCGACCGGATCCTGTCGGCGACGAAGGTCATCAAGCTCACGATGGCGCTGCTGGGGCTGCTGCTGATAGTCGCCTCGGCGCTACTGATCTCCAACACGATCCGCCTGTCGCTCTTCTCGCGTCGCCGGGAGGTGGAGGTGATGAAGCTGGTGGGTGCCACCGACTGGTTCATACGCTGGCCGTTCGTTCTCGAGGGGCTGCTGCTCGGAGCGCTCGGGGGTGCCGCCGCCATCGGTCTGTTGACACTGGCGAAGTTCACGCTCGTCGATCCTCTGGCGAACACCCTCAAGCTGGTATCCCAGCCCAACATGATCAACTTCCCGCTGCTGATCGCGATTCTGATGGGCTGCGCGATAGCCGTCTCCGCACTCGGCTCGGGGCTCTCGCTGCGGCGTTTTCTGCGCGTCTGAGTGCCCGTGTCGCGGCCGTCAGGCGAACGCGCCAGCGCCGACACTCGCTGGGAGTGCTCACACACGCGCCGCAGGGTGCGACTCGGTAACGCGCCCGAGCACGTAGGCTGACGGTTGGCCATGCCCACACCGCAACGACAGCCGCCATTCGCTTTTCTGATCCCGCTCGGATTGCTGGTGCTGCTCGCCGGCATCTGGATCGGCGGGCACCCGCGCGTGCTCCCCGGCTTCATGCGCCACGCTTTTGTGGCCAACCACAACACCGAAGTGGTCGACGAGGCGCTTGCTCGAATCCAGCACAACTACTACCGACCGATCAAGAGCAGCCAGCTGACGAGTGCCTCTATAGCCGGCGCCGTGGCCAGCCTGCACGACCGCTTCTCCAACTATCTAACGCCCCACGAATACGGTGACTTTGGTAAAGCGAGCAGCTTCTCGGGAGTCGGAATCGAGGTACGCCAAGAACACCTCGGCCTGCGAGTCGAGCAGGTCTTCAACTCTTCGCCGGCGGCCCGTAGCGGTCTGCATGAAGGGGAACTGATCACCGCTGTGAACTCACGCAAACTCGCTGGGCTCTCCTCAGATGCCTCAACGGCTCTGATCGTGGGTCCACCGGGTACCGACGTGACTCTCACACTCAGCGCCCACGGACACACTCGCAACACAACCATCACCCGCGCCACCATTGCCGAGCCGGTCGTCGCCTCGGTGACGCGCACCGTGGATGGGAAGAAGCTCGGTGTCGTCGGTCTGGCGATGTTCAGCAGCGGAGCTCATGCAGAAGTGCGTGACGCCGTGCGCCAACTACTGCACTCGGGTGTCCGTGGGCTGGTGCTCGATCTGCGCCACAACGGCGGTGGGCTGGTCAGGGAGGCGCAGTTGATAGCGAGCATATTCATACCCTCAGGGGTGATCGTCACCACCAGGGGACGAACGCAGCCCACGAACATACTGCGAGCCACGGGAGGGGCGATCTCGACCTCGATACCGTTGGTGGTGCTGGTCGACCGGGACACCGCCTCGGCCTCGGAGATCGTGACCGCGGCATTGCAGGACCATCATCGTGGGACCGTGGTGGGCACCCACACATTCGGAAAGGGTGTCTTTCAGGAGGTCGAAGAACTCCCCAACGGCGGTGCACTGGACATAACGGTCGGCGAGTACTTCACACCCAACGGGCGCAACCTCGGTGGGGGTGGCGTCAAGGAGGGTGCCGGCATCACCCCGGACATATCGATAGCAAAGGGTGTCGACACCGATCACGGCCTGGCGGTCGCGCTTAGAACACTCGCCGCGAAAGTTAAATGAAGGGACCTGCTCCCGCCGGGACATACATAGGCCAACTGTCAAAGCGCGGAAAGTTCCTGGTGGCCGAGCCGTACTTTGCTTTCACCC
>DATBPE010000091.1:0-19482 GCA_036561505.1 Solirubrobacteraceae bacterium
GAGCAATCGAAGCGGTAACGTCAGGCATGGCTGGTCCTCCATTCGTATGCGGCACTGGCCGCAGCGGTCGGTAACAACCGCGAGGCTAACCCGCGAACCTACGAACACGAGGGCCAGCCACAACGTCCATGCTGACTAAGAAGGGCCAGGTCAGCTTTGGCCGTCGCCGTACCTCGCCAGTAGCTCTCGAGAGTCCTACTCGGTCGGCCGCTAGGACTAACAACCGCAACCAAGCAACGTGGTTGTTTGCTGCCCTCAGTGCGCCAGGCTTGCCTGGGATCGACGACTACGTCACGACCAAGCGCAGTGAGCCGAACAGCCTACGGCGATTCCTGCTCGATCTCGACGCAGTGCACGCGAACGAGGTGTGGTCGGGAGATCGAAGGTCCGAGCGTCCGTCACATTCGCTTCTCAGCACCGTTCGGGGTGGGACGAACATGCACGCCATGGTTTGGGGGTATCGCCGCGTCAGCCGCTTCGGCAAAGGTCACTAGCCGGCCGCGCTTCTCGTCCCACAACTTCAAGCGCACAGAGCGCATGCCGTCCATGAACGACAGTGTCGGCACCCCGTGAAAGATCGGGTTCTCCTCGTGCGCGCGCTGCAGGTTGTAGTTGGGGATCCGCGCGTTCAAGTGGTGCACGTGATGCAGGCCGATGTTGCCCGAGAAGAACTGCAGGAGCTTCGGCAGCTTCAGGTAGGAGCTACCGCGCAACGCCGCGTCGGCGTAGCTCCAGCCCCCGGACTCCTGCCAGTATGCGTCCTCGAACTGGTGCTGCACGTAGAACAGCCAGATGCCGGCAGAGCCCGCGAGCAGCACCGTCGGCGCCTGCACGAGCAGGAACTGGCTCCAGCCGATCAGCCAGCAGATGGTGCCGACCACGACCGCGAGCGCGATGTTCGTTCCGATCACGCTGCGCTTCATGCGTGGACGCGCGTCGCGCGAGACGATCCGCGGTCCAATTAGCAGTGAGACGATCGGTCCGATGCCGAACATCACGAGCGGATTGCGGAACAGCCGGTAGGCGAGCCGCGAGCGGGGGGATAGGGCGTGATACTCCTCGACTGTCAGCGTGCGAACGTCGCCGCCGCCACGGCGATCCAGATCGCCGGAGGTCGCGTGATGAATCGCGTGGTCGTGGCGCCAGCGCAAGAACGGCGAGTAGACGAACAGCCCAAGGACCGTTCCGAGCCAGATGTTCGCGCGCTTGGTGTGCATCAGCGAGCCGTGCGTGCAGTCATGAAAGAGGATGAACGTCCGCACGAGGAAGCCTGCCGTCGGGATCGCGATGACTAGGACAAGCAGATAGGAGGAGTCGAGCAGGTAGTACATGAGGATCGACAAGCCGAGATACGGCAAGACGGACGTCGCCAATTCGCGCAGGCTGCGACCGAGATGGGGCTGTGCGTAGGGCGCGAGGTCCTCGCGCCAGAACGGGCGCTCGGCCGGCGACCCTCCGTTGGCGGCCACACGTGTTTGGCGCGAAGGCTCGCTGCTCGCACCCGCCGGATACCGCTTCCGGGTGCTGGCGTATTCCGTCAAGATGTTGACCTCCGTCGATGGGTCATTGACGGCGCCAAGGCGCCTGTGTGGACCATGAGGGCGCCCGTCACCGAGTCTGCGGGGAGTTGCGAATCCTCGGTGACGTGGGGCGCGAGGCAGCAGAGCGCGCCAGCGAGGGTAGAGATCCTCCGCCCCTTGACGAGGATGCTCATGAGCGACTGACCAAGATCTGCTCGAAGTTGACGAGGTCGAGCAGTCGCTGCGGCTGCGGGCGTGGGGAGCAGATGCTCAGTGAACCGCCGAGAGCGGTCGCCGCCTTGGCGGCAGAGGCGATGGCGTACAGCCCGGAGCACTCGATGAAGTCTAGTTCGGCGAAGTCGAGCGCAACCTCGTTGATGGCGGGCACAATCCCCGCAAGGCAGTCGACCAAGGCACCAACGTTCATCAGATCCAGCTCGCCGCGGAGGATCACGACGGCCCGCTCGCTGTCGAGGTGTACAACAGCGGAAAAGAGCTGTGGCAGGGCCAAGAAGCCGCCGCGCGCCTCCGACCCAGTCGCCCGCGCTGGGCTTGCCCCAGCGTGTTGATTCTCGTGCTCAACAAGCATCTTGCTCCAGAGGTGTGGGTCCGATGGGCAGCAACGCCACCGGGGTCTGGAGCGACGTGAAAGCGGATGCTAACCGCTGACAATAACAATTCTATCACCTCGGACAAGTGTTTCGGTCGCCTGGCCCGAATGTAGTCCATTTCGAGGGGTGTCAGCGTTCGGGCGAGCGAGCGCCGAGCGCAGGGTCGCTGAGCGAGGCGGCGTCGAGGTGACCGTCGATGAGATCCCGTGCGACGTTGCCGAGGCGAAGGTTGTGCGCTCGGGCGTAAGCGCGCAGGCGAGCAAACGCGGCGTCCACGCCAATGTGAGCGCGCTCGGCCAGCACACCCTTCGCCTGCTCGATTATCACTCGACTACTGAGCGCGCCCTGGAGCTGCCCGACCACGCCGTGCGCCTGGCGCACGGTGCGCTCCTGCAGCAGCGCGACTGCGGCGATATCGGCCATCCCCTGCCCGAGCGCCATGTCCTGCTCGACCAGGCGCCCGGCCACAGCGCGAAACAGATTCAATGCTCCGACGGTCTCTCCACGCACGCGCATCGGGATCGCTTGCACTGAGCGAAACCCCATCTGTACGGCCATTGGCGTGAACGTCGGCCAACGATCCGCATCGCCCGCGAGATCCTCGCTAAACACCGACACTCCGCCGCGGTAACACTCAAAGCATGGCCCCTCCTGGTTCTGGGACTGCAACAGGTCCAGCGCGTCGGAGCGCTCGCTGGAGGAGGCCATCACTCGCAGCACGCCGGCGGCGTCGGCAAGCAGCAGCCCCGCCTCGGTGCACTCCAGCAGCTCCACGCAGCGCTCGGCCAGACGATGCAGGAACTCGACAACGTCGAAGTCCTCGACCATCGTGTCGGCCAACTCGACGAAGGTCTCAACAATCCGCTGCTCTCGTGTCACGATTCGATCTCGATCTGGCTATCCCTGAGCGCCGAAGCCCACACTATGAAGCAGCAAAGCTCGCGTTGCTTGTCACATCGCCTCCTGGAAACTCAAGCGGCGCGTGAGGATCTCCCATGCAACGGTTCGCAGCGGGAGGTCCCGCGCAAACGCGTGAGCGCGCAGCCGGACGAACGCCTCATCCAGGGAGATACCAAGCTGAACAGAGACCATCCCCGTCGCCTGATGGATCTCCGCCCAGTGCGGCGGCTCTCTCGCCAGTAGCTCATGCAACTCGCCGGCCGGGGCACCGGCCTGCAGGCCGAGGATCATGTGGGTCGCCACGTCAGCCAGCACCAGGCTGTAGGCCAGCTCATCCGCGCTCAACATGCCCGAGCGATCGCGATAGAGCACCAGCACCCCGATCTGGATCCCCCCTAGAGCCAGTGGAAATGCGAACACGGACAGGATGCCAGCATCCACGGCAGCCCGGGCGAACACCGGCCAGCGCACCACCGCAGGATCGGCCAGATCCGACTCCAACACCGGAGCCCTGCCGGCCCACGCATCCACGCACGGGCCCTCGCCCAACGTGAGCTGCTGCTCCTGCACCACCGCAATGCCCGGATCGGAAACCCCAGCGGTCCCACGCAGCTCCCCGTTCACCATTAGCGAAAGCCCGGCCCCACGCAGCGAGAGCAGTACCCGCGCCGCCACGCACACCCTGTCGATCGGCGAGACCGAGACGCCGTCATTGGCCTGCGCCATCGCCCTCAGCACCACGCTCAGCCGATCGGTAGGCACCCACCTAACCCTACGCCGATCTGCCCCGACTACCCCGGGAGATCTACCTGGCTGGGCCTGATCGCGATACACGGACCTGACAACCTCGCAGGAACGCTAGGCCCGCCTGTATCCGCCTCGCCTCACAACATCGACTGGCTAATCGCCCACCTCGGCCCAGGCCACACCGGTGAAGATCCACTGACAACGGAAATTCCGAAAGCACTCGCTAGCGTTTTTACTTCTATGCATCCCTGGACTCGAAGGCAAGGACGAAAGGGTGACGCTGACATTCGCAAGCCAGTCTCGCTGAGGACGCCCGGACAGGAAGCCGGTACCCCTACGCGAGCTCAGATTTGGCTATATACCGCACGAGACTCGGGCATCCTCCGCTGTACCATGAGGGGTCACGCCGACGTAGCTCAGATGGCCAGAGCACCGCTCTCGTAAAGCGGGGGTCGCCGGTTCGACTCCGGCCGTCGGCTCTCTATTTTCTGCCGCTGTGGTATCGGACGGACCGTGTATTCTTTGTCTGCAGCTGTCCTTATCTGACCGCACACGGAAGGGGTGCCTTTCGAGCTATCAAGCCAAAAACGGCTCTAGCTCCGGTTTTCCTCCCCCTCCCCCTCCCCCTCGCAGCGAGCGCTTACGAGAGCGGTGCTCTGGCCATCTGAGCTACGTCGGCATTGGGGCCACCGCATCGTATCGCCGGAGCCGTTGTCGTTCTGCCCAGGCTAGTGCTCCGTGCCTTTGAGTCCGCGTGCCGGTGGAGCTCCTTCGAGCGCTTCGGGTGTCCTCAAGCCCATAGCCCGCTCACGGGTATGGCCCACAGGCGGTCGCCGAGTGGCAGCGTCTGCTCACCACCGTGCAGGACCGCGCCGGCGACAAATTGGTCGCCCAGGGCGTTCCTGAGCTTGACGAGGCTCTTGGTGTCGGCGCCTGAGAGCGACACGGTGGCCTTGACCTCGATCGCCACGATCCGCCCGGCGCGGTCCTCCAGCACGAGGTCTACCTCGCCGCCGCGGCGGTCGCGGTAGTGGTAGATGTGCGGCTCGGTCTCGCTCCAGCTGGCGAGCTTGAGTATCTCCATCGCGACGAACGTCTCGAGCGCAATGCCAGTGACTCGGTCATCCTGGGCGATCCTGAGCTCGTCTGCGCCGAGCAAGTGCGCCAGCAGGCCGCTGTCGGTGACGTAGACCTTTGGGGCGTGCACGACCCGCTGCAAGAGTCCCGGTCGCCACGCGGGAATCCGGCGCACGAGAAAGATTGCTTCAAGCAACTCGATGTAGCTCTTGACGGTCTTGCCGTCCAGCTCGAGGCTGCCTGCGACGTTGGCGTAGTGCAGCAGGTTGCCCGAGCGTGTCGCTAGCAGTACGAGTAGCCGCCGCATTTCGTGCTCCTTGTGCAGGTCGGCGATCGCGTGCAGATCTCGCTCGAAGGTGGTCGTCAGGTAGTTGGAGTACCAATGCTCCCGCCGGCGTCCCCGGCGATCGCGCGCCTCCGGGTAGCCGCCGGCGGCGATCCGCTCCGCGAACGCCGCCCGGCCGATCGGCGCGTGCTCGATACGCGGCGGGGAGGCAGCGAACAGCGCATCGACGAGGTTGCCCTCGGCGCTCTCCAGCTCGGCCTGCGCGAGCGGCCCGAGACGCAGCAACTCGATCCGGCCGGTGAGCGCCTCCTGAATCTTGCGGGAGCCCAGGATGTTCGCTGACCCGCTCAGCAGGAACCTCCCCGGCTGTTGCTCGCGGTCTACGATCCGCTTGATCGCCAGGATCAGCTCGGGTACACGCTGGACCTCATCAATGAAGACCGGGCCGTTGAAACCAGCCAGAAACCCGGCCGGGTCGGCGATCGCGTTCTCCCGCGGTGCCTGGTCATCAAGACTGACCGTCTGACGCTGTTCGGACGCGGCGATCGCCTCACAGAGCGTGCTCTTGCCGACCTGCCTCGCGCCCATGACCATCACGACGCGCGTATCGGCCAGCGACTCGCCGATCAGAGGGCGTATCCGACGCTCGATCACTCCAGTGATCCTACAACCGGGTGCGGTCAGATGCGGAATAAGAATCCGGCAAACACGGAACGATGAGGCGTCAAACGCGGAAAGTTGGGCAGGCAAACATGGACCATCCGTGCGTCCAGATGCCCGGACACGCGCCCTATCCGTTCACGCGCGTCTCTCTCGGAGACGCGCGGACGTTGCCTAGCGGCTGCCTCCACTTCTGACGGTCGATCCGCAGCTATCCAGAAAAACGGATACCGGCGGATAGGTTCCGATAACTCTCGCTGTCGACGGTCCTGAAGGTTTGGCTCGGAGCCAAGGGGACGATTTCTTGGCTCTAATAAGCGTTCCCGCGTCGTTAGCGGGATTAGCGGGAGGGGCGGAACTCGCGGAGAAACGTTGGTGACCGCTGGAAGCCGCCTGAAACCGCTCGATTTTGCAGTTGGAGCTGGCGCGGGGTTTGGCGCAAGATAGGCAAGTCGTTGAGGGTTGCTGCTGTTGATCTTCAGGTTGCGGGAATCGTGAACGTCGGCGTGTAGCCCCGTCCGGGACCGAGGTCGTCCCAGAGCTGTGTGGGCGGCATCCGATTCCAGGCGTTGCCGAGCAAAACCGCAGCGGTGCGCGGGCCGTGCAGGAAGAGATGTAGTTGAGGGTGGCCCTCCTCGGCGAGTGTCCGCAGCTCATGGGTCACGGCCTGCGTCCAACCGAGCACGTCCGCGGGGTCTCCCAGCGCGTCGCGGCCTGGGTTGGGGACGGAGAGCACCACGAGGCAATTAAGCGGCAGTGAGGCCGATCGTGCGCCGCAAGCCGCGCTTCTGAGCCGATCAAGCCGCCGGATCGCTCTCGCGTGCCTGCGTGCGCGAACGGGCGCTGGGAAGGCCGTGAAGCACCTCCAGCAGCGATGGACCGTGCTGCTCGCAGAACACTTTGCCGATGCCTGGAATCCGAAGCAACCCCTGCGCGTTCTTGGGGTGACGCTGGAGCATTTCCTTCAGTGCGGCGTCTGTTGCGACCATGTACGCGGGGCGGCCCCGTGCCCGCTCTGCCCGCCACTGCTTCAATCGCTTGAGCTCCCGCGCGTCGAAGGAGGGAACCGCCAGCGCGTCCCAGGGACTTTCGCACACATCGCAGCAACGAACCGTGGGTTTTGGCGGCTGGGTGTCGCCGAAGAAGTCGAGGATCTGACGGCGGCGACAGTCATCGCTTGAGATGAATTGCTCGATTGCGTGATAGGACTGCCAGCAACGCTCCTGAGCGGCCTTGATCGCGTGATCCGCTGCACAGGCGTCCAGTCGCCCGGTGAGTGTGAGACGCAGGCGACCCTGTGGACTTGAGCCGACAAACAGCGCACCTGCATGCTCGGCGACGCTCATCAGAATCCGGTCTTCTTCCTCGAGCGCTTCGGAATCGACGACCCCTCCGCGCGCGCGTTCGGTGAGCCTCTCGATGTAGTGCTCCACGTCGGGAACCTCGATGTCACGCCTGTCGTTGAAGCGGATCAGCCGAGCCAGGTCGGTACGAGCTGCCAACAGGAGCGCTTTGGCGGGCTTGCCGTCGCGCCCCGCCCGCCCGGCCTCCTGGTAGTAGGCCTCGACGCTCTTGGGCACGGCCCAATGGACGACTGTGCGCACATCAGCCTTGTTTACGCCCATCCCAAATGCGTTGGTGGCGACGACGACCTGTGCCTTGCCGGCCATGAACGCTTGTTGACTGGCCCAGCGGTCCTGGGCTGACTTTCCAGCGTGATAGCCGACCACTTCCACCCCCAGCTCGCCGACGACCTGACTTACACGCTCGGTGTCTTTGCGCGTCCCGCAGTAGACGACCGCCGGGAGCGAGGGACCATCGCTCAGAGCTCGCAGTAGCAGCTCACGCTTGCGCTCGAACATGCCCTCGCCCTGCACAGTGACCACGTCGAGCGTCAGATTGGGCCGTTCGTATCCGCAGTTGATCTGTAGCCAGTTTCTAAGTCCTAGACGCAGCGCGATTTCTCTTGTCACTGGAGGAGTCGCGGTCGCGGTGGCGGCCATCACCGGCGGGCGCCCGAGAGACTTGATCACGCCGCTCAAGCGCAGATAGTCGGGGCGAAAATCGTGCCCCCACTCGGCGACGCAGTGAGCCTCGTCGACCACGAACAGCGCGATCCTGCGCTTCATCAACACACGCCTGAAGGCGTGGGAGGCAAATCGCTCAGGGGACACGAGCACCAGCTGCGCTCGGCCTGACCCGAGATCTCGAAGCGCCTTGTCGTTGTATTCGGGGGGCATTCCCGAGGCGATCATCGTCGCGTGCACCCCCGCGTTCAGCAACGCCGAGAGCTGGTCGGCCATCAGCGCGATGAGCGGGCTGACAACGACCACCAGGCCCCTGCCGGCCAGAGCAGGCAACTGATAGCACAACGACTTTCCCCCGCCGGTGGGCATCACCACCACGCAATCTCTGCCGGCCAAAACCGCCGCCACCGCCTCACGCTGACCGCTGCGAAACCCGCCCAGCCCGAAGCGACCCAACAACAGCTCAGGCGACGGTGAGATGCTCAGCACCACTAAGACGCTAGTCGCGGCCTGGGCCGGGACCCTCTGGGAGCTCTATCGGACAAGCTACAGAGCCAAATGCGATCTCCGTTACTCGCGCGAAGGGCGCTCTTTAGGTCTTGCCGAGCAGAGCGTTCTGAAGACTCGAGACGGTCTGAGGGCCGCGCAGCGTCCGGAGAATTCCGCCGGTGGGGTCAAGCAGGAAAGCGACCGGCAGTTCACGGGTGGGATCGTGGATACCGAAGGCGTGCGTCAGCTGGCCGGTGTCGTCGCGCAGATTTGGAAAGCTCCACCGATAGCGTTTGATGAAGCGTCTGCCCGATGCGGGATCGCCTGCGTATTGAACGGCTAGGACCCGGCCACGACCGTCTCGACTGTGTGCGAGTTCGGCCACCGCGGGCGCCTGGCTGACGCATCCCGCACACGATTCAGACCAGAAGACGATCAGGGCTCGGTGTCCGCGCAGTGTGCTCAGATCCGCACGAGGACCGAAGAGGACCTGGCCTGTTAGTGGCGGCGCCTGGCGCACGTCGTGGTCGCGGAAGACTCTGGCAACCGCGTGTTTGACGGCGTGGCGAACACCCGGAGAGATCGCGTAGGCAAGGACGGCCGCGGTGATTCCGAGTAGAGCGGCGGCGAGCGCTAGTCGCGTTCGCCGCGACTCACCGAGCGCACTCGACGGCGACGCTCTGAACGGGGCGAGGGGCATTTGCCCCAACTTACTGGCTGAGCGAGCCTGTGTCTGCATCACCTACTGACTGAGCGACCCTGTGTCTGCATCAGCGCTCTCGTCAGCTGTCCGTAGTCACGATCGATCTGGGGCTGCTCGAGTATCCGCCGGCGCTCTGAGAGATACGCGATCAGCATGCGGGCGGGAACGATCCGTACGCCCTTGCGACGGCTCAGCGGCCGATCAACCCAGGCGCGGCTGTAAACGATCAGCGGCTCAACCGCATCACCGGTTATGCGCTTGACGAGCTTCTGCTGTGAGAGCGCCTGACTGAGGGTCGCGCCGTGCACCCGTCCCACCCGAACAGGGCCCGGGTGGCTCTTGGTCTCGATCGTAAAGACGCCGCCCGGTCCGATCAGGATGTGATCGATATTCCCCCGTCCGAAGCTTGCGTCGTGAATGATCCGCCACCCGCTTTGGGAGAGCTCTTCGAGCATGCCACCGACCTGCTCCTCGCCAACAGCCCCCCGGTCGTGGCGGTCGACGAGTGGCAGCACCAGTCGCGAGATCAGAAAGATCGCGATCAAGAGCGCCACCTCCGATCCCATGAAGATCCTGGCCTGCCATCCAAAAGTGCGACCAAGCAGGGTCGTGGCCACCGCGAGCACCCCAAGCGTGATCAGCGTGCGCATCCGCAGACGCCTGACCACCGCGCGAGCGTGTTGTCCGGGCATCCGAATACTGGGGTCGCGGCTGACTAGCACCTCACTATTCCCTTCGGCTAGGTGTAGTGCATTCCTTTAGCGCTTGAGAACCTGGACATCCGCTATTTGCGAGTCCAGGGCACCGGTTCCCCCACGGAGGGGACCCAAATCACCGAAATAGCGTGGAACGTGAATCGATCTCCTAAAGCAGTGTCGAGGTGCCGCCGAAGCCACAGGCAGACCGGAACTCGAAAGCGAGCACCCAAATCAATGTCCCCCGATCCCAAGCCAACTGTGCCCACTGACGTCTGCCTGTTGCTGCGTGCCCACGCTGAGCAGCACTGGCTGAGCAGGGAGGTGATCCCGGTTCTACGCCAGGTCGAGACTCCCAGCGCGCTGCCCGAAGAGCAGGTGGGCGCGGCCTTTGCCTACCTGGAGGTCATCTGGATCGAAGCCCAGAAGCTGGCCCAGGAGACCGAGAGTGCCCACTCTGACTTGGGTGAGCTCCCCGCCAACTCAGCCCCGCTTACACAGAAGGCCTCTCGCTACTACTCCTCGGTCAAGCATCTGCGCGGGGTGGTGGCTCGCCGGGTCTCCCGGATCCTCAGAAATCCAAGCGAAGCCCAGGTTCTTCGCACCACGCTGCAGTTCTGAGCGCCGAAGGGCAAGGCGTCGCTGCTCCTACGGACAGCGGAGCGTCAGGCGGCCCGGTGCGGCAGACGTGTGTGTGTCGCACGCCATCCGCCCTCGCTTGGGATCGCCTTGATCGCCTCGACGATCGCGCCGCGACCGGTTTCGTCCAGTTGCCGTGGCCTGGCCGAAAGCCACCAAAGCAGATCGCGTCCGTGCACGAAGGTGATTTGGCGTGACTCGACCACCGCCTGAGGAAACTCACACCACAGCACGACCAGTGGATGAATCTTCGGACCCCGACCGGTGCGCGCTCGAATCTCACGTCCAAGCGCCCGTGCTGAATCGAGCACCTGTCGGTTGATCGCCACCTCGGGCCTGTCCGCTCGTGCGTCGTGGCCTTTGCGCAGCCACAGCACACCGTCTCTTACACGCACACCCGGGCCTTCCGGCTTGCGTGACACGATCAGGAAGATCCCACCGGGGCCAATCACGACATGGTCGGCGCCGTGACGCCGCTCGCCATCCCCGAGCACCGTCCACTCGCGATCGGTCAGGCGGCTGAGCAGCGAGTCCGTCCGCCGGGCCGCGTCCTCGTCGGCCCCTGCGGGCACGGGACGCTGTGGGTCGCGCCGGAGCAGATGTTTGTGAATCACGATCGAAGACAGTCGCGAACCGGATTTCTTTCCCGCCGCCGCGTACAGGTCCCTTGCTTTCGGGCGCTTCATTCTTTTATCAGGGTGACGGACGATCCGGATGGCTTAGCAAGCCTGTTTAGCCAGATGCCCCCGCGGGCTGGTGATCTATAGGCTGCGCCGGCGTGGAGGATCTCCAGACACCGCCAGCCTTTGATCTGCAGTCGCACTCGATCCACTCGGATGGCGCGTTGCCCGCCGCCGAGGTCGTTCAGCGCGCCGCCGAGGCGGGTGTGGAGCTGCTCGCGCTGTCCGACCACGACACTGTCAGCGGCGTCTCGGAGGCGATCGCGGCGGGCGAGCTCCTCGGTGTGCGCGTCGTCCCGGCCGTGGAGATCTCCGCCATAGACGACGGTTCGGCGGTCCCGCGCGAACTGCACATCCTTGGCTACAACATCGACCACACCGGCGCCACGATGACGGCCCGGCTGAGCGACTTCTTGGCAGACCGCGAGAAGCGTACGTTGCGTATGCGCGACGCCCTGCGCGAGGTCGGCTTCGACCTCGACGAAGCGGAGATTCACGCGCGCATCGCCGAAGAAAAACCGATCGGTCGCCCTCACCTCGCCGCGGCGGTGCTCGGCGAGCCGGCCAACGCTGAGCGTTTGAAGAACGAGGGCATCGACGACGTCGGCTCGCTGATCCGTGGCTATCTGATCGAGGGCAAGCCGGCGTTCCGCCTGCGCGAGACGCCCACTGTCGCAGAGGCGATCGAGGCGATCCACGATGCGGGCGGGGTGGCGATCTGGGCGCATCCGTTCTGGGACGTCTCAGATCCGCCGGAGGTACTCGCCATGGTTGAGCGCTTCCACGGTTTGGGGATCGATGGAGTCGAGGCGTTCTACATCACGCATACGCGTGAGCACACCCAGGTGCTTGCGGAGCGTTGCGTGCAGCTTAGGATCCTCAGCACTGGATCGGCCGATTTCCACGGTCCGGACAATCGGCTGTTCTCACAGTTTCGGGCGTTTCAGACCTATGGGTTCGAGCCCGATCTCGGCCCAATCGCCGGCTAGAGATCAGCCAGCCGGATCCGCGAGAAGCTCACTGAGCCTGTAGCAGAGCGCCTCCAGGGCGAGAGCCTCAGAGACGTTCACCGTGAGACGCAGCCGGGTGTCGGCGAGGAGCTCCATCCCGTTGCGCAGATGCTCACGGTTGACCTTGGTGGCGTCGCTACGCAGCTCCTCTGAGCGATCCGCGGCATATACGAGCTCGGGGGCGCCACTGGCGGCGCACCAGAGATCGCGCAACCACAGTTCCGCCAGACGCAGTCCACGATCGAGCGTGCGCGTTCGGATTCGCCGCTCGACACGCCGTTGTGCTTCGGTGCCTTCACGCAGGTGACGGCGATGCTCCTTCTTGGGCAGGAACTCCAGCTCAGCGTCGACGGACGCCTTGACCCGTTCGCCCGCCTGCTCCCCCTCCGCCTTGGCCCCATCCAGCAGCGCCATCCAGGGACGATTCTCGGTGCGGGCGCAAAGCGAGGCGCGGATGAAACTCTCAGCGTTGGCGCGTAGCCCGATCCCCTCCTCGCCGGCCAGCCATCGCGCCAGCTCGGCGTCGCCAAGCGCCAGCCGGGCGCACGCTTGCGCGGGCACGTGATCTACTCCCTGCTCCATCAGAAGCCGCTGGATGCTCTCGCTGCTCAACGGGTCAAAGCGCACGTGCTGGCAACGCGAGGCGATAGTTGGGAGCACATCCTGACGGCGATCGGCGAGCAGGATCAGGTGCACGAATGGAGGTGGCTCCTCGAGCGTCTTGAGCATCCGATTAGCCGCCTGGTCGTTCATCGTTTGCGCCGACTCGATCACGAATACGCGCCGTGATGCCTCAAACGGAGTGCGTGTCGCGGCCGCCACCACGGGCTCGTCGATGTCGGCAACGAGCATTTCCGTGGCACCGCTGGGAGCCACCCAGATGAGATCGGGGTGAGTACCACGGAAGACCCGCTCGGTGACCGCGCGGGGATCCTCAGCGCCGTCGGCCAACAGCGCCGCGGCGAACGCGCGGGCGACCACGCTCATACCCGTGCCCGCCGGGCCGTGAAACAGGTAGGCGTGGGATGGCCGGCCCCCGGCCGCCAGAGCGCCCCCGAGCACCGCTCGGGCGTGCGGGTGCTCCTCGACGCCCGCCAGGGCGATCGTGAGGTCGCGGCTGCTCACGCCGTTCATCCTAGAGACCTCCGTGGGGGGTACGGTCTAGCGATGAGCGCGGGCAAGCTGATCACGATCGAGGGATTGGACGGTGTCGGCAAGACGACACTGATCGGCACCCTCGTACAGTCGATCCGTCTCGCCGGGGTCGCCAGCGTGGAGTCCCTGCGTGAGCCGGGTGGGGTAGGACTCTCAGAGCGCGTGCGGGAGCTCGTGAAGGATCCCTCCCTGCAAGTCGGGGCGCGTGCGGAGGCGCTGCTATACGCGGCGGCCAGAGCTCAGCTCGTGCAGGAGCTAGTGCGCCCCCTATTGCAAGAGGGCACATGGGTGTTGCTCGATCGTTTCGTGGATTCCTCGCTTGCCTATCAGGGGGCCGGCCGGTCGCTGGGATTTCCGGCGATCGAGGCGATCAACCAGTTCGCGACCGGGGAGCTGACCGCCGATCGCACGTTGCTGCTGCGCGCCAAACTGGCTACCGGTCGCTCACGTCAACACGAGCGCAGTGACGAGCCCGACCGTCTCGAGCGCGAGGACGAAGCGTTCTTTGCCCGGATCGCCGCCGCCTATGAGCAGCTCGCGCACGCCGAGCCGCAGCGCATCCGTGTCCTGGATGCCGAGCGACCCGCGGCTGAGGTGGCGGAGCAGGCGCTCTCGGCACTGGAGGATCTATTCAGAGAAGCGCGCGACGGGCGCGAGTGAAGCGATTAGCATGCAATGGGTGATCTCACACCGGACCTCGATCTGGATGTCCCGTGCCGCCGCCTCGTTGTGGACCTTGATCGCTGTCGGGCTCTGTGCGAGCGCCGCTCATGCGGCGAGCGAACCAAACCCGTTCTTTTCAACTCCCCCGGCTCCCAAACACACCGTCACCAAACCGCGGGCGAGCGTCAAACCACCGACGCCGAGCAAACACGCAACCACCATCCCGCGACTGCCCACCCCGGCCTCGGCGAGGATCCACCCCAGCGGCTCCTCAAAGAGCCCGGTCCTCAAGCCGAAGCAGAGCACCACGCCTTTCAAAGCCCCCAAGGTTGCTACCGCCAAAGGCGGTATTGGCTCTCTTACGCCTCGCAGCGCCATCCCTGGCACAAGCAGATTGGGCGGGCTCGGCGGAAGGCGCCAACGCGCGAATTCCACCTCCCCAACGACCACCGCGATCATTGCGGCGATCATCGCTGGGCTTGTGATCATCGCCTGCTTGGCGTGGGGCATAACGCGTTTGCTTGTGCTCGAACCGCGCTGGCTGTCGTCGCTGCGCCACTCTCTGGACGAGGCCGGTCTGCGCGCGTCCACGACGTTCGCGGAGTTCGCCGACTGGGTGCGATTGGGGCGCTGAGCAGGGGTTCTGAGCGTCTAGAATTCAAGGTCACGTTCCAGATCTCTGAACGACCTTTTCCGTCCGCTCAAGGCGAGACGATGCTTGGCCCCAAGCGAATAGTTCTAGTGGGCGTCGGGCAACGCCGGCGCAAGGAGGAAGGCCGATGCATACAACCCCACACCCCACCATCGTCGAGGAGACCGCGGCCGGCGTGGCGCTGTCGATCAAACGCTTTTTCACCACGGTCGACAAGCATCCTTTTGATGCGGTGGAGTGGGAGTTGCGTGACGCGCGTATCGGCCACGGCGACCGCGTCGCCTTCGAGCAGGCCGATGTCGAGTTTCCCAAGAGCTGGTCGCAGAACGCGACGAACATCGTCGCTCAGAAGTACTTCCGCGGGCAGCTCGATCACCCGGAGCGGGAGCGTTCGGTCAAGCAGATGATCGGTCGCGTGGCGGGCACGATCGCGGGCTGGGGACGCGACCGTGGCTATTTCGCTACCGAGGAGGACGGCGAGGCCTTCGAGGCCGAGCTGACCCACATCCTGCTGCACCAGATGGCCGCGTTCAACTCGCCGGTGTGGTTCAACGTCGGGTTCGAGGAGAACCCGCAGTGCTCGGCGTGCTTCATCCTCTCAGTCGAGGACACGATGGAGTCGATCCTCGACTGGAACACCAAGGAGGGCATGATCTTCCGCGGCGGCTCGGGCTCGGGGATCAACCTGTCGAACATCCGCGGTTCAATGGAGCCGCTGGCCAAGGGCGGCACGGCCTCGGGGCCAGTGTCGTTCATGCGTGGCGCCGACTCCTGGGCGGGCACGATCAAGTCCGGAGGCAAGACGCGACGCGCGGCAAAGATGGTGGTGCTCGACGTCGACCACCCCGACATTCGCGAGTTCATCTGGTGCAAGGCCAAGGAGGAGGACAAGGCCGAAGCTCTGCGCAACGCCGGCTTTGACATGTCCATCGACGGCGACGGGTTCAAGTCGATCCAGTATCAGAACGCAAACAACTCGGTGCGCATCACCGACGAGTTCATGCGGGCGGTCGAGGAAGACAGCGAGTGGCTCCTGACCGCGCGCGCGACCGGCAAGCCGGTGGGCGAGCCGATCTCCGCGCGTGAGCTGATGCGCGAAATCGCCGAGGCCGCTTGGCGTTGTGCGGATCCGGGAGTCCAGTACGACACGACGATCAACCAGTGGCACACCTCACCGGTCAGCGGACGCATCAACGCCTCCAACCCGTGCTCGGAGTACATGCACGTGGACAACTCGGCCTGCAACCTGGCCTCCATCAACCTGATGAAGTTTCGCCGCCCCGACGGGACGATCGACGTGGCGTCCTTCGAGCACACCGTCGATGTGATGCTGCTCGCGCAGGAGATCGTCGTCGGGCCATCCAGCTACCCGACCGAGGAGATCGCGGTCAACGCACGCGCCTTCCGCCAGCTCGGCCTGGGCTACGCCAACCTCGGTGCCTACCTGATGAGCAACGGTATGCCCTATGACTCCGATCCGGGTCGTGGCGCGGCGGCCGCGATCACAGCGCTGATGACGGGCCGCGCATACCGCCGCTCGGCGCAGGTAGCAGCGGCACTGGGCCCGTACGAGCACTATCAGGAGAATCGCGAGGCCCACAACGGCGTGATGCTTATGCACCGCGAGGCGGCGTACGCGATCTCGCAGACCGACTGCAGGGATGGCGAGCTGCTGAGTGCCGCACGGCGCTCGTGGGACGAGGCTGTCGCACTTGGCGAGCAGCACGGCTACCGCAACGCGCAGGCGACCGTGCTCGCCCCGACCGGAACGATCTCGTTCTTGATGGATTGCGACACAACGGGCGTGGAGCCGGACTTCTCGCTCGTGAAGTTCAAGGAGCTCGTGGGTGGCGGGCAGATGACGATCGTCAACCGCACCGTTCCGCTCGCCTTGCAGACGCTTGGCTACTCCGAGCAGCAGGTCGAGCAGATCGAGGCCCACCTGGCCGAGCACGGCACGATCGTCGGTGCGCCGGGCCTTACCGAGGAGCACCTGCCGGTGTTCGATGTGGCGGTCGGCGAGCGTGCGATCTCGCACATGGGCCATCTGAAGATGATGGGTGCGGTGCAGCCATTCATCTCCGGTGCGATCTCAAAGACGGTGAACATGCCGCAGGAGTCGACGGTCGAGGACATCGCCGACGCCTACACACAGGCCTGGCATCTGGGGATCAAGGCGCTGGCGATCTACCGCGACGGCTCAAAGACAGCTCAGGCTCTGCGCACTGACGCACAGAAGGGCGTGAAGGAGCCCGCCGACGTGGACGCGCTCGTCGAGGCGGCAGTCGGCAAGGCAATCGCGGAAGCCGGGCCCCGTCGTAAGCGCATGCCCCGCGAGCGCCAGTCGATCACGCACAAGTTCTCGATCGGCGGCCACGAGGGCTACATCACGGCCGGCATGTATGAGGACGGCTCGATCGGTGAGATCTTCCTCACCGACATCGGCAAGGAGGGCTCGACGCTACGCGGCATGATGAACTCGTTCGCCACCGCGATCTCGATCTCCCTGCAATACGGGGTTCCGCTGGAGACGCTGGTGCAGAAGTTCTGCTACATGCGCTTTGACCCCGAGGGGATCACCTCCAACCCCGAGATCCCGTTCGCGAAGTCGATGCCCGACTACATCATGCGCTGGCTGGCTTCGCGTTTCCTGGACACCGACACACAGGAGGAGCTCGGCATCCTCACCCCCGAGGTGCGCGCACGCAAGGCGGCGCAGGAGGCCGCGCAGTCCGTGATTGGCAGCGACACCGCCGGCCCCTCCGCCGCCGAGGATAAGCCTTCAGCGAGTGCCCCAAAGGCATCCGGTGGTGGCAATGGCGGGACGAGCGCGCCGAGCGCCTCCTTTACTGACACCCCGCCCGTCGTGCCCGCCCGGCTACAGGGTCTGGATCTCGGTCCGGCGTGCAGCCAATGCGGGGGGATGATGCAGCGCACCGGCTCTTGCTACACGTGCTCTAGCTGCGGCAACAACACCGGCTGCGGCTGAGAGTAGAGCGCGGAACCTCCGCGCCTCACCCCTCGAACATGACGTTCCGTGCACGTCGCGCGGCGATCACCGGAATGATGGCGAGCAGGGCGAGCGTGAGAATCAGCCCGTAGTGGCTGACTTCCTTGGCCACGTCGACAGCCGATTGGCCGATGCTGTAGCCGAGTCCGACATTGGCGGCGATCCATAGCGACGTGCCGAGTAGATCCAGCGCCAGGAAGCGTCGTAGGGACATCCCGGTCCATCCGGCGCCAGCGTAGATGAGAACGCTCGGAACGGGCAGGAAATAGGAGAGCACAACCGCCCAAGAGCCATACCGTTCAGCCAAGCGGACCGCGCGCTCGGTTCTTCGCTGGGCACGCGGTCCGCCGCGGGTGAGCATTTTGGCCACGTTGGGTCCCCAGATGCGTCCTGCCCACCAGAGCAGCGGGTCGCTCATGAGTAGTGTCACCAGCGGAGCAAGCAACGCGAGCACCAGCGAGGCACGCCCCACGCGGGCGAACGCGCCGGCGGTGACCATCGCCGGGGTCGAGCCGCGCAGTGCCTCGAGCAGAACCGGATGGCTACCGAGTAGTGACGGCGCAAGCGGGATCGTCGCCAAAGAGTAGACACCCGTCACTGCCAACCCCGACAGACACAGGGTGCTAGCGTGCCTCGAGGTCATCTCACAAATGATAGGGAGCGACACGCGCGTCCCGTGATGAAGTCGAGGTAGGAGATGTGGCAAACCTGGATACCTGGGAGCGAGGGCTCCGATGCTTGAGGGCGGCTGTCTGTGCGGCGCCGTGCGCTTTCAGATCGGCGCACCGTTCATCTCCGCCGGCTACTGCCACTGCACGCACTGCCAGCGTCGCACGGGAACAGGCTCCTCAGCCAACGGCCGTGTGCCCAAAGCTGGATTTCGCCTGCTCTCCGGAGAGGATCAGTTGCGCTCCTTCAAGCCCCCCACGGGTGTACCGAAGTTGTTCTGTGCGACCTGCGGGTCAGCTCTCTTCAGCGGCGACCCGTTCAGCGACGAGGAGGTGGCCGTGCGACTGGGCGCACTCGACGGCGACCCGGATATTCGACCGCAGTACCGTCAGTTCGTGGACTCGGCGGCCTCATGGGAGCCGATCCCCGACGATGACCTGACCCGCTTCCCGGGCTCGAGATCGATCTAGCGCCGAAGAGCGCGGTAAGGGGTACAACCCTGCTCATAAGTGCGGTAACCGCCGCAGAGTCCTGGTCACAGCGGCCAGGAAGGGGCGCGCTCACTCAAGCGCCCGCGCTTCGGCGACCGATACCGCTTGCCTGTGAATCGCACCGTAATCTCGCGCCATTTCTCGTTTGCCTCAAGCCTGGCCGCGCTGTTCGCAGCGCTGCTCGTGACATGCTTTCTACCGGCACACGCCGCGGCAAAGCTGACGCTTTCGAGCTGGAACCTCTCAGAGCAGCGTCTGACGGTTCGAGAAGGCGTGATGAGCGAACTCGGGGGCGCTGGCTTCGCTGGTGCCCAGCACCTGAGCGCACAAACGGAGAGCACAGCGCTGGCAGCAATCGCCGCGCGCGAGGGCACCGCCCCAGTCAACTTCAACACAGCCTCATCGCTCACGCTCGTGCGCTTCGACGCGCTGCTGGTGGACCAACTCGGCCTCGCGGACGTCGCCGAACATGTGCAGCAAGTGACGGCGGGCGCGGGCCTGTCCCCTCCCAGCTACTTCGGTAGCGAGGTCGTCGCACGCTATCTCGGCCTGCGCTACAACCACCCAGCCGGCGAAGACGCGCTCGAGCTCTACCCACGCGACCTGATCACCCGAGCCGAAGCGGCACACTCGTTCGCGGCCGTGCTCGGCTTTGAAGGCTGGGATGTCTCCTCAGCCCGCGAAGAGCTCTCCACGTTCTCGCTGCCGCAATACAGCGCAGCCCAACGCCAGGCACTTCACATCGCGGTTTCAAAGATCGGTATGCCCTACGTCTGGGGCGGCACGACCGACAACACC
>DATBPE010000092.1:0-13415 GCA_036561505.1 Solirubrobacteraceae bacterium
CGCGAGCGCGACAGCGGAGCTCTGACTCTCGGGCGCGGCAAACCCACTCACATCGGCCTGTGCGGCGACCGGCTCGGTAGCGGCCTGAAACGGCTCAATAGCGGCCTGGAACGCCTGTGCGGTGATCTGCGGTGGCGGGACTTGATATGCACCCGGGTCGACTATCCCGTTCTGCTGAGCCACCAGTGGTGCCGTGGCACTCGCTGTGTGCGTCGGGTTGATCTGGGGCACCGTTACGCTCTCGGCGGGCATGCTCGGCGCGGGGCTGGAGATCGGAAAGCCCTGAGACGGCGGTGCAGAGAACTCCTGGGCGGGCGCCGCCGAGAACTCTTGCGCGGGCGACACCGAGAACTCCTGCGCTTGCGCCGGGTGGAACTCCTGAACGCCGGGAGCAGGGAACTGCTGAGCCGGCGTGACAGGGAAACCAGCCGAACCAGTCGCCTGAGCGCCCTCAAAGCCCGCCGCAGAGAAATCGACCGCTACTGGTGCATCGAGGACACCCCCGCCCAGCGAACCACTTTGTGCGGTGAAATCCTGCGCCACGGGGGCGGAGGGAAATCCAGGCATTGCACCCGGGTCGGGACCCGCGGGAGCGCCCAGCCCGAAGTCAACGCGCTGACTCTGCGCCGCGATACTCGAGGTTATGTCCTGGACGCTCGGGATACCGTTCATCGCGGGCATCTGGGGCATCTGGGGCATCTGCGGCATCTGCGGCATCTGTGGGAATCCCATCCCTTGGCCCATATCGCCGGGCATGCTGACCGATGGGCCGCCGCCGGAGGCGATGCACTGCACAGAGCCGGGGGTGTCATTTGCGACCACTCCCACATACTCGCGTCGTGGTCCGTCACCCGGACTCCATTCATACCAATCCAGGCGACCCTCAACCTGCACCACGTCACCCTTGGAGGATTTAGCCGCCAGTTCGCGACCTGGATCTCCCCATACCTTGATATTGAAGAACATCTTGTTACATGCGATACGAAGACTGCAAATCGTCGTTCCGTTGCGGGTGGTTCGCAGCTGCGGATCGCGTGTCAGTCTCCCCGCTATGGCAACCTGGTTGAGGTCATCCATTTGTCACTTCCTCCTAACTTGATCAACCAAGACCCTTCAAGCTAGGCCCGCCTTGGGAAGGCGATGGGCTGCCAACCCGTTACGTCAGAGAGCTGTAACAGTTTGGTGAGAAAGTGGGCACAAATTGGCGCGGTGGCGCTCGATGATGACTGAGCTGGGCATGGCTAGACTCGCATTGGCGAGCGCCGCACTCGCGGATGGCCGGTAGCCGGGCTTCTGAGATACTGACCCGCCAGAGAGCCGCTGGCTCGAGTTGATCAGAGGAGGAGAAATGGCGGGACGGTTTGGGGCAACGGTTGTGATCGAGCGTCCGATCGAGGAGGTCTTCGCGTTTCTCGCCGATGGCGAGAACGATCCGAAGTTCAGCTCACGGGTCATCGAGATCAAGCAGACGACAGATGGACAGCCAGGCGTGGGAACGATCTATGCCAGTACCGTCAAGGACGCAGGAGTCAAGACAAAACGCGAATTCGAGATCACCGAGTTCCAGGCGCCGAGCAAGAT
Organism: Solirubrobacteraceae bacterium; assembly: GCA_036561505.1. Lineage (GTDB taxonomy): Bacteria > Actinomycetota > Thermoleophilia > Solirubrobacterales > Solirubrobacteraceae > Palsa-744. The sequence continues at coordinate 1,582 of DATBPE010000092.1, forward strand.
CCGCTGGAGCGAGCGCTCCAAGAATCTAGTGGGCGTACCCGAAGGTGGTTATGACCTCGAGGCCGCTCCCGAGGGCACACGTCTAACGTTCTTCAACGTGCTCGAGGGTCACGGCCTGGGGAACCTGTTCGCGGGCATGGCGCTGCGCTCGGCCCGTCGCGGCGCGGACGCGTTTGTCGCTGCGATCAAGGCGGCGATCGAGTCCTAATGCCCCACGCGAGCGGAAAGGGGCGGCGGCTCGACAGCCAAACGCGTGCCGCGGTCGGGTGGCGCCCCTAGAGCATGCTGCGGACCGGCGGAAGGGGGGCCGGTACGTACCGCAGCGCCTCCGCCAGGGCCGGTTCCAGTGCGCACAGCGACGCCGGGAGCGCCAGATCCAAGTCGCGCAGTGCTACCAGTGCCGCACGCACGTCCACCACCTGGTCAGCGAGCACGCGCTCCACAACCTCGCGATGACGCGCCCGCGAGAGCGTACGCAGCGCCAGTCCCCAGGCTGGTGAACCAGCCAGTCGCGGAAGCGCCTCCAGCAGCGCCGAGAGGGTCGAGTTGCTGAGCATCTCAGCTCCGGTATGCATTGCCAGTGGCGCCAGTCGGCACACGCGCCAGGGGTCGGCAATCTGCGCGGCCTTGCCGAGCGCCCGGTCCACCCCGCTAGCCACACGCGGATCGTTTGAAACCGAGGCGAGATAGGAGACCAGTCGCGGCGCTTCCCAGGGAATCTCCCACAGCGACGCGAAGGCCCAGTCGATGAACGCCGGTTCGTGCTCACGGGTCAGCACCGCCAGCGAATAGCGCAGTTCCCGGCGCCGCTCAACCGGATCGGCCGCGGCGCGTCGGAACGCTCCGATCAGCTTTTCGTGAATCACCCTGGAGGAGTCGACCTCGCTGTTGAAGATCGCCACGAAACTGTCGCGAACCTCCACGGCAGCTTCGTACCCGGGCACGATCCGGGTCTTCGAGAGGTTGAGCTTCAGATCAAAGACACTCAGCCCCTCGCTCAGACAAGCCAGAGCCTCGTGTGCCTGTCGCTCGGAATGAGCGAACAGCCGGTAGTCATCGACCCATCTGAGGAATTCCAGGGTCAAGCCGCGCTCGGCGTGACCGAGCACGAGATTGCCCAGTAGGCGCGCGTCGGAGTAGCCCGAAGGCAGATGAGCCAGTCCGGCGGCGGACAGCCGCTCCGCCAGCTCGCGCAGAGGCGCCAGCTCGTGACGGTCGAGGATCCCGGCGCCACAGCGCAGCACCTGGCTCCACGGCGTGCAGTCAAAGAAGCTTGCCACGTCGGTGAAAACCACCCATTGCGACCTGCAGGCAAGCTGAGCCGTCTTGTCCGTGAATGACCGCCATGCCGGTGAAAAATTCCAGTGCCGGTCGGCTCCCCGCCGATAACTCACCACCCCCGGAGCGAGCATTCGATCGGTGAGCTTTCTCAGCGGCAAGACCGCCCGGTGCAACTGGACGATCACCGCCGGGTGCAGAACTGGAACCGTCATGCTCCCGCCGTCGGGTCGCGGCACCACCAGCCCCATCAGCTCGGGCTCTCTGCCGGAGCTCACTGCGCTGATCAGATGAGCCATATCTACATCACCGGCGACATCCGGCACCCACGCCGCCATGCGATCGGCCCCTAGGTCCTCCACGAAGTCGTTGCATTCGTAGGACCACCGAGGTCGTGGCTGAATAGGCATCGCTGCCAATCTACGCACGAGCCCCGATGGCCCTCCTCGGCAGCTGCCCCGCTAGCAGAAACCGCCTGTGCGAAACGGGGGAGGGCACCGCCCGATCGACCCTCACGAGATCGGCTGGACCAAGCCTCAGAGCGCGTCCAGCTCGCCACGGAACGCGCTCGCCGAACGCACCGTCGCACCGAGCGCTCGCACCCGCTCGGCGAGCGCACGATCGGAGGTGACGACAACGATCTCCCCCGGATCGGACTCGGCGCCGAGACGGCGAACGATCTCCTCATCGGCCGAGTCACGGCGTGCCTTCGGAGCGTGGGAGACCTCGATCAGCTCCGAGCGAATCGGCTTCGAGGGTGGACCCTCGAACACCACGGTCACCTCCTGGGCGTTCTGAGTCGACCAGCGATCAAGTAGGCCCACGAGATCGCTCATGGCGCGCTGGCGATCGCGCCACCATCCGTCCCCGCGTGTGGCGATTACGTTCATCGCGTCGATGAGATAGTGCACCGCGGGCAAGCGTATCCGCCAGCGAGCGCTCAGGAAACCGGTGACTGACATACTCGAAATCCCGACCGGCGAGGAGCAGACATCGTGCAGCCAGCACCCGCGAGCGCTACATCAGTGATACGCCGTGCCACCTCTGCCGACGTTCCGGCCCTCGCACGGATGCTCGCGCGCGCGTTCTTCGATGACCCGGTCGCGAGCTGGGCTTGGCGCCCGACGGCGCTTCGCCCGGCGGCGCTCGAGCGTTTTCAGGCGATCCGTCTGCGCCAGCTCCTCCTCCACGAAGAGATATGGACCACAGATGACCTGAGCTGTGCGGCTCTGTGGGCGCCGCCCGCTCGTTGGAAGACAACGCTGCGCGAAGACGCTGCACTAATACGGTGCTTTAACCATCCTCGCTCGCTGGCCCGCATGCCGCTTGTAGCCCTCGGCTGGCTCGGCCTCGAGCGCAGGCATCCGGTCAAGCCACCGCACTGGTATCTGGCTGTCCTGGGTACCGACCCCGATGCCCAGGGGCGCGGTCTGGGCTCGAGGGTGCTCGGGACCGTGCTGGAGCAGTGCGACCGCGATCGGGTGGGCGCGTTTCTGGAGTCCTCCAAGGAACGCAACATCGACTTCTACGCCCGCCACGGTTTCCGCGTTACCGATGAGGTGAGGTTGCTGCGAGGACCGATCATGTGGAAGATGTGGCGCGAGCCGCGAAACTGAGGGCACCCACCACAGGCGGCGCGGAACGTGTTCCCAGGCTGGCTACAGTGCCGATGTGCAGCCTGGCGATGACCGGCGGACCCTCCCCGAACTGATCCAGAGCGAGCGGCTGCTGCTGCGCCGCTGGCTGATCAGCGACGCCCAGGCGCTGGGACGAGCGGTCCGTGAAAGCGAGGCACACCTGCGGCCGTGGATGCCCTTCATGGCACTCGAGCCGCAGACGCACGCACAGCGTCGACAGATGCTCGCCGAGCGCGAACGGGAATTCGCACAAGGCGGTGACGTCATGATCGGTGTGTTCCTCGACGGTCGCGTGGTCGGCAGCTGCGGTCTGCGCCATGGGCGAGCTCACACGCTCGAGATCGGCTACTGGATCCATCCCGCCTTCACCCGCAAAGGTCTCGCCAGCGAGACGGCGCGGCTGCTCACCGACGCCGCTTTCACCGTGCCCGATATTGCCTTTGTCGAGATCCACCACGACCAGGCCAATCTCGCCAGCCGCGGCGTTGCGCGTAGCGTCGGGTTTCAGCTGGCTTGCGAACTACCCCGCACCACGAGGGCGCCCGCCGAGGTAGGCATCGACTGTGTGTGGCGAATCGGGCGTGCGGACTGGGAGCGCCAGCGTGGGCAGGCGCCGAGCGGAACTTAGGTCAGCGACTTGGCGCGCCGAACACGGCCGCTCCAGGGGCCGCTGAGCATCGATCCTCCACGGGTAGGATGAGAGTGTGCCGGTCAGTTCCCCCAGAGATTTGGATTATGTGCGCGATCGGCGAATCCGGCGCTTGGAGGCGCTGGCTACGCCGACGTCGCTACTGGGAGAGCTACCGCTGTTGCCCCAGCAGGCGCAGGTCGTTCTTGCGGGGCGCTCAGAGACAGTGGCAGTGCTCAACGGTTCAGATGACCGGCTGCTCGTGGTCGTCGGTCCCTGCAGCGTGCACGACGTCGAAGCGGGTCTCGAGTACGCCCGCAGATTGAGCGAGAAGGCGGCTCAGCTCACCGCGGACCTTCTGGTGGTGATGCGGGTCTACTTTGAGAAGCCGCGCACGACCACCGGTTGGAAGGGGCTGATCAATGACCCCCATCTAGATGGCTCGGGCGATGTCAACAGCGGTCTGCGCACCGCACGCAAGCTGCTCCTGGAGGTGCTCTCGCTCGGGCTGCCGGTCGGCTGCGAGTTCCTGGATCCGATCACACCTCAATACATCGCCGACACGGTCGCATGGGGAGCTATCGGGGCACGTACGACTGAGAGTCAGATCCACCGTCAGCTGGCATCCGGTCTGTCGATGCCGGTTGGGTTCAAGAATCGCACCGACGGGAACGTCGGAGTTGCTGTTGACGCGGTGCGTGCCGCCGCTGCTTCGCATGCCTTCGCGGGAATCGACGTGGCCGGCCAGCCAGCGATCCTGCACACCAGCGGGAACCCCGACTGCCACATCATCCTGCGTGGCGGCAGAGACTCGCCCAACTACACCGCCCCATCTGTCGCCGCTGCGCTTCAGGCACTCGATGAGGTCGGATTGCCAGGGTGTCTGGTGATCGATGCCTCCCACGACAACAGCGGCAAGGATCACGAGCGCCAGCCCCAGATAGCCGCCGATATCGCCGAGCAGATCGCCGCCGGCAACCGGGCAATCAACGGGGTGATGCTCGAGTCCTTTTTGATCGCGGGCCGCCAGGACCTCGGTTCCTCTGCGGAGGCACTCACATATGGCCAATCGATAACCGACGCATGCATGGGATGGGACCAAACCCTCGGCGTGCTCGACCGGTTGGCCGCCGCCGTCAGGGACCGCCGCGCCCACCTCTGAGATCTGGCCGTTGGCCGAGGCGCCCACGAGGCCGACTGCGCCCCTAGGATGATCGTGTGTCGCGTCCTGAGCCGCGTAGTGAACATGCGCTCATCGCTGCCCCCGCTCACCTGAGGCCGCTGGTTGACCGCTGGGTGAGCTATCGCCACGAGGGACTCGAGCCGGGCACGCATCTCGGTCTGCCGGGTAGCTCCCTGACGCTCGTCCTGAGTCTCGGGCGCCCGACGCGCGTAAGCACGATGCCGCGTGCTGGCGACGCTCCAGCGGAGTTCGACGCTCTCGTCGGTGGGCTACACACGAGCCCGGCGGTGATCGCCTACGAGCAGGAGCTCTCGGGCGTGCAGTTGGACCTGACACCCCGCGGGTCGCGAGCGCTGCTGGGATTGCCCGCGGGCGAGCTCGCCGGTGCGGTACTAAGCCTCCAGACGCTGTTCGGGTCTCGGGCCTCACAGCAGATCGAGCGGTTGCGTGAGGCCCCAGACTGGGACACTCGTTTTCACCTGATCACGGAGATGTTCACGCGACAGATCGGTGGCCTGGGACAGGCCCCCAGGGCACTCGAGGAGGCCTGGCAGACGATCCTCTGTAGCGGCGGCCGGGTGCGCATAGCGGACGTCGCCGCACGGGTTGGCTACAGTCGCCGTCAGCTGGATGTGCGCTTCGCGCGCGAGTATGGCCTGGCACCCAAGCAGCTGGCCCGGATCGTCCGCTTCGAGCGCTCTCATCGGCTGCTCGTAGCGAACCCCCGGCTCACCTTGGCCTGGATAGCCGCCAGCTGCGGCTACTACGACCAGGCGCACATGGCGCGCGACTGGAAGCAGTTCGCCGGCTGTTCGCCCTCCAGTTGGCTGGTGCGGGAAGAGCTCCCATTTGTACAAGACCAGTTGGGTGTGGGCCCGTAATCCTGAGCGTATGAGCGAAACCGAGAAGAACAACACGACCATCGTCTGGCCGACGTTGCGTTACCGCGACGCTGTCAAGGCGATCAGCTTTTTGATCGACGCGTTTGGATTCCAGCAGACCGCGCTTCATCGCAGCGGCGAGGAGGGATCGATCGCACACGCCGAGCTGCGCTGGCCGGGGGGCGGAGGAATCATGCTCGGCAGCGTGCGCGGCGACAGTTCGATCGCCGAACTGCAACCCGGCTGCGGATCGATCTACATAGTCACCGACCAACCCGACCGCATCTATGAGAGTGCTCTGAAGGCCGGCGCCACGGTGGTGCGCGAGATCCGCGAGGAGGAGTACGGATCGCGGGGCTTCACGGTGCGCGACCCGGAGGGCGTGCACTGGAGCTTCGGGACCTACGCCGGAAGCTGATCGGCTCACCGCCGCGATCGGTGTGCGCCACGGTGCGACACAATCCCCAGGTCCGCGAGAAAGGGGATCGCACCGTGCGCCGTCTGAACATCTTCACCACCGAGTTCCAATATGACCCGCAGGATGCCGATGGCTACCGGGGTGGCAGTGTGCGCCTGGGTCGGCCGATCGGCGCGCACAAGCTCGCCGGATCGCTGTATGAGCTTCCGGGTGGGGAGGCTGTTTGTCCCTACCACTACGAGCACGGCGACGAGGAGTGGCTGCTCGTGCTCGCCGGGAATCCGACCGTCCGCGACCCCGACGGAGAAGAGTGCCTTCAGCCAGGCGATCTGGTCTGCTTCACCGCCGGTCCTCAGGGCGCCCACAAGGTCAGTAACCACTCGCAGGAGACCGTGAGAGTGCTGATGCTCTCGACCGCCAATCTGCCGGCGGTGGCGGTCTATCCCGACAGCGACAAGATCGGTGTCTTCACCGAGGACGGGCGCGACGATGTGATGGTTCGCCGCGAGCAAAGCGTCGACTATTACGACGGCGAGCGTCCATGACTTGCAGGCCGGTCTCCCTGTGAGCACAAACGGATGGGCGCGGACACGAATGATCGTCCCGCGCCCACCCATTTACGGCGGGCACTGATCCGCCGCGGCCAGCGCCGGCGGCTTTCTAGGCCCGAGCTCTCAGCCGCCTGCTCCTTCTGCGGGCGGCATGTTCGGCGCACCACCCGGGGGCGGCCCTCCGCCCGGACCGGGCCGGCCGGTCGGTTTGAACGAGGAATCAAATGCGTTCACGGTGCTCGTGCCGTCGGAGTTTTCAAAGACCGTGACGTGGTCACCCGACTGCAGTTCGCTGAGCTGTGCGCTTTTCCCGTCGCGCTGGACGGTCGCGCCCGCCGGAATCGTGAGCGTCACCGTCTTGTAGGTGAGGCTCTTGGTTCCCTCGTTCAGCGTCAACTGCTGGGAGGACACCGACTGAACGTTCCCGCTGTCCTCTGTGACCGTGTCAAAGCCGGTGCCCTGCTTGTTGGGCACCACGCTCACCGAGTGGATCGCGGGACCTCCACCGGGGCCTGGTCCGGGCTGTGCGCCGGATGGGCCTGTCGTTGTGGTGGAGGCGCTGTGGGCTTTGGCGTGGGTGGGGGCGGCTGATCCGCTTGAGATCCCTGCCATCGCTCCGATCGCCAGGCACACCAGCGCCACCGGGGCGCCGATAGCTCGCTTGATATTCATCTTCTGCTCCTAACTGTCGCCTGTGTCGCCGCTCGAGAGCTCTTCTCTCTCCCGGACCTTGCGAACAGTCTCGACTGGGGGCGTAAGCGCTCCGTCGGAACTGTGTAGGAACAATGTGAGAAGCCCGCGGCGCAAGGTTGGCTCGGGTGGCGGCGCTAGGACAAGGGCGCGAGCGAGAGCAGCTTTGAGTCGCACTGCTCATCGGTGCTCGACTGCAGATCGGTCTGGCTCTGGCTCGAGCGGGCGACCACGACCCGGTTACGGCCCGAGCGCTTGGCCTCATACAGCGCCTCGTCGGCCGCCTTGAAGAGAGTGTCGTAGTCCACCTCGCTGCCGCTGCCGGCGCTCATCCCCACAGAGATCGTGATCTGGATTCCGCTTGGCTGGGAGTCCTCCACCGCTGTCCGCAGTCGCTCTGCCGTCTCACGGCCGTCACCCAAACCGATGCCGGGCAGGACCACCAGGAACTCCTCGCCGCCGAGGCGATAGACCAGCTCGAAGGAGCGCAGCCGCTTGCGCAGCTCGTAGGCAACGTCGCGCAGTACGGCGTCACCGCGGTCGTGGCCGTAGCGGTCGTTGACGGCCTTGAAGGCGTCCACGTCGCAGAGCAGCAGACATACCGGCTGGCGCGTCATGCGTGCCTGATGGGAGAGCTCGATGAAGCGAGGCAGCAAGGCGTTGCGGTTGAGCAGTCCGGTGAGTGGGTCGAGTATCGCCTCGTCGCGGTGGTGCAGCTCCGCGGCCTGCAGCGCCCATACGATCGAGACAACCCCCGCCAACAGCGCCAGCGTGGCGATCAGCGCCACCGGATTGTGGAAGGTCGCGCGCGCGTCGGCCCCGAGTGTCGCGGCGAGGATAACCACGATCGTAAGCACGAGCGCCGCGATCACGACCTGTGGCCGGAAGCGCGCCGCGACCATCCCTGCCGGCAGGACCATCCAGGGCAGCGCTGGACTCTGCGGCCCGCCGCTGAGAAGCACTCCACCAGCGAGCAGCAGCAGCGTGATCACGATCGCGATGGCGCTTACGCGCTCGGGGTGGGGGCTACTGCGCAGCCGCCGCTCAACGTTGATGAAGTTCAACGCCGAGAGCGCGAACAGCACCAGCGTCCACCAACCGATCCACGGCGCCGATATAACGAGTGCCGCTCCAACCGCCCCTGAGCCGACCATACGGATCGTTCGCACACGGTCGCTCGCGTCGACTACGCGATTGCGATCAAGCTCGGTGGGACACAGCCATGAACCCTCCCTCATGTCTGTTATTTCGGCCCTCCGAGTGACCATCTTGAGGCGAGACCTGGAGGTCTGCGGTGCTGTGGGACCCAAAGAAGCCCGACGACGGCCCCATGAATCGGGCGCATCCCTGTAGCTGGAATCGACCAGGCATCGTGGGTGTTTCTTGTCGGGATACCTAGGTACGAGCCATTACCTTTGCCTATTGGCCGGCTAAGGAAACTAGCTTGTTTATGAAAGTTCCCATATATCCTGAGGACAGAACGTACAAAGGCGGCGATAAACGTTGGTCGGTTCGTCCTGGGTATTTTGCTACAGACATCTGCTTACATGTATCGACGACGCATCCGTTGGCTGTATCGAGGGCTGAGGAATCAGGATCAGCGTCATCAAAACGAGGGAGGTAGTCATGAGGGCTGTTGCTCGGGTTTTTCTGTCGGGACTGCTATTGAGCGTGCTGCTGGCGGCCGTTCTTCTACCGGCAGCCGCACTCGCGGTAGAAGAAGTCCCGGTCGTCGAAAAGCTCGTCGCAACGAACTGCACGGTCAAGACGTGCGGTGAGGAAACGGTCGAAGGATTCAAAGAGCCAAAGGCCAAAGTCGAACCTGCAGAAGCCGAAGCCGAAGGCTTCACTGAAGCGGGCGGACGGGTGCCCTTCGGGATCACCGACTTCAAGGTCCTGACGGTCCCGGGCGGTGAATACTCGAAAGGCACCAAGGTGCCGACGCTGAGGGTTACGCACATCCGCACGGACGTCGCCCCCGGGCTAGCGACCAATCCCTTTGCTGTCGAAAGATGCTCGCAGGCAGAATTCGGCAAAGAACTCGTTCCGGGCAGCCACTTCTTCACCGCGCCTGGAGTCGAATGCAACAAAAGCGAAATCGGCGAAAACAACGCGACCGTGTATGCAGGCAACCCCGGGGAAGGGGGCGCCGGAGACCTGCCGCTGTCGGGGATCGTCTACGACCTGATAGCGGGCGAAAACGAAAAGATGGCCAATGGCGCCAAACTTTCCTCGCTCTACGGGGTGGCGCTCGGACTGCCTAAGCCCCTCACCGGGGCCCTGCTCGGCAAGGGCTTCAAAGAAGCTGAAGCCAAAGGCGCGGAACCCGGCGTGGGCGGCTTCCCGACAGTCGAACAGCAAGAAGGACTCGAGGCGGTGCAGTACTACGCTCACACCTTGATCAAAGGCAACGTCGAATGGGGCAAGGAAGCACGCGGAACCAACGAAGGCGACTTCCACGACTACTTCGAAATCGAAGTGTCGCCGGAACTCCCACTGATCCGCTCGCGCCTGACGTTCGAAGGCACCATCGGCAACGGTGACTTCATCACCAACGCCACGAGTTGCCCAGGCCACAACACGACGTCGCTGAAAATCACCGATCTCGAAGGCAAGGAAGCCCCTGACAAGACGTTCACGACCCCGATCGGCCTAGAAAAATGCGAAAGCCTGAAGTTCGAACCGAGCTTCGCGCTCACGCCTGAAACGACGGCGAGCGACCGGCCAGACGCCTTCACCGCTGCGGCATCCGAGCCGCACGAACCGAACAAACCTGACCAGTCGCAGGTGAAGTCGGCCTCCTTTACGCTGCCCGAAGGGATGACGCTCAACCCCTCGGCGGCGCATGGCCTGGAAGCCTGCACGCCGAAGCAGGCACACCAGGAAGGTACGGTCTTCGGCCCGCAGTTCGGCGTCGAATGTCCGGCGGGATCGAAAATCGGCACGGTCAGCTTGAATGTGCCGACCCTGCCCAACGGTTCACTAACAGGTAGCGTCTATCTCGCTGGGCCGGAAACCGGTCCGATCACTGGGCCGCCATATATGGTCTACGTGGTGGCGAACTCCGAACAGTACGGCCTCTCGGTCCGGCTGATCGGAGAAGTGCAACCGAATGAAGTCACCGGTCGGGCGACCACGTTCTTCAGGACCCCGCCCGAACAGCCATTCAGCAACCTGGCGATCCATTTCGAACGGGGTGCGCTCGCACCGATCGCCAACCCGCTGGTGTGTGGCCCGGTGAAGACCGAAACGAGCTTCTCGCCGTTCACGGGCACATTGGCTCAGTCGCCGTTCTCTGAATTCACTGTCGACAGCAACGGCAGCGGCGGGACATGTTCGCCGCCGGTGCTTGCGCTCAGCCAAAGCACTGCCGACTCGAACTCAAACGCCGGCGCATACACCTCGTTCGCCTTCAACCTGGCGCGCGGGGACGGACAGCAGTACCTCACGCAGGTGAAGGCAGTTCTGCCCGAGGGTCTGTTGGGGGCGATTCCCTCGCTCACGCTGTGCGGCGAAGCGGAAGCCAACGGCAACGCGTGTCCCGCCACCAGCAAGATCGGGACGGCCACGGTGCTAGCGGGCGCGGGCTCCGAACCGTACTCGTTCTCCGGTCCGGTCTATATGACCGGTCCATTCAATGGCGCGCCGTACGGCATGGAGATCGTGGTTCCCGCGAACGCCGGGCCCTTCGAACTGGGCAACGTCGTCACACGGGCGAGCGTAGGAGTCGATCCGCACACAACTCGGCTGGTCGTCACCGCCACAGTGCCGACCATTTGGAAGGGCATACCGCTTCGGTTGAAGGGCCTGAGCATGGAAGTCAACCGTCCGAACTTTCTGTTCAACCCGACCAACTGCGGGGTGCTCGCGACCGAATCGGCGCTTACCGGCACGCCCACATTGCCGGCGCTCGCCGGTGCCACGCAGGGCCTATCCACACCGTTCCAGGTCGGAAACTGCAGTGCGCTCGCGTTCAAACCGAGCTTTACGGCCTCGACGAACGAAAAGACCGCGAGAAAGACCGGAGCTAGCCTGAACGTCAACATCGGCTACAGCACCGGTCAGGCGAACGTCAAGTACGTCAAGGTGCAACTGCCAAAGCAGCTTCCCTCACGTCTGACCACGTTGAGGCTGGCATGCACGGAAGCCACCTTCAACGCCAATCCGGCCGCCTGTCCACCGGGCTCGATGGTCGGCACTGCGACGGTCTCAACACCGGTGCTGCCGGACAAGATGACCGGGCCGGCGATCCTGGTGTCCCACGGAGGCCAGGCCTTCCCCGATATGGAGATGATCCTCAGCGGGGACAACGTGACGGTGGTCCTCGACGGTCAAACGAACATCCACAACGGGATCACGACCTCGACGTTCGCCGCGGTTCCGGACGCGCCGATCACGAGTTTCGCGTTGACCCTTCCGTCTGGGCCGACGTCGCTGCTCGCAGCCAACGGCAACCTCTGCCTGAAGCCGCTGGTCATGCCGACGACCCTCGAAGGTCAGAACGGTGTAACGGTCACCCAGAACACCAAGATCTCGGTGAGTGGCTGCGGTGTGTTCATAACCGCTCA
>DATBPE010000093.1:0-1801 GCA_036561505.1 Solirubrobacteraceae bacterium
CCCGTGGTCGCGAAGCTCGCGCAGCCGTTCCGCCAGCGCGGCGTCGCTCGTCACGATGGCGCCGGCGTCTCCGTAGGCGCCTAGCAGCTTGGCGGGGTAGAAGCTGAAGGCGCCGGCCAGGCCCCACGCGCCGCCGCGGACTCCGCGGTAGGCGCCGCCCAGAGCCTGGGCCGTGTCCTCGATCACAAGGAGGTTGTGCTTCTTGGCGATCTCCATGACGCGGTCCATCTGCACCAGGCGTCCGTTGAGGTGCACCGGCATGATCGCCTTCGTGCGCGGAGTGATGGCCGCCTCGACCAGGTCGACGTTCATGTTGTGGTCGTCGCCCACGTCGACGAGCACCGGCGTCGCCCCGACCTGGTGGATCACCGCCATGGTCGCCATGAACGTGTGCGACACGGTGATCACCTCGTCGCCGGGGCCGATGCCGACCGCCTCGAGGACCAGCCTCAGGCCGTCGGTGCAGTTGCTCACGCCCACGGCGTCGGCCGTGCCGACGAATGCGGCCAGGTTGTGCTCGAAGTCGAGCATCTGCTGGCGCATGATGAGATCGCCCTTGCTGAGCAGGTCGCGCATCGTGTCCATGACCTCGGACTCGATGCGATGAAATTCCTTGCCTGGTTCCCAGAACCTAACCGACACGGCCATAGCTCCTCGCGATGATCTGCTGGATTGTCTTCAAGACCGACTCCTGGTCGAGCCCGTGCAACGACTTTAAGTAATTCTGGTCGCCGACCGTCGTGTTGAACTCCGGACGGAGCCCGATCCGCTTCAGCGGGGCGTGTCCCGGATCCAGCTCGGCCATCACCTCCGCAACCGCTCCGCCCAGCCCGCCTTCGACGCTGTGCTCTTCGAGCGTGAACACGTAACGCGTCTCGATGGCGGCGCGGATCACGGCCTCGCGGTCGATCGGCTTCACCGTATGCATGCTCAGCAGCCGGACTCCCAGGCCCTGCGCGGCGATGTCCTGCGCCACCTTGTCCGCAGTGGCCAGCATCCCGCCCGACGCGATAAGCGTCAGGTCGGAGCCCTCGCGCAGCGTGATGGCCTTGCCCAGCTCGAAGGCCGGCTGCGTGGTGTGCACGACGGGCTCGCCCGCCTTGCCCAGCCTGAGGTAGCAAGGACCGTCGTGTGCCACGACCGCACGCGTCGCGAGTCGCGCCTCGATCGGGTCGCCGGGCGCGACCACGGTCATGTTGGGCAGGGCTCGCATGATCGCGACGTCCTCGGACGCGTGGTGTGTGACGCCGAGGTTTCCATAACCGAGGCCGCCGCCGACGGCCACGACCTTGACGTTGGCGCGGTGATAGCAGACGTCGTTGCGGATCTGCTCCAGGCAGCGCAGCGTGCCGAAGTTGCCGATCGAGTAGGTGAAAACGATCTTGCCCGTGAGCGCCATCCCCACGGCCAGACCGATCATGTTCTGCTCCGAGACGCCCGCGTTGACGAACTGGTTCGGGTGTTTCTCGGCAAAGGCCTCGATCACCGAGAAGCCGAGGTCGCCGACGATGAGGCACACGCGCGAGTCCTGGTCGGCCAGCTCGTTCAGCGTCTCGATGAAGGCCGTCCTCACGAAGCCGCGACTTCCTCGAGGGCGGTGACGAGCTCGTCGGGCGTCGGCTGCTTGTAGTGCCACAGCACCTTGCCTTCCATCCAGCTCACACCCTTGCCCTTGACGGTGTGCGCGATGATCGCGTTCGGCCGGCCTGGCTCGAGAGGCACGAGCTCGAGCGCCGAGCTCAGGTCCTTCACGTCGTGGCCGTCCACCTCGCGCACTGACCACCCGAATGCTCGGAACTTG
>DATBPE010000094.1:0-4972 GCA_036561505.1 Solirubrobacteraceae bacterium
TAGGAGGACCGGTACGCCGCGATCGCCGGCGTCCTTTAGCAGTTGCTCGAGCCAGGTGGGGATGAACGTGAAGCTGGGCGCCAGGACCGCCACGCGCTGGGTCGCGTCTTCGACCGCCTGGGTGATTTGCTCGCGGAACACCCCGGGGTGGGGTTCCAGCGTGTCCCAGCCGTCTTGTTCGGTGACTTTCCTGACCGTGTCTGGGACGGGGGTGTTGGCGAGTTTTCCTTCTTTGAGAGTCTGGTGGAGGTGTTTGGTGTAGTGCTCGCGTACCCAGTGGGTGAGCAGAGCGTCGTCTTGCCCGTGCTGCGTGATTGCGAGCTTCAGCTCGACTGGTTGCCGGGGGCTTTCGTCTTGGGTGACGACGAGGTGGGTGTCGGGAAGTCGTAGGCGGTTTGGTAGCGCCCGGGTTCGGGTGTCGGCTGTGACGTCGAGCACCTTGTGCACCTCGACGTTCCCTTCCAGGCCGACGTCCCAGGAGAGCCCGGCGGACATGCCCATGTTTTCGAGCATTTTGGGTGTCGGCCAATCCAAAGGGAGTTCGATACCTCCGGCTGGGTGTGGCAGCACGGCAACGCCGGTGAGCGCGTTGTAGGGGAGGACCTGTCCGCGGGCGTGATCGACCCACATCACGAATTCGCGTTCGATCAGCTCCCCGCCCAACGCCAGGTCAGAGAGCAGCCGCTGCACCCTTGGGATGGGGAGCCCGAGCGGCTCGGCGATCGCTTCGGGACTGTCACTGCCGTAGTAGTCGGCCAACCGGAGCACCGCGGTGTGCACCGGCCCGCCAGTTTGCAGGCACCGCACGGAGATCCGGATGCGGTGTACGGGGATCTGGATCGCCAACGCGCAGATCACGCTCATGCGATGACCCGCCCCGGCTGTTGCACGCCGCGCCGCCCACGGTGCGGTGATGAGGTGGGTCTGATGATCTCGTAGCCGGCGTGTTTGAGCTTGACCTGCTGGTCGATGAACTTCACGACGGTCTGGAACGGCGGACCGATGCGGCCCTTCATCGCGGCCGGGAGGCTGGTGGCGATCACTAGGAGATCCTGGGCGCGGCTGACAGCGACGTTGATCCGGTTGGGGATCTCGAGGAACCCGGGGGACGTGGTAGCGGCCATCGAGAGGAGCACGACTTGGTCCTCGTCGCCCTGGAAGCGGTCCACGATCCCGATCCTCACGTGAAGCGCCGGATACTGCGTGAGGTCCAGCCGCGCTTCGAACTGTCGCGCCTGCGCTGTGTATGGGGTGATCACGGCGACACCCAGCCTCTCCGGTCCATCCGGGGGAGCCGCGACGGACGCCGCGGTCTGGTTCAGGGCCTTCAGTTCGCGGCGGATGTAGTCGACCTCGGGGATGCGCATGGCGCTCTTGCGTTCGTGTTGCTCGCGGCCGGGCAGGTCGAGGAGCCGCACACGCACATCGCCTGCGAACGCGGCGACACGCGGATCGATCGGCTCCTCCCGGCCGTGCTCGAGACCGCCGATGTCCTGGTAAAAAGCATGGCTGACGAGCTCCCCGATCTCCGGCAGCATGCGGTATTGCCTCGGGAGCGTCGTCTCGTGTGCCGTGCCGTGCAGACGCTCGGCGAAGTGCGCGAACAGAGTGTGCGCGTCCGCTGCCTCCCGCTCCTTTTCGGTGGACCCGAGCGCTTGGATCATCTCCCGGATCTCGCTGGTTTCCTGATCGTGGTTCGGGTTCTTGCTCTTGAGGGTGTGGGGTTTGCGCAAGGCTTCGCGCATCGGCCTCCAGATGTGCGGCGGCAGCTGGCGTGTGTCGCCCACCAAGATCGTCTTGCGGGCCCGCAACATGACTGTGAGGCTGTCCGCTGGGGTGGCCTTGCCAGCCTCCTCGAGGATCGCGACACCGAACTCGATATCACGCAGCTCTTTGCTGGAGATCGCCGCGCACGTGCCCGCGATCACCCGCGCCTGCGCCAGCTTCTCCTCCAGCGTGCGCTGCGGCCCGATCGACGCAAGGTAGTTCTCCTGCACCCGCAGCACATCAGTGGTGACCTCGTCGGTTTCACGGTCACCAGCCCGGGTCTGCGCCCTGATGAACTTCCGGTAGGCCAACGCCCGATGCACGACCGGCGGCTCCCACGGTTCGGTGGTGCCAACCCAGTAGCGCTCGCGGATCATCTGGTGGATCTTCCCCGCGGTGCTCTCGCTCGCGACCCTTGCGATCGGCAGATCAGGATCAGCCTTGGTGAGGCGCAAAAGGACGTTGTCGACCGCCTGGTGTGTCTGGGAGCCCAGCACAATCTTCAGGCCCGGGTCCCGGTCGAGGTACTGGCGGATGATCTCGCAGATCGCGGTCGTCTTCCCGGTCCCGGGCGGCCCTTGCACTACCAGCACATCGTCGGCTGCCAACGCTGCCCTGACGGCCTGCTGCTGCCCAGGGTCGAGTTCTGGGTCAAAGAAGCTCTCCACGGCACGCTCTGGGGAGCTCCACGCAAGCTTCGGGTGGGATATCAGCAGGCACAGCCGCTTGTCCTCCTGCGCCTGTTGGAGTGTCCAGTGCTCCCACCCGATCTGTTTGTCGGTTTCCTCCCGGTCGATCGTCAACCGCAACGGCCGCCCGGCGTGACGCAGCAGGTACTCCTCGACCCGCACCAGGTCCTCCTCGCCACAATCGATCAACAGCTCCGTCTGGCCGACGTCCTCGACCCGCAACGGCACATCCAGGTTCGGCAGCCTGTATACGTACCCGGCGCTCGCGGTCGCGGTCGCGCTCGGCCCGTCGGTCACCAGCACCAGCTGGCCTTCGCGCAACCGCACCGGATCCCACGGATGGTCCGCCAGGCGAACGATCGCGCCGGACTCCCGCGCGACCCACCCGCGGATCGTGTTCAGCTGCATCCACCGCTCGATCGTCGGGTTCTTGGACGCCGCCCGGATCCGGTGCGCCCGGTCCCACCTCGCGATCATGACCTCCAGCTCGTCCAGGTCCAGTCGGCCCGGGCTGTAGGAGAACGGCTCGTAGTACCGCGGCAGACGCGCGACCTCGTCATCGGTGCCGTCCGAGGGTGTACGCCGTTTGGCGGAGATGACGGTCAGCCTCCACGGCTCGTCAAGGCCATGAGCCTTTACATCACTGCAAACACAGGGGTCCTCGCCGCAAACGCAGCCGCCCTGTGGCAGCTGGTAGCCACACAACTTCACGAGATAGTGCCCTTCCCGACCGATCAAACGCAGCTTCGCGGGTTCGCGAGACAGCCAGTCCTGCGCCGCGAGCGTCCAACCATCCGCAAGATCCTCGAGCACACCAGTGGGATCACCAGCAGCCCCGGCCCCAGCCCGGGCCGCGGTCGGCGTCACGTACAGCCGAAACGTCACGACACCACACCAACATCAAAAACGAGGCCCTCATAGTCGGCGACCGCCCGGTCCACAACATCACGCACATCACCAACCGCACCCTGGGGCACCAACAGCCGGAACTCGAGATCCGAGGGGTGATACGCCTGACCACCATGCGCCCGAGCGATCCGCTCCAGAACACCGGCCGCATCCGCCAGCGCGGCAGTCCAGGCGACCCGCCCATACAACTCCCGATGCCCCACCATGCTGCGCTCATCCACCACAACAGTCACAACGCCCAACGGTTGCTCCAGGCGCTCCTGCAACGCTTCGTGACGAGCCAACGCCCGGCCATCGCCAAGCTGGCTAACCACATCCCGCTTCACCCGCGACACCGCAACACCCGCTAGCGAGCACACCACCGCAGAGCACAAGCCCTCGACCACACGCGCGGTGTCCGGCCCAGCATTGACCCCCGGCTGCCACGTGCAGTCAACGACACAACCACCCAACCGCACAACAGTGCTGACCGGCCTGCCGTTCTCATTCCACGACGTGCCTCGCTCGAGCTCCCCGGCCGGATCGCCCAGCGACACGCGCAGCTCCGCAACCAAGTGCTCGCCAGCAACCGCGAGCACCGCCGCCCCCAGCCGCCCCGCAACATCCTCAACAGGTAGATCCCCCGCCGCCAGGGACGCGAACTCACCCAGCCCCACCGCAAGCCGCTCAGACCACCCCGCCGCCTCGCCAAGAGCAAGATGAGCAGAACGCAGGCGCTCGGCTAGCTCAGCACTCTCGGAACGAGCCTTCTCGCGATCAGCTGTGGCGTTCGCTAGCCGGGCAACAAACGCATCTACATCCCCACGACGGATACCGAGCAGGGCACGCCGCAACCGAGGCTGAACGTCGTCGACAGCCATGCTCGAGTATCGGCCAAATCCGACAAGGACGCCAAATCCTGATCATTCGACTCAACAAAAGAACAACGAACTAGCGGACGCTGGCTAACGGCACCCAGAACACCTTGCGCGGTTGGCTTATGTGCCCCAAAGCGGTAGGCCATCCCACCACGACTCGGGGCCGGTGACCGTCACCGTCTGGGAGATCCCCGCACCCATTGCCCGCCTCGCAGTTGGCGCCGACTCGGCCGTAGCGACCCCGATCCGAAACTGGTGCGGGACCAGGTGTGCGACTAGCTCGGTGATCCATTCGGTATCCACATACCGGCCACGTGCCTTACAGTCGTGACACTCGCCGCGATACCCGTCGTGACCGACAACATCCACTGACGTTGAAGTGCGATATTTGGCCCCGTTGCTCAGAGTGACGAACACGTTATTGTCAAGCTGCGATCCCGCGTCGGCGTAACGCGCACGGAGCCTCGTCTCGACCATGGCCTCTATTAGGCATCCGCGCACGTTCCCGGCATCGAAGCGCTTGTAGAGCCGCTCAAAGAGGCGCGCGAGTGTCACGGCCGTGGCGCGCGACCGCTGGTCTCGATGAAAGCTGTTAGCGAGCGCCTCCATATTATGTACGCCTCCCGCCTTGCCGTGCTGCACTTCTCGGAGGGTCTCGTAGCGGGCTATCGCCATGCCAACGAAGTGAAGCATCGCTTTGCCCCGCCCTGCCTGTTCAACGACGAACCGGAAGTCATCGTCTTCGAAGAT
>DATBPE010000095.1:0-21403 GCA_036561505.1 Solirubrobacteraceae bacterium
TCGCGGTGGCGATCTCGATCGGGCTGACCCCGATCGCCATGCACGGCCAGCACATCCCCAGTGACGTGCTGGCGCTCGCGGCGCTTGTGGTCGAGGGCCTCTTGGTCGGCTTGGCCTTCTCCTTCTCGGTCTCGGTGCTGATGGCGGCGGTCGAATCGGCGGGAACCCTGATCGACATCGCCTCGGGCTTCTCCTACGGCGCGCTGATCAACCCCGCCAACAACCAGCAGAGCGGAGTCATCTCCCAGTTCTACGCGCTGATCGGAACGGCGATCTTCTTGATCATCGGCGGTGACGCCTGGCTGCTGCAAGGTCTGGGGCACACCTTCGCGCTGGTGCCGTTGAGCTCCGCTCCGCAGATCCACTCGCTCGTATCAGGAGCCGAGCAGACTTTCAGCACCATCTTCACCGCGGCCCTGGAGATAGCGGCACCGGTGCTGCTCGCGCTGTTCATGACAGAAGCCGCGTTCGGCGTCGTTTCGCGGGTCGTGCCACAGCTGAACGTGTTCGCCGTGGGCTTCCCGGCCAAGGTCGCGGTGGCGCTGCTGGTCGTCGGCGCCTCGCTACCATTCTTTGCCAACTGGCTCTCCGATCAGCTCTCGGTGAGTGTGGGTGCGGCGCTGAGCGCCTTGCACGCGAGCTGACCATGGCCAAGGACGAGCGCACCGAGAAGCCAACAGCCAAGCACCGCGACAGCGCCCGCAAGAAGGGCCAGGTCGCCCGCAGCCCCGACGTGGGCGGATCGCTGTCGCTGCTCGCCGGCCTGTTCGCCATCAGTTTGGTGGCGCCGCGGGTCGTCGAAGCGTCCACCTCCGCGTTGCGCCAGATCCTCGGCGACATCGCTCATCCGGACGCCGCCACCTCCGCCGCCGGTTTGAAGGGCTTGCTGGACACCGCGCTGTCTACCTTCACGCTCGCCGTCGGGCCGATCGCCGCAGTCTGTCTGGGCGCCGGTGTGCTTGCGGGAGCGGCCCAAGTTGGGGTGCGCCCGCGCGGGATGAAACTGGACTTCTCGAGAATCAATCCGGCCAAAGGAGTGCGCAGCCTGATCGGCCCGAACCTCATCTTCGAAGCGGTCAAGGCGATCGCCAAGGTGGCCGTCGTCGGGGTGGTGACCGGCCTGGCGCTGATCCCCGGACTGCAGGGGCTCGCCTCGCTGGTCGGCATTGCACCGATCGCGTTGGGGACCCTGATCGGCAGCCGAGCGATGAGCATCGCCCAGCATGCGGCGTTCGCCTACCTCGTGATCGCCGCTTTGGACTACGCCTGGAAGCGCCGCCAACACGAGCAGCAGCTGAAGATGACCAAGCACCAGGTCAAAGACGAGGCCCGCCAGTACGGGGTCTCCGGCGAGGTCAAGGCGGCGCTGCGCCGCCGCCAGATGCAGGCCGCCAGAGCTCGCATGATGACCGCGGTGCCCGATGCCGACGTCGTGGTCACCAATCCCACTCACTACGCGGTGGCGCTGCGTTACGACGGCTCGCGTACAGCCCCGGAAGTCCTCGCCAAGGGCCAGGACCTGATCGCCGCGCAGATCAAGCGTGTGGCGATCGAACACGATGTCCCCGTCATCAGCGATCCGCCGCTTGCCCGAGCCCTGCATCGCGCGACCGAGATCGGTCAGGTAATCCCGCAAGAGCTCTATGCGGCCGTGGCGCAGGTGCTCGCGTTCGTCTACCGCCTAACCAATCGCCGCAGGATGCTCGCGCGATGAGGCCTTCTAGCAATCCCACGGAGGGCACAACGTGAATTCCCAGACACCGATGAGCCGGCTCTTGGGCCACGCCGACCTGCTCGCCGCGCTTGGCGTGGTGATGGTGGTCACCATGCTCGTCGTCCCGCTGCCTTCGCCGATCCTGGACCTGCTGATCACGCTCAACATCTCCGCCGCGTTGACGATCGTGGTCGCGACGATGTATCTGAAGAAGGCGTTGGACTTCGCGGCCTTCCCGAGCCTTCTGCTGTTGACCACGATCTTCCGACTGGCGATCAACGTCTCGGTCACCCGCCAGATCCTCACCACGGGCGACGCCGGCAACGTGGTGAAGGCCTTCGGTCAGTTCGTGGTCTCCGGAAACGTGGTGGTCGGCCTGGTGATCTTCCTGATCCTGGTCGTGATCCAGTTCATTGTTGTGACCAATGGTGCCGGTCGCGTCGCCGAGGTCGGTGCCCGCTTCACCCTGGACGCGATGCCCGGCAAGCAGATGGCGATCGACGCCGACCTGAACGCGGGGCTGATCACCGACGAGCAGGCCCGCACCAGGCGCTCAGAGATCAGTCGCGAGGCGGACTTCTACGGGGCGATGGACGGAGCGTCGAAGTTCGTCAAGGGCGACGCGATGGCCGCGCTTATCATCACCGCGATCAACCTGATCGGGGGGATCGTCGTTGGCATGCTCCAGCACGGCCTCGGCTTCAGCGAAGCTACCCAGCAGTACTCGCTGCTGACCATCGGCGACGGCTTGGCCGCCCAGATCCCCGCGCTCTTGATATCGGTGGCAAGCGGCATCATCGTCACACGGGCAGTATCCGAGCGGGACCTCGGTAGCGATATCGCCGGGCAGATCCTCGCTCAGCGCAAGGCGCCGCTAGTGGCGGCCGGCGTGATCGGATCGTTCGCGCTCGTGCCGGGACTGCCAAAGCTTCCCTTCCTGCTGATTGCGTGCATCTTCGGGGCGATTGGGTGGTCGGTACGCGAGGCGTCCGGCGAGCAGGAGGCCGAGACGCAGGCGCCGGTGCAAAGCGCGCTGCCGGGGCCCGGCGATGAACCTCTGGACCGCCTAGCCGTCGACGCGCTGGAGCTGGCGATCGGCTTCGGCCTGGTGCCACTGGTTGACGGCAGCTCCGGCGGGGCGCTGCTGCGCCGAGTCAGCATGATCCGTCGGCAGATCGCCGGAGAAATGGGGCTAGTCATCCCGGCGGTGCGCATCCACGACGAGCTGGGAATGGAGTCCCACGAGTACGTCTTGAAGGTGCGCGCCTCGGAGGTCACGCGCGGGCGGATCATGCCCGGCCATCTGCTGGCGATGGATCCCGGCGACGCGGCCGGCAAGATGCAGGGGATCCCCACCACCGAGCCGGCCTTCGGGTTGGCCGCGGTGTGGGTGCACGAGTCCGCGCGCGGGGAGGCCGAACAGCTCGGCTACACGGTCGTCGACGCCGAGTCGGTGATCGTTACCCATCTCACGGAGACAATCAAGAAGCACGCCGCCGAACTCCTGACCCGCCAAGACGTCAAGGCGCTCCTGGAGCAGCTCAAGCAGACCAACGCGGCGGTCGTCGAAGAGGTCGTCCCGGATGCGCTCTCGCTCGGAGAGATCCAGCGTGTGCTGCAGTCGCTGCTCTCCGAAGGAGTACCGATCCGCGATCTGGGCTCGATCGTGGAGGCGATAGGCGACAAGGCGCGAATAACACGTGACACCAGTCTGCTATCCGAGTACGCTCGCCAGGCGCTTGGCCGGGCGATCACGGCACCCCATCTCGATGACGAGTTGCGCTTGCGAGCGATTACCCTTGATCCCGCGATCGAGCAGGAGGTTGCGACGTCAATCACCCAGACCACAGATGGGGAGTACCTGGCGATGGATCCACCGCGGGCGCAGGCGATCGTCAACGCACTGCGTGCACAGATGGAGAACGCCACCGGCCGCGGCGTGCGGCCCGTCTTGCTCTGCTCTGCGCGCGTCCGCAGGCACCTGCGCCGCCTCATTGCCCAGGCCCAGCCGCATCTGCCTGTCTGCTCCTATAACGAGATTTCACCGGGGATCAACGTCGAAACAATTGGAGTCATCCACGCATGAGCAGCTCGGTAGCCGAGCTGCTCGCGGCGTTGGAGCCCACCACCGGAGGGGAGGCCCAAATGCACCCTGAAGGCATGCCCGCTGGCGCCTTTCACAACACCCCACCAGCCGCGCCGAGCGAAACTCCCCGCATATACAGAGGGCGTTCGATTGAGGAGCTGATTCCGCGGATCGAAAGCGAGCTCGGGACCGACGCCGTCATCGTTCGCCGGCGCGAGGGACTGACGGGCGGCATAGCCGGGTTCTTCCAGCGGCGATTCGTCGAGCTGGAGGCATTGCCCGGCGGACCGCGGATAGACATCTACGACGAAGACCCGAACGTCCCCGCACTACCGGACTCACTACAAACACCCCCGCTGAAGGAGCCCTCGGTAGGCATACCGGAGTCCTTCTCACCCGAGCCAACCGATGGGCCCCCCGGCCGCTCATATGTGAGCGAGCACCTCGCGGCGCTGTCCAGGTCCAGCATTCCCGAGCACTTCCATCGCCCTCTGGACCCCGCGCCGCGACCCGCGTTTCAAGGGCTGCGGCCCGAGGACTTCTCGACGCCGTCGATGCGCACGCCCGAACCACTGGATCCACCTGAGCGACCGTGGCGGGCGCCCGTCAGAACACCAACCCCGGCGGCTGCGCCCAAGCGCGCGCGCGGACGGATCGAGCGCCAGCTGCTCAGCCTGGGAGTGAGCGAGCAATTCGCCGCCGAGCTGATCGACGGGGCGCTGGCACACGTCCTGCCACTGGCACCCCGCGGAGGACTCGCTCGAGCGGTTACAGAAACACTGATCCAGCGGATACCGGTCGCTCCTGTACTGCCCGTGCAGGGCGCGGCGATCGTTCTGGTCGGCCCTGGAGGCGCCGGCAAGACGAGCTGCTGCGCGTCGCTGCTCGACGCCTACCGGCGCAGCGGAGTGCTGCCGGCAAGCTGCGCGACGCTGATCAGCGATCCCCACAAGGGTGGCCTTCAGATCCTGTTGAGCCCGCACATCATGCGACCCACACAACTCGCAAGCCAGCGCGCGATCAAGGCTCTTCAAAGGACCAGAGCGAAGGGAATGGCCGTTCTCGACACCCCGGCGCTGTCGCCGGCCGATCCCTCGACGGTCCGTGAACTCGCGGGCCCTCTGGGTGACCTCGGGCCTGAGCGGGTTGTCGTCGCGCTTCCAGCCACACTCGGTGCCACCGCGGCGGCACAGCTGCTGGCGGCGCTGGCACCGCTCGGCACAAACTCTTTGGCCATCACCCACGCCGATGAGACCGACCAGATCGGGGTGGCGGTCGAGGCGGCCTGCTCGTTCGGACTGGCCCCGGAGTATCTGCTCAGTCACGCGCGCCCGAGTGGCTGGAAGCTCAGCCGAGTCGATCCAGCCGGACTGGCGGCAATGCTATTGCAATGAGATCCAAGCGGGCAAAGAGTGAGACTCAAAGCACCGTGGAGCTGCCCAAGCGCTCCCAGACGGTCACCCTCATCCCACCCGAGGGCGAACCGATCCCGGCGCGGGTGGCCGAGCGGGAGAAGAACGCGCTACTGGTTGTCGTCATGGTCCCCACCAAGCCATGGAGCGCAGCCCAGCTCGAGGCGCTCGTGCTCGAATTTGTCAGCCCGCGCAGTCGTGTGCGCCTGCGCGGCACGGTCACAGTCCAGGAGAGCGACCTGCTGCGCTTTGAGGATCTGCATTCGATCGAGGTCCTGCAGCAGCGGGAGTATGTACGCATCAGGTCCGCTCGGCCGGTGCTCGTCGTCTCCGGCAGAGAACACATGCAGATCCGCAGCTACACCGTTGATCTCAGCGGCGGCGGCTTTTTGCTTGCCGGACCCGACACGCTGAAGATCGGGGAGCGAATCCAGTTTCAGCTGACCGTCGAGCCGGGCGGCGTACCGATCACGGGCACCGGCACGGTTGTACGCAGCGACAACCAGGGGCGTCGCGCAGTCTGCTTCGAGGGGATCAGCGAGGGCAACCAGCGCCGGCTGATCCGCTTCATATTCGAGTGTCAACGCGCCGAACGCCGCCGCGGCCTGGAACTGGATGACGGCCATGGCGGCTGAGATGGCCACAGAGATGCTCGAGGCGCCTGCCGCGGCGAGAGATGAGCCGGCATCCGCAGCCCCTGCCCCGCAGGCAAAGCCCGTCGGGGCAGGCGCGAACAAGAACGATGCAAAGGCCAAGAAGGACAAGAAGGGCGGTAAGGCCAGCGGCGATCCGCCGAGCGCGGAGGGCCCAAGCATCGCCGCCCATCCGCGCGCAGCCCGCCAGGTCGCCCGCGCGAAGAGCTGGGGTGGGCTGACCGGCTTCATGCTGGGCGGCTACTTTTCACTTCCCACCCAAACGTTCGCCGGTGCCGGACTGCGTGCGCTGGAGGCCGGGATCGCCTGCTACGTGGCTGCCTGGGCCGCAGCGGTGTTCATTTGGCGCCAGCTGGTGGTGATCGAGATCAAGAGCCGCGAGCAGCAGCTTTTCAACGCCGCGCACGGGCATCCAGAGACTCCCGTGGCGAGCCCGCCGGGCAGAGCGAGGAAGACGCCCTAGGGCAGCCGCGCCGTGGACCCGATCCGCCCGATACTGCCAGGCTCCTCGGCGATCCCGCGGTTCGCACCAGGGCCCGTGGAGCGGATCACACGCGAGCGTGATCGTCCTGACCACCAGGACACCCAGCGCAAACGCCAGAAACCCAAGCCAAAGGACGGCGCTGACCCTCCGACCGACGAGGACGGGCATCGCCACATCGACGTACGCGCCTGAGTCACACACGCACTGAAAATGCAGGAATTCTTGCCGTTTGGGGGAATCTAGCTAGTGGGACGGAACTCCACCTCAAGTATCCCTGTTCTCGGACGATAACCGAGAGTGAGTCGACATGGAGTCGGTTCGGGACCATAAACAAATCGTCATCAAGGAGATGAACGCATGGGCCTCACGATCAACACGAACCTCGAGGCGCTGGACGCACAGCGGAACCTCAACAACACCGAGCGGATGCTGTCGACATCGATGCAGCGTCTGTCCTCCGGTCTTCGCATCAACTCGGCGGCTGACGATGTCGCTGGTTACGCCATCAGCCAGAGGCTGCAGGGTCAGGTCAACGGCCTGAACCAAGCCGCACAAAACAGCCAGGACGCCGTATCGCTGGCGCAGACGGCTCAGGGCTCACTGAACGACGTCACGCAGATGCTTCAGCGCATCCGCGAGCTCGCCGTCCAGTACTCCAACGGCACAACCTCGAAAACTGATCAGCAGGCGATCCAGTCTGAGGTCAATCAGCTCGTCTCCGAGATCAATCGCGTCGGCGAAACGACTCAGTTCAACGGAGTCGACCTGCTTAACGGTTCGACGACCATCTCATTCCAGGTGGGCGCCAACGACGGTGAAGTCATCTCCGTTACAACGATCACGCTGTCCGCTTCGATCGGCTCGATCCAGCTCACCTCGATCTCCGGTATCGACGCGGCGCTCAGCGCTGTGTCTGCGGCGGCGGGCGAATTCGGTTCGGTCCAGAACCGCATCCAGTACACGCAGAGCAACCTGGAAGTTTACTCCCAGAACCTCTCCTCGGCGGTTAGTGGAATCGTCGATGTGAACATGGCCGCGGAAATGACCAACTTCACCAAGGAGCAGGTCCTGACGCAGGCCGGCGTGTCGATCCTGACACAGGCGAACGCACTGCCACAGGCTGTGCTGCACCTGCTGCAGTAAGTCAAGTCCTTCCTCGGTGGTGGCGCTCCCGTGGCGTCACCACCGTAGTGAAGCCCACCTGAACGCTGGCCGATTCCGGTCGGTCGCCGCGCCAGGCGGGTCATATCGCTTCAGACGGTCAGGGAAAGGCCGACTGCAAGCCACATACCGCCGCTTCATCGAGGGAACGGTGGCAGAGACGGGCGACCCTGGTCGCCCGTCTCTCATTTTCGGCTCTCAACCACGGTGCTCTACTGCCGATTACCCAGTAGATGTCCATCGAAACGACGCTGGACCGCGTCAGCGCCATCAGACAGGCGCTCAGCGATCCGGCCACGATGATTGGCGGGCGCACGGCACTGACCGGGGGCACCGAAGCTCCCAGCACGGCGGGCGAGCAAACCACGTCGTTTGCTTCGGCGCTGGCGCAGGCGAGCTCCGGCTACCCACAGCCCGAGGGATCGCAAGCCGGCGCGCCCTCCCTCAGCCCCGCCGAGGTGCCAACCAGCCCCTACGCCAGCTACGTGCTTCAAGAGCAGGGTGGCGGCTACCCGTCAGCCGGCATGGGCGGGGTGATCGGTGCCGGCTCGCCGACATCGGGTGCCACGAGCGCCAACCAGATCGTCGCGAACGCCGAAAGCCAGATTGGCCAGTCAGAGCAGCCGCCGGGCTCAAACGAATCACCAGCGATCGCGCAATACCGCAGCGCCACGGCCGGTGCCGCACCCGGTGAGCCCTGGTGCGCCTACTTCGCCTCCTGGGCGGCACGTCAGGCGGGAGAGCCGATCGGCACGCAAGGCGAAGGACTCGGCTCGGTGTCGGAGATCTGGTCTTGGGCGCAGAGCACCGGCCGGGCTGTCGCCAACGGGCCGGGCGTCGTGCCCAAACCGGGCGATTTGATCGTGTTCGGCTCAGAACACGTCGGGATCGTCAAGGAAGTACTGCCCAGTGGCCAGATCGCCACGATCGAGGGCAACTACGAAAACAAGGTCGCTCAGAACGTACGCAGCCCCACCGAAGCGACCGGCTACGTGAGCATGAGCTGAGAAGCAGACCGAACAGGGCAGCGCGGAGGGCGCCCGGTTTGCCAGGTGGGGGATGAGCGGTCCTGCCTAGACAGTTACCTAGACTCAGGGTCGCGTGGCGCGGATGCCGATGTTGGCGAGCATCGCTGGCGGTATCTCGCCGCTGATGTCGATCAGGGCGGCGAGTAGATCCTCGGGCCAGTCGGCCATCATCGAATTGGGCACCGTCTTGAGCTGGTAGCCGAACTCCTCCCGTGTGACAAACCCGGCGACAGCGAGATCGGCCCGTAGGCCACTGAGGTCATACACACGCTGGTGTCCGACCAGCTGATCGCGAGGGCTGAGATCGTCCAGGCGCTGCTGAAGACCCATGCGGACCGCCAGGCGGCGATGCAGGGACTGCGCGTTGGGGACAACCACGATGATTGCGCCGCCGGGAGCGAGCCACTCCCGCACGGTTTCAAACAGGCCGACCGGATCGTCGACGTGCTCGGCGATGTGCATCGCGAGCACGGCATCGTAGGGCTGGGCCGCAGCGAACTGCTCGAAGAGGGCCTCGTGCACGACCAGCCCACTCGAGCGGTGGCGCTCGCGCGCGATGGCGCACAGCTTGGGTGAGCCCTCGAGCACCTCGATCGGCACGCCGCGGGCGAGCAGCTCGCCGGTGACGAGTCCGGTTCCGTAGCCCATCTCCAGCACACGCTTTGCATCGCCGATAGCCTCGACGGTACGAGCGATGGAGCGGCGCTGGCCGAGCTCCTCGATGTCGACATCGGCGATCGCGGCGTTGAGATAGTAGGTGTCGGCGTAGGTATCGAGCGCCTCAGGGGTCAGCGTCATGTCAGGAGCACCTCCGCGGCTCGCAGGCCCTGGATGACTTGCTCGCCGAGGGCGTCGGCGCCAAAGTCCAAGGCGCCGCCGACGATCTCGGCGTCGAGCTGTAGGTCGGCGAGCGTCGCTTGCGCCCGGGCGAATCGCCCGGCGTTCTCGCGTGTCGGTAGCGCAAATGTCGATGCGGCGGCACTCATGAGGATGTGCACCTCGGCGTCTGGGGCGAGCAGCCCGGTGCGCTTCAGCGCGGTGACTGCGCCTGCGGCAATCTCCTGCTCCGGTAGGTCGTGGCGCAACTCGACGGTGAGCAACTGGGTGCCAGGGGCGCCGCGTCCACTGGAGGAGACGCGCAGCGCTGAAAGGTCGGGGTCGACGATGTTGAGCAGACTGGGAACCTGGGTTAGATCCTCAGGGCGGGCCTCCAGCCAACAGATGACCGAGCGTGCGCTCGCGGGTGCATAGTCGGACCCTGCCGCGGCGAACAGCTCGCCGGGTGCCGAGCCGAGCACGGGGCGGCGCGTGCGCACAGCATCTCGGGCGGAGAATGCGAGTTCTACACCGCCGTCGGCGGTGCTCGAGACATGCTCGAGTCGACCTGCGGTCTGGATACGCGCGCCGCCGGCCTCGATCCGCTCACGCAGCGCGTCTACGATGCCACCGCAACCGTCTGGGGTAACCGTATGGAAGGGGCGCTCGGGACGAAAGGCCACCTCGCCTCCGTTGCAGGCCTGCGCGAGAGTGGCCGGCCAGAACAGTGGGATCCAGATCTTGCGGCGTAGGGTCGCAAGCACGTCCTCGCCCCCACCCGGCATGATCTTCTCTGCGATCGGGGCGATGAAGCGGTCGTGAAACTTTGGCCCGTGGTTGCGTCGTGAGGCCTCACCAGCGCTCAGCACAGCAAGCTCAGTGGCCCACTCGACGTCGAGCAGGCCCGCGTCGCAGCCCGTGGCCGCCTGTGCGGAGCGGGCCTCTTTCGCCACCGTAGCGCGCTCGTCCGCACCGAGCGCCTCCCGTAGGGCGAGTGCGTCGGTCGTGAAGTAGAGGTCATCGACCACACGCCCGTCGAAGAACATCTGCGGTCGTGGCACTTCGATCACGCGATCCTCGAGAAGGTCACGCATCCAGCGGTCGATCAAGGCGGCGTAGGGGCGGTGCGCG
This sequence comes from Solirubrobacteraceae bacterium, assembly GCA_036561505.1. Lineage (GTDB taxonomy): Bacteria > Actinomycetota > Thermoleophilia > Solirubrobacterales > Solirubrobacteraceae > Palsa-744. The sequence continues at coordinate 10,486 of DATBPE010000095.1, forward strand.
CCGACAGCCGGGCGATACTCGCATAGGGGGGGCTGCAGCTCACCCACGCCCTCGTAGGCAAGCTCGAGAAGCCTCACGCCGAGCTCGAGCACGCGGCCTTCGCGGTGGATTGAGGAGAACCCGCCGCCGACGCCGCGCTCAGGCAACAGCAGGAGCACCGACTCGCCGCTGCTGGTGAGCGCATCGGCTGCGACGAGCGCGGCGATCGACCCCCCAACGACGACACGCTCAGCCATCGGCGAGCACCAGGTAATTCATTGCGCAGTGCCCAGGCAGGTGTCGGGCGGCTCGGGCGAAACCCTCGAGGATCTCCTCGGAGAGCTCGGCCATCTGAGCGTTTGGCAGCGGCTTGAGCATGATGCCCTCGCAGGTGACGGTCTGAAGCCCCGCCTCGGCGGCGAGCGCCTGCAGTTCCTGGGCGCTCCACAGCCCACGCGTGCCCCATTGCGCCCCGCGCTGAGAGATCTCTGTCAATGACTCGATCAGCCCGAGCTCGAGCGCGCACAGCCGGTGGATCGAAAGCGGATTCTGCAGTGTCACGTGCACGAGACCCGAAGGCGAGAGGCGCTTCCCGCAGGCACTCAGGAAGGCGAGCGGGTCGCGCAACTCGTGGAGCACGTTGGTTGCCAGAATGTGGTCGAAGCGCTCGGGGCTATCTTCCAGCGCGTCGAGATCACCGAGGACAAAACACGATCCGGGCAGCTCTCGAGCGCGTGCCCGCTGCAGATAGTCCTCGGAGCGGTCGATGCCGAGCACCGTGACGGTCCCGTCGGCGATTGCGCTCGTCATCAGCCCGGCGGCGCAGCCGAGCTCGAGCACTCGCGAGCCGGGGGCGAGCCGCTGGCGGATGCGATCTGCCGTGGCAAGCGTGTAGTGGCGGTCGAAGTCGGTGTCGGGATCGTATGTGTCGGCGTAGTCGGTGGCGCTCATTGCGCGAGCTCCCGCACCAGGGTCAGGCGTGGCTCGATCCGTGCGAGCACACTCTGCTTGAACTGCACGAGGCCGGCGTTTGGCTCGAGCGCGCCGTGAGGGCCGGGCTCGTGCTCGTTTGAGATGCCCAGATCGAGCGTCCGCACGCCCTCTGACAGGGAGCTCTCGACGAGGCGATAGGCGAGCAAGTTCATCGGTGAGCGCTCCAAGTCGTGCTCGCCGTCGCCCCAGGCAACGACCAGGTCGCGCCGCGGGCGCACGCGATACACGAGCGCCGCGGCGATCGCCCGCTCGGAGCACAGCAGCTCATACATCCGCACGGACTCGCCCAGTGTCTGCCGGGCACGGGCGATGTAGGCGCGCGAGAGGGATAGCTCCCGTCCCTTCATCGCACGGTTGGCTGCGAGTGTGGCATAGGCGCGATCCCACTCGGCCTCGGTCTCGGCGCGACGGAAAGAGAACTCCCCCGCGAGCAGCTTTGAAAGCGCGCGCCGCGCCGGCGACTTGAGCTGCTCGACATAGGCGCTGGGACCGCTGAGTGCATCCAGGGCGATGTGCTGGTTGAGCTCGCAGCGCTCGACGCGGAAACCCCGGTTGAGCAGGGTGAACTGGACGAGCGGCTCGCTCTCCCCGTAGCAGGCTGGCGGCAGCTTGACGCGCAGCGCGCGCGCATCCTGCGCGTACAGAAGCGCCAGTGCCTCATCAACGATCCGGGCAACGTTGGCGGGCGTCTCGCGCTCGCGGGCGAGGTCCAGGCCCCCGAACGGCGCGCTGTAGCCACAGGTGAGAATGTCTTTGTCGAGCACGCCGCCGAGGCTACCCACCAGACGGCCCGTCTCTTCGCGCACTTCGGCCCGCACCACGCGCTGTCCCTGGCGGAGATTCAAGGCATGAAAGCGATCCTCGTTGAACAGGGTCATCCAGGTACTCGCGGAGAGCGTGAGAGATCCTCCTGGCTGAGTTTCACCCTCGATGAGAGATGCCGCTGGGCGATGTCCGCCAACCGCGGTGGGCTCCTCCGAGCCGACGAGGCCAAGGTCGGCCATCGGGTGTCCATCTCTCGAGGGAAGCAACACCCGAGTGATCGACTAAACGTGCGGTTTCTTGAGGTTTGGAGAGGCTCACGGCGGCCTCTCGCTGGGCGTCTCACACGGAATTTCTCAGAGACGTTCGGGCTGGGATCGGCAAAGGGCCGCCTCCAGGCGGCTGCACAGCGACGGGGTGTCCAGCACCTGCGGAGCACCGAGCACCTCCGCTGTGCCGAGATCCCGTGTGAGCACAGCCAGCAGGCGCTCGCGTGGCCAGGCTCGACCATCGTCGATCACCAGGACATCTGGGCCGCCATCGTCGATGCCGAGCTCCGCTGCGAGCGGTATCAACTCCTCCGTGAGGCGCTCGGGACTAAAGCCGCGCGCGTCAACGAGCAGCAGCACTTGGTCCTCTTCACCTATCGCCTCGGCGTAGGCTCCGAGGAGGGTCGGCTCGCGAACGAGCTCGCTGGCGAGAGCCAGCACGATGCTCGCGCTCGTGCGGACCGCCGGCGCTGCTCGCGCAGCCGTGGCGAGGGCGGCCGGCAGGGCGGCCCGCGCCTGCACGCAACGCGGGTCCCAGGCGAGTGCTCGCACGAGTCTGCGCACGATCTGCCCCGGATCGGTGGCGCCGTCGGCGAGGACGGCGGCGCACGCTTCACGCTGCGCGTGCCCGACGGGAACGAGCTCCTCCAAGGAGCCCAGACCGGCGGCCACGCACTGGTGTGCGTGCCACTCAAACGCCTGCCAGGCGTCCAGTACCTCGCCGTAGGGTATGCCGGTGAAGTCGGTCTCTGTCAACAACCAACGGCGGAAGGGCAGCTCGCGGGCGATGAAGCGTTGGTGCTGTGCCTGGTCCAGTCCGGCCGACATGTTTGCGCCGTGCGTGCGATAGCAGACCTCAGCGCCAGGCATGTATAGGGCCTCACCGGCCTCGGCCGCGTGCCACCACATCCACCAGTCCTCCCAGATCGCCGGCGGGCAGATCGGCCAGAAGCGCTCGCGCAGGCTTGCGCGCACCATCGCGGTTGGAGCGCACACGAAGTTCTTCTCGAGCAACGGCCCGCGAATGTCGCCGACGAAGCGGGGCAGCCCATGAAGTGTGTAGTAGGACTCGTGCTCGACGCGGCCAGTGGCGTCGACGATCGCACTGTCGCCATAGGTGAGCGTGACCCAGGGGCGTTCGGCCATAACGGTGGCCTGGCGCGCAACCTTGCCCGCTCGCCAGAAATCATCGCCGGCGAGGAAGCAGATCAGCTCACCGCGCGCCTCCTGCAAGAGGCGGTTGACTGTGCTCAGCGCGCCGCCGTTGGGCTTGCGGATCACTGTGATGCGATCGCCGTAGGGAGCGATGAGCTCGGGAGTGGCGTCGGTGGAACCGTCGTCTACGAGCACGATGTCGAGGCAACTGGCTGGATAGTCCTGCTGTTGGGCCAGCGCACTCTCGATCGCCTGCACGACGAAACGCTCGTGGTTGTAGACCGGCATCAGCACCGAGACCAGCGGCGGCTCGGTCACGGTGCCGTGGCCACCCCGACCAGTGCGGGATGCGCTGGCAGCGTGAAGTTCTCTGTGTCACTGCCAAGCATTGCCGTGGCGCGGGCCTGCAGCAGTCGCTGCGCCGGGAGCGTGCTCGGTGAAGCGATCACGACGATGTCGGCCCCACCGTCGTCCTGCAGACCGAGGTCTGACACTAGCTCGACCAGTGCCGCGGTATCTTCGCCGCGGCCCATCAGCACGACGAGGCTCGCCGGGTCCGATCCGTCGACCAGCCCGACGTAGGCTTCGAGCAGGCCCGGGCGTGCCAGGAGCTCGTGCATCCAGGCGAGCGTTATCTGCTCCCGGGCGGGCAGTGTGCAGATCGGCTGCTGGAGAGCTGCCGCGGGCGCCTCCTGGGCGCGGGCGAGGGCGATCTCGAGGTCAAAGCGGCTCGCACCGTCCCACGGATCTTCGGCGATGGCTCCCAGCAGTAGGCGCGAAGCGCCAAGCGCGTCGCCGCTGGCCAAGGCGGCGAGTCCGGCGGCTCCGAGCTCTTGTGCGGTCGCAGTCGCGACCTCCTCTACGGTGAGCAGCTCGCGCGTGGCGGTGGCGGTGGCGATACTGGCCCGCAGCAGCCCGTGCTCCCAGGCCCGAAACGCCGCGAGCAGGTGCTGCGCGGAGATGGACGAGTCGTCAAGCAGGTGGCGGAACATCCACCGCCGCCAGGGGATCTCGTTGCGGAGGATTCGGTCTAGATGCTCCTGGCCAGCGCCGAGGCCCATGTTGGCGCCGTGGAAGCGGTAGCGGTTAAAGACGCCGGGCAGGTGATCGATCTCGGCGACTGCCGCCACATTTGCAGCCAGCCACCAATCGGGGTAGGCGGCCTCAGGCGGGATGGGATGCACGGCCGCCAGTAGCGAGGCGCGTAGCATCGAGGCGCCGCCGGAGATGAAGTTGCCCCCCAGCAGCTCCCCGAGTACCCGGCCACGGGCGGGCTGATGGCCTTGCTGGGCGAAAAACGAGGGTGCGATCGTCGCGCCGTGCGCGTCGATGACCTCCATGTCGCCGTGTACGAGACCGACCGCCGGGTGCGCCTGGAGGAACTCCACCTGGCGGCGGACACGATCGGGCGGCCATTCGTCATCGGCGTCGAGCAGCGCCAGGTAGTCGCCTGTGGCCTGCGCTAGTCCACGATCGACCGCGCCGACCAAGCCTTGGTTGTCCTGGCGTAGTGCGCGGATGCGATCGCCGTAGGCAGCGAGCACCGATGGGGTCTCGTCGGTCGAGCCGTCGTCTATGACGATCACCTCGAGGTTCTCCACCGGCCAGTCCTGCGCGAGCGCGCTGTCGATCGCTGCCGCCAGGAAGCGGGCGAGGTTGTACGCCGGAACGATGACGGATACGCGGGGAGTGATCACGAGAGCCGGGCGCAATGGTCTCGCCCTGCCCGTTAATCGGCATGCGCAGCGGCGGGTTTAGCGACGTCGCCCGCGGGCGCGGGTGTGTCTCAAGGAGTCGCGGACGCGGCCGATGACCATTCCAGATGCCTCTTGCGAATTCGCAACCGCAGGTGCAGCTTCCTGACGCTGCAGCGTCAGGGCAGCTGAGCCCGCCGGAGGCGACGCCGGTCGTGAGGCGTCCCGTGGAACGCCATCGCCATCCCGGTGGCCAACGATCGACCGACGGGCTCACGGGCTGCCGGCTGATAGACCTCCCGCGCGTCAACGACCCGCGCGGCAATCTCACGTTCGTGGAGGCGCGGGAGACGATCCCGTTCGCCATCGAACGGGTCTATTACCTGTATGACGTGCCCGGTGGCGAGTCGCGCGGCGGCCACGCTCACCGCAAGCTCGAGCAGTTTGTGATCGCCGCAGCGGGCAGCTTCGAGGTGCTCGTCAACGACGGCGTACACACCGAGCGCTTCTTTTTGAACCGTTCCTATTACGGGCTCTACATTCCCCGGATGGTCTGGCGAGAGATCGACGAGTTCTCCTCGGGCAGTGTGTGCCTGGTGATGGCCTCACGTCATTACGAGGAGAGCGACTACTACCGGGAATACGATGAGTTTCTCGCCGCCACTCGCGTATCCGACGTCGCCTAGCGTCCGCTTTTTGGACCTGCCCGCTGCCCACGCCGAGCTAGGCGAGGAGCTCACCCGCGCCGCCTCAGAAGTGATCGCGCGTGGCACATACGTGCTCGGCCCCGAGCTGGAACGCTTCGAGGCGGCCTTTGCTGAAGAGGTAAAGGCCACACATTGCGTGGGTGTCGCCAGCGGCCTGGACGCGCTTGCCCTGGCTCTCTCGGCACTGGGTGTTGGTGGCGGTGATGAGGTGATCGTGCCCGGGCACACGTTTATCGCCACATGGCTCGCGGTGACGCGCATCGGCGCGGTACCTGTGCCAGTCGACCCGACCAGCGATGGCTTTAACCTCGACCCCGAAGCGGTGAGCGCTGCCATCGGCCCACGCACCGCTGCGATCGTCCCGGTCCACCTCTATGGCGAGCCGGCGGCGCTCGAACGCCTGCGCACGATCGCGCGGCGCCACGGCCTGGCGCTCGTCGACGACGCGGCGCAGGCTCATGGCGCAAGGCTCGAAGGACGGCCGCTGGGCGCGAGCACCGACGCCACCGCGTGGAGCTTTTACCCCAGCAAGAACCTCGGTGCGCTTGGTGATGGCGGTGCCGTGACGACCAACGATCCCGTGCTCGCGGCTCGTCTGCGGCGCCTGCGCAACTACGGCTCACAGGAGAAGTACGTGCATCTCGAGCAGGGGTCAAACAGTCGCCTCGATGAGCTCCAGGCGGCGCTGTTGAGTTGCAAGCTGCCCTGGCTGGGCTCCTGGAACGCCCGACGTCGCGCACTGGCCGCACGCTACTCAGCGGCGCTCACAGGGTTGCCGCTGCTGCTTCCAGCCGCGGGCGGGGACTCCGACGCCGAGGCGACGCATGTCTTTCATCTGTACGTGGTGCGGAGCACGCAGCGCGAGCAGTTGCGGGCGTCACTGGCCGGCGCCGGCGTTGAAACGGGCATCCACTACCCGATCCCCTGCCACCGCCAGGAGGCGTTCGCCGGGAGCGCCGCCGCTAGAGCTCACCTTCCTGTTAGTGAACGGCTCGCGGGCGAAGTGCTGAGCCTGCCGATGGGCCCACATATCTGCGAGCAGGACGCGGAGAAGGTGATCGCTGCAGTGCGGGCCTTTTTCGAGAGCGGGCCATGAGCGCGGCCACCCCACGCGTGACCCTTGGCATCGCGACATTCAACCGTGAGACCTATCTGGCGCAGGCGATCTCAAGCGCCCTAGAGCAGGACTACGGGGACTTCGAGGTACTGGTTATCGACGATGGCTCGACCAACCCGGCGATCGCGGATGTCCTAGCCGGGTTCGATGACCCGCGCCTGCGCGTCGTGCGCCACCCCACCAATCTCGGTATCGCCGAGGCCTACAACACGATGATCCGCGAGGGACGGGGCGAGCTGATCGCGATGCTCGGCGATGACGACATCTGCCTGCCTGGTCGGCTAACGCGCGAGGTGGCGATCTTCGATGAGCACCCCGAGACCGGAGTCGTGCACGGCGACGCGCTCGTGATCGACTCGGCGGGCGATGTGACTGGGCGCTGGGAGAGCGCTGACTTCACACCCTCGGCGCTGATCCAGACGTTTTTGCGTTCGCATAACTATCTCGTGGACCCAACGAGGATGGTTCACAGGCGCGTGTATGAGGCGGTTGGAGGCTATGACTCCAACTACCGGATCGCCCAGGATCTGCACTTCTGGCTGCGGGCGGCGCGCGAGTTCCGCTTTCGCCACTGTCCGGGCGGACCGTTGATCGGCTTCCGCCGCCACGGCGAGAACACCTCTGACGAGTCCGCGCGCGAGATCGAGATCGAGAACGTCGAGAGAGCGCTAGGGGAGGCGATCGAGCGTTATCCGCTGCGTGAGCTCGTCCCCGAGCTGGACTGGTCGGTACTCGATCAAGTCGACGCTGAACGCCAGGCACTCGGGCGGCTGGCCGATGCACTCGAGAGTCGTGTGCTTGCTCTTCCTGGTCTGGCCGCGCGCCTACGCGAGCGGGCGAGCAGAATGCCCTCCCCTCCCCCGCGCCGCAAACCCGGCACAGGGCGGCTGATGATGACCGCCTTCGGCTTCAACGACAGCGGCGGGGGAACGACCGTGCCGCGCCTGGCCGCCAAGGAGCTTGCGCGCCGTGGATGGGAGGTGACGGTGTTTCACGCGGCCACCCGGCCGAGCGAGTCCGGCAGACCCTATGAGGTGCTGGAATCCGAGCAGGACGGGGTGCGCCTGCTGGCCGTGCACAATCGCGCGCACGGGATCTGGGATCTGGGGAATCCGTTGCGTGAGCTGGATGACCCTCCGATCACCGCCGCCTTTGCCGCCGCCTTGGATCGCCTGCAGCCCGAGGTGGTGCACTTTCACAACCTGCACAACCTCGGTGCGGCTTTGATCGACCAAGCCGCGGCACGGGGGCTGCCGTCGTTCTTCTCGACCCACAACTACTGGCTGATCTGCCCGCGGGCCTATCTGATGACCGGCACCGGGAACATCTGCCCCGGCCCCGGTGATGGCAGCGGTTGCGCGAGCTGTGTACACAGCCCCGAGCCCGAAGCGCACCGGCTGCGTTTGGAGGGAATCCGCGCGCGGGTCAGCCGCGGCGTGAGTGCCTGTCTAACTGTCTCTGAAGCGGTTCGCCGGACGCTGATCAGCGCCGGCTACCCGCAGCAGATGCTGGATGTGGTGCGTCAAGGGATGCCTCAGGACAGTGAGATCTGGGAGCGGCTGGGAAGAGATCGGGTGCCCGGTCGCCTCGGGGAGCGCCTGACCGTCGCCTTCCTCGGATCGGCCTACCCACACAAGGGTCCTCAGCTGCTCGTGCAGGCGGCTCAGCTCACGGACGCCGATTTGAGCGTGCGAATCCACGGCGAGGTCCCCGAGGGATTCGCCGAGCAACTGCGCCAACTCGACCGGCGGGGAGTGCTCGAGTTGTGTGGGCCCTTCCAGCCCAGCGAAATCGATCGGGTGCTCTCGAGCGTGGATGTCGCGGCTCTTCCCTCGATCTGGTGGGACTGCGCGCCGCTTGCCGCCGCCGAGTGCCTGGCGGCGCGGGTACCGGTGATCGCGCCGCGCCTGGGTGGTCTGGCAGAGGCGATCACCGACGGCGTCGACGGCCTCACATTCGACGCTCTGGATGTCGATAGTCTCGCGCGCTGCCTCGACCGGCTGGCTCTCGAGCCGGGACTGCTCGAGAGCCTGCAGGCTGGGATCTCACCCCCGCGCCCGTTCTGCGACTACGTCGATGATCTGGAGGCCTGCTACGCCGGCGAGCGCCCCGGCGCTGTGGTGGACCTGCCGGCCGCGCGGGAGATCGCGATCCGCTGGCAGGGCGATCACGGTCTGTCCACCAGCCTCTCGATCGTAAACGCCCGCGTGATCGAGCAGCTCGCGGGCCAGGTCCAACGGGTCACACGCGAGCGAGCGCCACTGGACGCTCCGCTTGTGCACGCAGCCGACGTCGAAGTGCGCCACCAGTGGCCACCGGATCTGCGCCACGCCGCCAGCGGGCGCCTGGCGATAATCCAGCCGTGGGAGTTCGGGGCGATCCCGCGGGAGTGGATCGGGCCGCTGCGCGATCACGTGGACGAGCTGTGGGTGCCGAGCGACACGGTTCGCGAGATGTACATCGAGGCCGGGCTTGATCCGGAGCGCGTGGTGACGGTGCCCAATGGGGTCGATCTCGAGGCCTTCTCAGCAGAGGGCGAGCGCTATGAGCTGCCTGTCGAGGGCGCCTTGAGGTTCCTGTTCGTGGGTGGGCTGATCTGGCGCAAGGGACCGGATGTCCTACTCGCGGCTTGGAAGGCGGCGTTCGCTGATCGGGACGACGTCGTGCTGGTCGTCAAGGACGTCGGCGTGGGCGGCGTCTACCGCGAGGGGGAGCGGGAGGCGATTACCGAGCATGCCGCGAGCGGTGCGCTACCGCGGATCGTCCTGATCGACGACGAGCTGACCGAAGAGCAGATCGCCGGGCTCTACCGCGCCTGTGACGTGCTCGTCCATCCCTACCGTGGAGAGGGCTTTGCGATGCCCGTGCTCGAGGCGATGGCCTGCGGGATCCCGGCGATCCTCACCGAGGGAGGACCGACCGATGAGTTCTGCCCACCCGAGGCAGGCTGGCGCATACGCGCCAGCCGCTCAGAGTTTTCCGCCGAGAGGGTCGGCAGCTTTGACACTGTCGGACGCCCGTGGGTGCTCGAGCCCGATCCCGGTCATCTCGCCCAGCTGCTGATGCAGGTGGCTGAGAATCCCGCCGAGCTGACCGGGCGCGGAGCGCTCGCACGCGCGGCCGCGGAAAGCCACAGCTGGCGGGCAATCGCCGAGCGCTATGACCAGCGCATCCTCGCTCTGGCCAGCCGTCCGCCGGTGTGCTCGATCGAGGCTCGTGACTTCGAGGAGGATGTCGCGCTGCGGGTGCTCGCGACACCCGCGTGGCGCGGACAGGACCGCCTGTCAGACCTGCTCACCGGATGGAGCTCGGCCACCGACCCAAACACCAGCGCCTGCCTGTACCTGCTGGCCGACCCACGCGTGGATGGCACACCGGAGGAACTCGAGGCGCGCGTGCTGGCAAGCGGTGTGGAGCTCGAGAACGCCGGCGATGTCACGGTGCTCCTGGAGTCGATCAGCTCCGATGACGGGCGGCGCCTTCACGCTGGCGTTGACGCCTACATCCCCATCCACGGCGCCTGCCAGGGCCACCTACGCATGGCGCTGAGCGCCGGAAACACGATCCTCTCACCAGAGCGCCAGAGCCTCACCGACTACATTTCGCGCCCGCTGGCCTCACCGGCCCCAGCCTGAGCGCACCGCGCCCCACCGCAGCGCGGCAGACCCACCAAACTGGGCCAATCGGCAGGCGGTGATATCGACCAAGGACCTGCCCCGAGCACACGGCTGTCAGCCAGATTGCACTGCTCAAGCCTGGAGGCACGGCGGCCGAACGGAGTGACATGGCCGAGAGCTGGCTATGTCCGACCGAGCTTGATCGCAGTCGCGTCACCAACGCGAACGCCCGTGTGCGGACGATCAGGTTGGTCGGCTCCAGCGCGGTCGGTGGAGCGCTTGTCATCTCGACCCCGTGGCTTGGCTTGTGGACGCTGATTCTGTTCGCTCTCTCCGCTTTGAACTTCTTGAGCGTGGAGCGGAGGATGGCCCGCAGCGCTCATCCAGAGCGGGTGAGTGTCTGTGCGATTCTGATCACACTGCTGTTGCTTGCCACGGGGGTGATCCTCAGCGGAGGCCCACACAGCCCCGCGCTGCCCTGGTTGGTACTGCCGGCCGGGATGGTCGCCGCACGGTTCCGACCGCGGGTCGTGATCGCCGGGCTCGCGCTGACGGTGATCGTGATCCTGTCGGTCACTTTGGGCATCGATCCGCAAGCCACCATCAAGGACCCGGTGCCGGTGCT
>DATBPE010000096.1:0-15814 GCA_036561505.1 Solirubrobacteraceae bacterium
CCGAACTCGTGCGCGAGGATGCTCGCGAACAGCAACAGGGCGCTAGCCAAACCGAGGGCATAGGAGGCCGTCGTACTGATGCCGTGGATCGCTTCAGGGAAATACGAAGAGCCGAGCGACCAGGTGATCAGCGAGACGATCACAAGCCACCACGGACTGACTCCTACCGGGATACCTGCGATACGCGCGATGCGGAGGCTGCGGCCGGGCATGTAGTGACGGTAAAACGCCTCAGCGCCCCCCGCATCAGTGATTAGCGCGGCAGTTCTCCGTATATAACACGGAGCCGGTTTCGGTGGGAGCTGCGGATGACCGACTTGTCCGCGGAAGTGAGGATGGGTTCTCGTTAGTCGCAAGTGGGAGGAGCAAAAAGTGTCACCGGCAAACATCTCCGCGAGAAACGCTCGCCAAAAGTTCGGACCGTCGGGAGCCACCGCGCGACATAGCGGATCCAGGCTCACGGTTGGGGCGACCGATCGAGAGGATCTACTGGATCGTCTTGCACATTTCCGCACCATCCTGCCAGCGTTCGCCCAGGAGCTGGCGAGTGCCCGCAGGCAGTCAGCGGCGGTTCGCGTAGAGAACCGCAAGTTGCTGGAAGAGGTACGCCAGCTACGACGCAGGCGAGGGGAGGCTGGCCACTATTCGGTGACTGACGGCAAGCGTCATCAATAGGTCCGCTGCTATCGACCTGACCGTCGGACACTCAACCGAAAGTCGAGAGCCGAGAAATGGTAAGAGCGACCTGGGAATCATCGAGCGCAGCGTCGAAAAGGGCACATATCTGGGTCACGGACGTAGCCGCCGAGTGGGCACTGAAGTCGGCAGTACGCCTTGGGAGTCCTGCACACTGTGTGATCGACGGACCGTCGAGGAGGCCGCCCAACCCGCCGCTTAGCTATCCGATCAAGGGCAAGCTATGTCGCTACCGAAGCCGATTGCGCTTCCGACCCCTCGGCGTGGTCCTCCTCGGTGATTGCTTCGACTAGCGCCTGTCCGAAGGATCTGGGTTGGAAGTCGAACAGTTTCATGCCTGAAGGACCGGTGACGGAAGTGTCGGTCGAGAGCCCCTCGATCAACGGCCTCGCGACGCCCGCGTCAACAGGTGTGATGAGCCCGATCCAGTGTGAGGAAAGCCACGGCGTCAGCAGCGCCACCGGAATACGAAGACGCCGGTGCAGTCCCAACGCGTCAGCCATCTCGTCGAGCATCTCACCCGTATGTGAGGAGCAGCAACGAGTGCCGAGGTTCGCTCGAATTGCTCCGATGTCCAGTACGAGCCGAGGCTGAGCGGCGTCTCAGCCTAGTGTCCTGAGTCGTTGATTCGTTGGCGGTAGCAGTGCCCTGATTTCGAGCGTTTATTGGGCTAACTGCTCTCGAAAACCGCGTAGGAACTTATGATTCACGACACTAGATAGGGATCGGCTCGGTGCTTTTGGGTGAGATCAGCAGCTCGACGCCGAGTGTGCACACGCCGAGACTGACCAGTGCCGCGGTGACGATCGCTGTCGCGACCTCGGGCGAGAGCACGCCCTCTGCGAGGCCGAGCGAGGCGACTGCTGCTGGCACTCCGAGTTGCGCGCTTGCCACCATGCCGCCTGCCAGCGGCCTGCGCATGAGTACCGCGGCGAGCACATGGATCAGCACGTTCAGTGCGGCCAGCGCAGCAGCCAGAGCGAGCATCGATGGGTGGTCTACCAGGCCCTTCAGGTCGAGTTGAGCTCCGAGCACAACGAAATAGAGCGGGATGAAGAATCCCTCGGCGACGCCGCGCATCTGTGTCGACAGGCGTTTCGGCCCGCCGATCACTGCGACCACCAGCCCAGCACCGAACCCAGCGATCAGGATGCTCGTGCCGCCCTTCTGCGCGATCCAGGCGAGCAGGAACAGGACGAGCAGTGATAGACGCAGGTCGAGCGCCCAGTGGCGCTGCTTGGAGAGACGGCGCAGATGGTGAACCCAGCCGCGAGCCGCGAGCGCTCGCGCGAGACCGTAGAGCAGCAGCATTCCAGCTGCGACGAGCACACCTCCGAGCACGGCCTGCCCGATCCGAGTGGGTTGCAGGACGATCGGCACGGAGAGGATCGTGATCAGGTCGGCGATCGCAACCTGTGCCATGACCGTCATCACCTCGGGGCCAGCGATGCCCGTCTCCTCCAGGGCAGGCAGCAGCACTGCGGCAGAACCCGAGGCGAGCAGGACGACGTAGACAGCTGCGTGGCCGGTTCCCGCGACGCCGGCGGCTAGTAGACCCGCGGGGATGGCGAGGAGACAGACGATTCCCGCGAGGACGCCGCCACTTCTGAGCGACGCGGCGAGTCGCTTCTCGCGCAGGGGCAAGTGCATACCGACGGTGAGCATGAGCATCGCGAAGCCGATTTCCCCGAGGAATGAGATCGTGCTGTTGGCTGGCTTGACAACGTCGAGAACGGCAGGCCCGGCGAGTATGCCGGCGAGTATCTCTCCGATTACGACTGGCACGAACCGATGGCCCACTATTCCGAGCAGCGGCCCAGCCAAGCCAGCGAGGACAACTAGCAGCAGCATTCCGAAGTTCACGGTGAAGGCAGCCTACGTGGTCGGTGCGCCCTGAATCTCGAGAGCGACGGTCAGCCTTCGATGACGCCGAAGTCTTGGGTGTAGATGGCGCGCCTGACTAGCCTTCGGATAGTGAGGCGGGGGACCTGAGGTAGGACTCCGATGGTCTTGTGACGGTCGGCTTCTTGAGCACATCCGATGCGGCTCGCGAACTTGAATCGGAGTTGGCGCACGCATCCCCAGCCGGCGCCGCGGTGCTCTTAGAATTGGTGCGCAGGGTCCAAAATGGTGTGTAGGGGCCTGTGGTCCTTTGCTCAGAGGCCGCTAGCGCGTAAGACGCACTGGACGTTTGATCTACGGCCCTAGCCAAAGATCAAACAGTCAAGCGCAAAGGAGCGATGCTGGCAGATGCTCCAGTGCGACGATTCGGTCGCATGTTTGCGCGAGGGACGGGTCGTGGGTGATGAACAGCAGACCGCGCTCGCTGCTCTGAGCTAGAACGTTGCGCATCACGCGATGGGCAAGCTTGACGTCGAGATGGGCGGTCGGCTCGTCGAGGATCAAGAAGCGGGCATCTGAAAGCAGTGTCCGGGCCAGCGCGATGCGCTGGCGCTGTCCTCCGGATGCAAGCTCGCCGTCTTGACCCATCAGCGTGTCGAGACCGTGTGGCAGGCCGGTGGCCCACTCATCCAGCTCGACGATCGCCAATGCGTCGAGGATCTGCTCCTCGGTGGCGTCACGGCGGGCGATCAGGAGGTTCTCGCGGATGGTCGTGTTGAACACGTGGCAGTCCTGGGCGCAAAGGACCACTGCGGCGCGAATTTCGTGCTGGGAGAGCTCGCGCAGGTCGATGCCGTCGAGTGTGAGCCGGCCCCCCGTGGGGTCATTGAAGCGGACGAGCAGCTCAGCGAGCGTGCTCTTGCCGACGCCGCTCGGGCCGGTCACGGCAACGTGCTCGCCCGGGGCTATCCGCAATGTGAGGTGGTTGAGCACAGACGGCTGGTCGGGTTCATATCGGAAGCTGAGGTGCTCGACGCTAAGCTCGCCGGTACCGGTGGGCTGTCGTGGCGTTGGGGGGTTCGTGACCGCCGGCGGTTGCAGCGCGATCTCTTGCAGTCGTCCGGCTGCAATCGCGCACACGCGCAGGCTGCGGGCGGCGGCAGACAGCGGCAGGATGCTGTCGTAGGCCGCGAGCATCAGAAACACGAGTGCGGCCAGCAACACTCCACTGAGCGCACCGGAGTGCACCGCCGGGATCGCGACGAGCAGCAGCGCGAGCACCCCGATCCCCGAGAGAACCCCACCCGCTGTCGCCGCTGCCGAGGAGGCGAGAGCGTCGCTGCGAGCGATCCGTGCGAGGCGATTGTCGCTGCGCGTCAGGCGCTCAGCGTGGGCCACTGCCTGTCCTGACAGGGCGAGCTCGCTGGCTCCATCGATGCCCTCGATCAGCTCGCTGGTCAGGCGCGAGCGCGCCGGTGCTTGCCTGCGCGCTGCACGGAAGGCGACGGTGCCGCTGAGCCACGGCAGCAGCAGGATTGCGAGCGTGAGTGAGAGGAGCACAGTGAGGCCTGCGGTTGGGAGTATGAGCCAGGTGGCCAGAGTGGCGGAGATGAGCACGAGCAGCGACACCAGCCCGGGGATCACCACTCGCAGGTAGAGGTCCTTGAGCGTGTCGATGTCCGCGACGAAGCGGCTGAGCAGATCGCCGCTGCGGCTTTCAAGACCGCCGGGGATGAGCGGCACAAGGCTGCGGTAGAAGCGCTGGCGTAGCCGTCCCAGCTGTCGCAGCGCGAGGTCGTGCGAGGCCAGACGTTCGCCGTAGCGCATCACCGCGCGTGTCAGTCCGAAGGCGCGCACAGCGACGATCGTGACCATCAGCATCAGGATCGGTGGCCGCTCGGCCGCACGTGAGATTAGATAGCCGGAGGTGCCAAGCAGCGCGATGGCGGCCAGCGCGGCACCGGTGGCAAGCGCCACAGACAGAACTAGGCGGCGAAGCTCACCGTTCGCCGGCGTGGCGAGGCGCAGTAGCGCAGGGGTGCGCCTTTGCGTCACGCCGCCACCCGGCTTCGCTCCGCGATCGGGGGCGGATTGGCGATGCCCTGACCGGACGGCTCGTCCACGCGCCCGAAGCGAACAACGTGCAAACGGTCTGCCAGCTGTGTGAGGAGGGGGTGATGGACGATCAGCAGCGTTGTTCGCCCGTGCGCGAGAGCGCGGATTGTCTCGCTGATGGTCTGGGTGCTTTCGTCGTCGAGATGCGCGGTTGGCTCGTCCAGCAACAGCAGCGGCCGGTCGGCGAGGAACGCGCGGGCGAGCGCGATGCGCTGAGCCTGGCCGGCTGAGAGCCGTCGCGCGCCTTCTCCCACCTGGGTCTCGAGATCATGTGGCAGCCGGCTGATGAACTTCTCGACGCCCGCCGCGCCGGCGGCTCGCTGAATCTCGGTTCGTGTAGCGCGCGGACGGCACAGAGCGATGTTCTGCGCGATCGTCCCCGTGAACAGTGTGGGGCGCTGTGGTACCCATGCGATCTGGTTGCGCCAGCCCTCAAGGTCGAGTTCGCGGAGATCCACGCCAGCGCAGGTGAGGCTCCCTGAGGTGGGGTCCGCGAGGCGCATCAGCAGACGGGCGATCGTGCTCTTGCCCGCCCCGCTATGCCCGAGCAACGCAGTAATGAGACCGGGCTCGAGCTCGAGGTCGACGCCACTGAGGACGCTGCCCTCACGCCCGGGGTACTCGTAGTCGACCGAGTGGAATTCAACGGGCGCTTGCGCTGGGTTGCTCGCGCGTCGCGGCCGACTGGATCGAGTGATCGTCGGGAGACCATCGAGTGCCCGGAAAATCTTCTCTGAGGCGGTGCTCGCATCTGTGCTCGCGTGGAACTGCTGGCCGACCTGACGCAGTGGTCCATACATCTCCGGGGCGAGCAGCAGGACCGTCAGCCCCGCCTGCAGACCGAGGGTGCCCGAGATGAGCTGCACGCCGATTGTGGCGGCCACCAGCGCGGTGCCGATCATCGCGCACAGCTCGAGCACGAACGCCGAGATAAACGCCGTTCGCAGCGTGGCCATTGTCTCTGAGCGGTAGCGCTCTCCAACGTCGAGAAGGATCTGCTCCTGAGCGTCCTCGCGTCGGTAGGCGCGCAGCGTCGCGAGCCCCTGAACGACGTCCAGGAAGTGGGCACCTAGCAGCGCGAGCGCACGCCAGCGTTGTTGGGCCTGCGCGCGGGCGCCCTTGCCGACCAGAATCATGAAGCCGATCAGGATGGGCACCGTCAGCGCGAGAATGCCCGCGGTTATCGGGTCCAGTGTGATCACCCAGGCGATTACTGCGAGTGGAACGACGGTGGCCAGGACGAGCTGGGGCAGGTAGCCGGCGAAGTAGGACTCGAGCGCATCGATTCCCTGCACGGCTGTGGTCGCCAGCTCGCCTGTACGGCCCGCTTGGGGGCGCTGCTCTGGGGTCTCAAGCAGCAGCCGGCGGATGAGACGCCCGCGCAACTGCGACATGACGCGGAACGCGCCCCAGCGCCCGGAAAGCTCAAACCCACCGTTCACAAGTGCGCGGGTGAGCAGCACAGCGGCGAGCGCGATCAGCTCCGATTCCACGGCCGACAGGGTCACGTGGTGCAAGGCGGCGCGGGCGATGATGTCGGCCAGCAGTCCAGCCTGGGCGAGGATCAGCGCGGCTGAGAGGACTCCTAGCGCCCCCGCGAGCGCGAGGTGGGTTCTCGCGGCCTGGCTTTCGCCGATGAGCTGCCGGTCGACTGGTGAGGCCATGCTCAACTCGAGGGGCTAGCAGACTCGGGCGCCCCCGCCGGGGCAACGGGCTGGGCTTCCTCAGTGGCGCTTCCGTTGCCAGCCCCCAGGCTCTGTAGCACGGCAATCGGTGTGGGCGTGCCCTCGAAGTCATCGCGGCCGAGGCGATGGCGGAACACCCAGTAGGTCCAGCCCTGGTAGAGCAGCACGATCGGCACGAAGATCACTGCGACGACCGTCATCACGGTCTGGCTGTAGTGGCTCGCGGAGGCACCGGCGAGCGTCAGGTCGTATGCGTGAGCCGTGCTCGAGGGCAACGCATCCGGATATAGCCCCACGAACAGGCTGATGAACAGCAGCGCAATCGCGCCGGCGCTGAGCGAGAAAGCCCAACCATCGCGCTCGCGGTGCAGCAACAGCGGCACGGCGGCGGCGAACGCGACCGCACCTGCGGCGATGATCTCGGCTACGACCTTGATCCCGCCGCTGTCCTGGTCGAATGCCGTCCACAGCAGGAAGGCGCCCAGCAGCGCCACCGTCGCCAGCGACGCTCGCGAGGCGAGGTTGCGGGCACGGGCGACCATCTCACCTCGGGTGCGCAGCGACAGGAAGATCGCACCGTGTGAGAGAAACAGGGACAAGGTGGTCAGGCCCCCGAGTAGCGCGTAGGGGTGCAGCAGGTCAAGCAGCGAACCGGTGACGTTGTGGTGGGCATTCATTGGGACTCCGTGGACGATGTTCGCCCAGCCAACGCCCCACAACAGGGCGGCCAGGAAGCTGCCGATCACAGCGGTCCACTCCCACGTGGCGCGCCAGCGCGGAGAGTCTTCCTTGCCCCAGAACTCAAACGACACTCCGCGAATGATCAGCGCGGCGAGGATCAAAAACAGCGCGAGGTAAAAGCCGGAGAACAGGCTCGCATACCAGCCGGGGAACGCCGCGAAGGTGGCTCCGCCGGCCGTCAGCAGCCACACCTCGTTGCCGTCCCATACCGGCCCGATCGTGTGGATGATCATGCGCTTGTCGGTTTCGTCGCGACCGAGGGCACGGATCAGCATCCCGACCCCGAAGTCGAAGCCCTCGAGGATGAAGTAGCCGATCCACAACACGCCAATGAGTACGAACCAGAGTGTCTGCAGGAAGTTCGGGTCGTGCACGATCGAGTCCGTTCTCAGTAGGCGAGGATCAGGTCGGGACGCGCCGGGCCACCGGGCGTTTCGGGGTTGGTGTCGGTCGGCGCGGTTTCTGGACCGTGGGCGATGTCGCGTAGAAACAGCCGCCCGCCGATGATCAGCAGCACGCCGTAGAGCGCCGTGTAGCCGACGATGGTGAGGATGATCGAGCCCGAGCCGACCAGCGGTGAGCGTGCGTCACTGGTCTTCAACAGGCCATAGACCACCCAGGGCTGGCGGCCCATCTCGGTGAAGATCCAGCCGGTGAGGTTCGCGAGCACGGGCAGGAACGCTCCGCCGACACACACCCACAGGAAGCGCCGCGAGCGCTCGAAGGTCTTGCGGCGCATGAGCAGCAGGCCGATCAGCGGGATCAGTAGCAGCAGCACCCCGACACCGGCCATCAGTCGAAACGTCCAGTAGGTGACGCCGAGGATTGGCACGTAGTCGCCGGGCCCGTACTTCTTCTGGTCTTCGGCGTTGAGCTGGTTGACGCCCTTTACTGTCCCGTTCCAGGACGCCGTGCCGAGAATCGACAGCAGATGCGGGATGCGGATGTCGGTGTTCAAGCGCTTGGGGAAGTGCTCGAACGGACCGACCGCGAAGATCGACAAGCTCGCGCCTTTAGTGGTCTTGTAGAGGGCCTCCGCGGCGGCCATCTTCATCGGCTGCTGTTTCTCCATCAACATCCCCTGCGTGTGACCGAACGCCCCTGTCAATACGGCGGCCGCTAGCACGAGCGGCAGAACGTTGCGCACCGAGCGTGAGTACACCTCTGAGGTGCGTTTGCGCAGAAGACCGAAGGCGGAGATCGCCAGCACCAAAAAGCCTCCCGTGCACATCGCGGCGAAGATCGTGTGCGGCAGCGCCAGCAGCACCGTCGAGTTGGTCAGCACCGCGAAAATGCTCTTTAGTTCCGCACGGTGAGTCGCGTGATTGATGACGTAGCCGACCGGATGCTGCATCCAGGAGTTCGCGGCGAGAATGAAGTACGCCGAGAGGATCGTCCCGAAGGACGTCAGCCAGATCGTGGCCAGATGCACTTTCGGGGAGAGCTTGCCCCAGCCGAAGATCCACAGGCCGATGAACGTGGACTCCAGGAAGAACGCCGCAAGTCCCTCCATCGCCAGCGGCGCGCCGAAGATGTCCCCGACGTAACGCGAGTATTCCGACCAGTTCATGCCGAACTGAAACTCCTGCACGATCCCCGTGACCACGCCGATCGCGACCGAGATCAGCATGAACTTGCCCCAGAAGCGAGTCATCCGCAGATACACCTCATCGCCCGAGCGGTAGTAGCGAGTCTGGCAGTACGCCACCCAGGCCACGAGACCGATCGACATAGGCACGAAGATGAAGTGAAAGAGCGTTGTGATCCCGAACTGAAGCCGGGCGAGTTCCAGGGTGTTCACAGCCGCAAATCTATGCCGGTCCCAGTGAGTCGCCATCTGTCTCTTCCCCCGATAGCGAGTGAGTAGTAACTACTTGGGGCCATAGCGAGAAACACACACGAACGTTGGGGGAAGCCACCGATGTTCGTGCGGGACAGCGGATCTAGCGTCCATTTAGCGGGCGGTGCCGGACAGGCACCAAAACAAGTTACGAAGCTCGTCTGCTCTTAGCGTCCGACCAAAGGTAGGCACCGCAAATGAAGGCTCTCGTTTATCACGGCCCCGGCGAGCGCGGATGGGACACGGTCGACGATCCCGGGATCCTCGATCCGACCGACGCGATCGTACGAATCGATAGCTCCACGATCTGCGGCACCGATCTGCACATCCTCAAAGGAGACGTGCCAGAGACGACACCCGGCACAGTGCTCGGGCACGAGGCGGTGGGAATGGTCCAGGAGGTTGGAGGGAGCGTCACCACAGTTGCCCCCGGAGACCGTGTGCTGATGTCCTGCATAAGCTCCTGCGGGCGCTGCCGCTACTGCAAGGAAAGCCGCTACGGACAATGCCTCGGCGGAGGCGGCTGGATCTTCGGTCACTTGATCAATGGGCTGCAGGCCGAGTACGCGCGCGTGCCCTTCGCCGATAACTCGGTATACAAGATCCCCGAGCAGCTCTCAGACGAGCAGGTGCTGTTCCTCGCCGACATCCTTCCGACCTCCTTCGAGGTAGGAGTACTCAACGGCATGGTCGCACCCGGAGACGTGGTGGCGATCGTCGGCGCCGGACCGATCGGCCTGGCGGCGATCCTCACTGCGAGGCTTTACACGCCTGGACGGATCGTGGCGATCGACCTCGCCGACAGCCGCCTGGAGAGCGCAAGGCGCTTCGGTGCGGATACGACGATCAACAACGGCAGGCAGGACGCGGTCGCTAAGGTCATGGAGTTGACAGATGGTCTGGGTGCCGATGTCGCGTTCGAGGCTGTCGGTGTGCCGCAGACCTTCGAGCTCTCAGCCGAGCTGATCCGCGCCGGCGGGCGCGTGGCCAACATCGGTGTTCACGGTAAGCCCGCCGAGCTGCATCTGGAGAAGCTGTGGATCCGTGACGTCACAATCACCACTGGGCTCGTGGACACGTTCAGCATCCCGCAGCTGGTGCGGTTGATCGCAAGCGGACGGCTTGACCCCTCGTTGTTCGCTACCCATCGGTTCGCGCTCGAGGACACGATGAGCGCCTACGACACATTCGCAGACGCTGCGAGTACCGGTGCCCTGAAGGTTGTCCTGCAGGGTCAAGGCGCCCAGACATCGGCCGCTGGGACAGAGCGCAGCGCAATTCTCGCCGGCTGAGCATCTTGAGTCGGCTGCCAGGCTGCTTTCACCGGCCAGTGCGATGACAGATCAACGTAGCCGGCGATAGGCGCTGCCGAGTCCGCGTGCTAGCTCAAAACCGGACAGGCCCTGTTGTTGCCGGGCGGCGTTAGCTCGATTGCGCGGACTGTCGTGCCCGCGAGCAGTGTGTGCTCAGCAGGGAGTGCCCGGTCATAGTCGCGGGCTGCTCGATGCCGAGCAGGGCGAGCACGGTTGGTGCGACGTCGGCCAGGGTGCCCTCGCGGGCCAAGTCCGCACCGGGTGTGGTGAGGATCAGGGGGACGGGGTTCAGTGAGTGAGCGGTGTTGGGTCCGCCGCCTGAGGCGAGCATGTCCTCGGCGTTGCCGTGGTCCGCGGTGATCACGCACACACCGCCCTGGCGCTGGACCTCCTGGACAATCTCACCCAGGCATTCGTCCACCGTCTCAACGGCGAGCATAGTGGCGGGTATCGCTCCGGTGTGTCCAACCATGTCCGCGTTGGCGAAGTTGACCAGCGAAAAGCGAGGATATTGGTCGCTGAAGCTCGCGAGGAAGGCGTCGGTTATCTCAGGAGCGCTCATTTGCGGGCGGTGGTCGTAGGTGGGAACATCGCGTTGGGATGGCACGAGTTCGCGCCGTTCACCGACTAGCGGCCGTTCGACACCACCGTTGAAGAAATAGGTGACGTGCGGATACTTCTCGGTCTCCGCTACATGCAGCTGAGTCTCGCCGGCCCGTGAGATCACTCCAGCAAGTGTGTCGGTGGGCAACGCGGCAGGGAACGCAACCGGATAGGGCCACCACTGATGGTATTCAGTGAACGTTGCCAGCGCATGCACGGGCTCGGCGCCTTCCCGGCCACGCCACCCAGGGAGATCCTCCGTGCCTTCGCCAAAGTTCGGCTCTGAGAGCGCGCGCACGAGCTGGCGTATGCGATCGGGCCTGAAGTTCACGCACAGCACGCTGTCACCGGGGCGAATCGTGCCCTCCTGGCCGACCAGTGTTGGCGTGATGAACTCGTCTGTCTCACCGCGCTCGTAGGCGTCTCGGGCGGCTGAGTCCGCGTCGAGCGTGTGATGGTCTGATTGGCCGTGCACCAGCAGGTCATAGGCGGCCTGGGTGCGCTCCCAGCGGTTGTCACGGTCCATAGCAAAGTAGCGTCCGACTACGCTCGCGATGCGTCCGGCACCGGCCTGCATGCACCAGCGCTCCACGGTCTCCAGATAGTGCATGCCCTCGGTCGGTGAGCTGTCGCGCCCATCGGTGAAGCAGTGCAAGACGAGATCCTCGGTGCGCAGATGCGCTGCCAGTTCGATCAGCGCGCGCGTATGCTCAAACTCGGAGTGCACGCCACCGTCGGAGGTCAGCCCAATGAGATGCACTCGCGATGATCTGGTAAGCGCTTCGCAAAGAACCTCGTTCTCGCCGAACTCGCCGTGGACAGCCGCCTGGTTGATCTGAGTGAGTGCCTGAGGTACCACGGCTCCAGCTCCGAGCGTTAGATGACCCACCTCGGAGTTGCCCATCTGCCCGTCGGGCAGTCCGACGCTCGGCCCCGACGCGCTCAGCGAAGCGTGTGGATAGGACCTCCACAACATGTCGAATACGGGGGTGTTGGCGCTCGTGATCGCATTACCTGGTCCGGGCTCGGCGATACCCCAACCGTCCATCACGATCAAGCAG
Organism: Solirubrobacteraceae bacterium; assembly: GCA_036561505.1. Taxonomy (GTDB): domain Bacteria; phylum Actinomycetota; class Thermoleophilia; order Solirubrobacterales; family Solirubrobacteraceae; genus Palsa-744. The sequence continues at coordinate 11,897 of DATBPE010000096.1, forward strand.
ACGCAGTCGGCCACAGCAGGCGGTGGTCCTTCGACGGCGCTCATGCGCTCACCCCGGCGCTCGCCGGTGCTGTTTGTGCTGCAAGGCGATCTACAGGCGTGGCGTTCAGGGCGTCGAGCCCAGGCAGGGTGAGACCCTGCAAGAACTCGAGTGTCGCGCCGCCACCGGTCGAGACGTGGTTGACAGAGGACTCGAGCCCGAGCTCTCTGAGCGCCTGCACGGTCTCGCCACCACCGGCAACAGTGGTAGCGGATGTTCCCGCGAGGGCCTGCGCGATGACGCGGGTGCCCAGTGCGAACGGCTCGCACTCAAACGCGCCCATCGGCCCGTTCCAGAACACCGTGCCAGCCTGAGCGATTGCGCGGCCATAGCGTGCCGCCGTCAGTGGCCCGATGTCGAGCCCGAGCCAACCCTCCGGAACATCCGGGGTGGCTGTCGTGTGCGGGTCCGCGTCGGCTGAGAGCCGCTCCGCGACGATGAGGTCCTCGGGCAGCTCGAGGCTGTGGTGTGTCCCGGCGGACTTGGTCAACGCTTGGCGGGCACAGTCGACATCAGACTCCGCACAAGGGGAGGCACCGACTGCGTGGCCTTCTGCGGCAAGGAACGGAAAACTCATCGCACCGCCGATCAGCACAGAATCGGCCACCTCTAGGAGATGCTCCACGAGAGCGATCTTGTCAGTCACCTTTGCGCCACCGAGTACGGCCACGAGCGGCCGTGCGGGCCGCTCGAGGACCCCTGTCAGTGCGCGAACCTCGCGCTGCATCAGGCGTCCGGCGGCACAGGGCAACAGATGGGCCACACCCTCCGTGCTGGCGTGTGCTCGGTGGGCGGCGCCGAAAGCGTCGTTTACATACACGTCGGCCAGCTCGGCTAGCGCCCGTGCAAGCTCTGGGTCGTTGTTGGTCTCCCGGGGCTCGTAGCGCACGTTCTCGAGCACGAGGATTTCACCGCCAGCCAGATGGTCGGAGAGGAGTTGCACTTGCTCCCCTACCACCGCGGGTGCAAGTGTCACCTTTGCTCCTGTCAGCTCTCTCACTGTGTCTGCTATCGGGCGCATCGAGAGCTCCTGGTCACGGCCGTGGGGCCGGCCCAGGTGTGAGACCAGCACGATTCGGGCGCCACGAGCACGCAGCTCATCGATCGTCTCGAGGGCGGCCCGGATGCGGGTGTCATCGGTGATCCTCACCGGGGCGCCGGGGAGGTGTTGCAGCGGAACGTTGAGGTCGGCTCGCAGGAGCACCCGCTTGCCGCTGACATCTAGATCATCGAGAGTTCGCATGTCTAGTGACCGACTACAGGAGCTCGATGGCGCGCATCACGTGTTCATCCGGGAGCTTGTCGAGGATGTTCCACAGCAGCCTTCGCTGTGGCTCCTGCTCGCGCTGTGTGTCGTCGAGTAGGAGTCCGACCGCGGTGTGGGTGATCTTCATCTGAAGGGCGGTTAGAGGCACCTCCAGCACGTGTGTGAGCGAACCGCTCGTTTGCGTATCGTCGTAAGTGACTGGCTCAGCCAAAGTGTGCACAGATCCAGGTTGGCCCTCGAGTAGCTCGAGCACCTCACGCGCGAGACGACGTATCTGAGCTTCGTGAGCCTCGTCTGAGATGAGTAGACGCAGCGCCTGCTCGGTGATCGAGACCTCCTGTGGGTCAAGCCAAAGGTGATAGTGAAGACAGTGCTCAGTCGCGATGTCGCTCATGTTCTGGGCTCTTTCGATCGTCAACTGGTTGGGGGCCGAACGGGTGGGCTTCAATGAGGCATTGACTGATCGGAGACTAGATTTCGATCTGGGGCTGTACATCGCGCGGACTCCACAGTGCGGTCGAGTAGTTATCCGCAGATAGACGCCGTTGTGGGCACTTTGGCTGTCCGTGCCTGATGGCGACGGACCAGCCAGCGGCGCAGCTCGTCGGCTCCCCAGACGATCAGCGGGTAGGGAAGCAGCAGGACGAGGTCGTGCACGGGCAGCGCGGCGGTTCCGAGCAGGGACTGCAGGGGCGGGGCGTAGACGAACACGGCGGCGAGCGCCAGCTCGCCGACGATGCCAACCAGCAGGTAGCGGTTGCTGAAGACGCCGATCGATCGCAGTGACGCGCGCCTGGTGCGGACCGCGAAGGCCGTGCCGATCTGCCCGGCGATCATCCCCAGGAAGGTCATGGTGGTGGCCTGCAGGTAGGCGTGATGCAGCGGATGGCCCACGCCAACGGGGTCCCCGGGATGCCACCCCGCGCTTTTCAGGACATAGAAGTATCCGGCGAGCGACAGGGCGGCCACGATCAGGCCGAGGAACAACCAGGCACGGATCAGCATCGGGCCCTGGATGACGCCCTCCGAGCGTGGGCGTGGTGGCCGCTCCATGCTGCCGGGCTCGATCGGGTCGCGACCAAGCGCAAGCGAGGGGAGTGTCTCGCTGCCGACGTCGAAGGCCAGCAGCTGCAGCACAGTAAGCGGCAGGGGGATCATCCCCCCGGCGAGGGCGAACACGAGGAACGGCACCACCTCCGGTGTGGCGTGGGCGAAGATGTACTGGATGAACTTGCGGACGTTGTCATAGACCTGTCGGCCGGCCTCGATCGCCACGACGATGGTCGCGAAGTTGTCGTCGGTGAGCACCATCGTCGATGCCTCCCTGGCGACGTCCGTTCCCGAGCGTCCCATCGCCACCCCAATGTCGGCGGTGCGCAATGCGGGCGCGTCATTGACACCATCGCCAGTCATCGCGACTACGTGTCCTTCGCTGCGTAGCGCGTCGGCGATCTGCAGCTTTGTCTCCGGGGAGGAGCGGGCGAAGATGACCTCGTGGCCGGTGGCGAGAATGTCCTCTACCTCCCTTTCGTGGCGATGGTCGAAAGCCTGGGCGTTGACCACGAGTGGGTCCTTTCCGCCGATGCCTACCTGCGCGGCGATGGCGGCAGCGGTAAGCGGATGGTCACCTGTGATGAGAACGATGCGAATACCGGCCCGGTGGCAGCGAGCGACCGCGTCGGCGACCTCGGCGCGTGGCGGATCCTGCATAGTGATCAGACCGAGAAAGCACAGCTCGCTCTCAGCCTCCTCGCGCTCGGGAGGCTTCCCATGTGAGGGGAGCTCCTTGCGAGCCAGCGCCAGCACGCGCAGCCCACGCTTGGCAAAGCCCTCGACCGCCTCGGTAACGCGTTCGCGCTCAGCCTGTGTCAACGGGCCCTCTTCGCCGTTGGCCAGCACCGCTGTGCTGCAGAGCGGCAGCACGGACTCGGGTGCCCCCTTGGTTGCCAACCACTCGTGACCGTGGAGAACGTTGAGAGTCGACATCAGCTTCCGCTGCGGATCGAAGTTGTATTGATGGCGGCATCCACGCTCGCGAGCGGCGGCATCGAACGGAACGCCAAGCGTCTGCGCAGTCTGCAGCAGAGCCACCTCTGTAGGGTCACCAGTGTTGTGTCCGTCGGGTTCCAGGCGCGCGTTGTTGCAGATGTTTGCGACCTCGGCCAACGCTTCAATCGCCCCGTCTCGGGGTGTGGCGGGCTGCTGGTCTTGCAGCGTGACTTCGCCGTGGAGCGTCCACACCGCGATCGGGCTCATGCGGTTCTCGGTCAGGGTGCCTGTCTTGTCGGTGCAGATCACGTCAGTGGAGCCCAGCGTCTCCACGGCGCTGAGGCGCTTGACCAGCGCACCGCGGCGCGCGAGCAACCGCACGGCGACCGCCAGTGCCAGGGTGATCACGGGCAGTAGACCCTCGGGTACGTTGCCCGCGAGCAGACCGACGGCGAAGACGATGCTGTTCTTCGGCGAAAGGCCAGCGCCGAAGATCGCTACGGGTACGAACGCGACCGCCATCGCAATCGCGATCGCGGCGATCAACCAGGCGACTTTTCGCACCTGCGTTTCAAGCGGGCTGGGCTCCTCCTTGACGCGCTCGGACAGCGCGGCGATACGGC
>DATBPE010000097.1:0-4417 GCA_036561505.1 Solirubrobacteraceae bacterium
AGCACCCGCGCCGGGACCTTGCCCTCCAGCGACGCCGTGGCACCAGCGACGAAGAACGAGCCGACCGTGAACGGCAGGTAGCGCAGTCCGGCCTGCAGCGGAGACAGGTGCTCGATCTCCTGCATGTAGAGGGTGATGTAGAGGAACAGCGCGAACATCGAGCCGCTCAGCGCAAACGCGGTGACCTGTGCGCCGGTGAATGCGGGACTGCGGAACAGTCCCAGGGGAAGCATCGGCTGTGTGACGCGCAACTCGATCGCGATGAACGCCACGAACAGCACCAGCGCCCCGATCAGCAGACCGAGGATCGTGCCCGAACTCCAGCCGTCGTCGTTTCCGCGCAGCAGCCCGAGCACCAGCAGCGCGTTTGCCGCCGAGAACGTGACGGTGCCGCCCCAGTCGATGCCGCGGGCTGTCTCATCGCGCGACTCGGCGATCTTCAGGAGCGTCACGGCGATCGCGCCGAGGCCGATCGGGACGTTCAGGAAGAAGATCGACTGCCAGCCGATGGCGGTCGTCAGCGCACCGCCGACAAGCGGACCGAGCGCGACCGCGACACCGATAGTCGCACCGTAGATGGCGGTGGCGAACGCGCGCTCTGCGCCGCGCCACTCCTGCGCCAAGAGCGCTAGCGACACCGCGAACATGACTGCGCCGCCGACGCCCTGCAGCGCCCGCGCGAGGTTGAGCACCGTTGGCGAGCCGGCCAGCCCGCAGAGCAGCGAAGCGAACGTGAAGATTCCGACGCCGATGACGAACACACGCCGGCGCCCGAGTCGATCGGCCAGCGATCCAGAAGTGAGCACGAACGCAGCGAGCGTGAGCGCATAGGCGTCGACCACCCATTGCAGGTCGGTGAACGACGAATGCAGGTCCTTGCGGATGCTCGGCAGGGCCGTGTTCACGACGGTGATGTCGAGCAGCAGCATGAAAGTCGCCACGCACACGGCAATCAGCGTCCACCACTTGCGTTGCATCTTGAAGTCCTTCCCGAGGGGACGGTAAAATCGTAAGGAGACCTTGTAGTCAGGTCACCTTACCAAAGATATAAGGATGCGTCTTCGGCAATGCCAACCCTCGCCACCACCCAGCACCTCGTCGCGCTCCTGGGCTCCGTAAAGGAAGACCTGCTGGAGGAGATGTACCGCCGCGTATCCGCCGCGGGCTGTCCAGGTCTGCGCCCGTCACATGGCTGCATCTTTCGCTTCCTGGATATCGATGGCTCCAAACTCTCCGAGCTGGCGGAGAAATCCGGGATGACCAAGCAGGCCTTCGGCGAGCACGTCGCCAACGTCGAGGCGCTCGGCTACGTCACACGCGTGCCGGACCCCGAGGATGGCCGGGCGAAGCTCGTCGTGCCCACCGCACGCGGTCGCGAAGTGCTGATCCTGGGCCGGCAGATCTTCGCGGAACTCGAGCGCGAGTGGGCCGAGGCGATCGGCGCCGAGCGGATCGCCGCGCTGCGCGAGACACTCGAGGAGATCCACGCGCTTCAGGCCGCAGGCTGAGGTCATATGGAGGCGATCAGCCGTAGTCCCGAGGTGGAACTGCTTTACAGAGCCTGGGAGGCGATGACCCGGGGAGACCTCGGTGTGCTCGAGCAAGCGCTGGCGCCCCAGGCGAGGTGGCGCGGGGTCAAGGGACGGACCGCGGAACTGCGAGAACCGCGAGGCGATCCTCGATGTGATCGGGCGAAACCTAGCCACCGGGCTGCGCGGCAGGATCGAAGAGACGACTCAGACCGGACCGCGTCTACTGGTTGCCTTCCGTCCCGAGCAACCCCGCGATGATGACCGTCCGCTTGAGAATGGGATCGCCTACGTGGTCGTGACGATCGGCCAGGAGAAGATCGTGGAGCTGAAGGGGTGCGCCGATCGCGCCGGGGCACTTGCCTACATCCAGACCGAGACGGCCCTCGGAAACCCGACCGCCGAGGAGAGCGAGGAGACACGGCCCGCGTAGGTTCTCGCCGATCCGCCCGAGCAGCGGGTAAGCCCGCCTGGTCCCATTGGTTCACGTTCAGGACGTGGAGCGCTCGGTCGCCGTCTATGAATACCTCGGATTCCTCGCCACGAGCGTCTTTGAGTACCGCGATCGTTTGACGTGGGCGGCACTGGAGAGCGATGCAGCCGAGCTGATGGTCACGCTCGAGGACGAGGCGATCGACCCCCAGCGCCAAGGAGTCCTGTTCTACCTCTACTCACACGACCCGCCCGCGTTGCGCGAGCAGCTCATCTCCCGAGACATCCAGGCAGGTGAGATCGTCCACGGCACGCCAGGCCCAAGCGCCGAGATGCGTGTCCTTGATCCCGACGGATACGTGCTGATGATCGCCCAGATCGACCCGTCTGAGTAACTCAATCAGCGGCCTGTACGATCGTGTGCGCGGTCACTCACAGTGTCTTCTCATAGACGCGGTAGCGGCGCTTGATCTCGCCGCCCATGCCTTCATAGGCGCGGTTCATGGCCTCGTTAACCTCTAGGGTCCAGCCTCCCTCGCCCGCCTTCTGCGGTGTGCGCTCGGCCGCATCGAAGTGCATCTGGTAGAGGCGCGCGGCGACGCCCGTGTGCCGGTACTCGGGCTTTACGCCCAGCACGATCACGCGCACTGCGTCGATCCTGCTCTTGTTGCGTAGCGCGGTGATCCAGCCGAACGGGAGCAGCCGCCCGTTGAGTTTCGCGAGTACCTGGTTGTAGTCGGGCAGTGTTAGCGCGGCGCCGACGACCTCGCCGGTGTCCTTGCGTTCGGCGATCATCGACCAGTTCTCGTCCAGCACCGGTTTCAGATCCTTGGCGTAGTGGCGGACCTCCTCCTCGCTGAGTGGCACGAAGCCCCAGTTGCGCTCCCAGGCGGTGTTGTAGACCTCCAGGAAGCGTGTCACCTCCTGCTGCAGTTCCTTCTTGCGAAAGTTGCGGCAGATGATCCCGTGCTCGCTCTCCACCTTGCCGGCAGCCTCCCATATCGCGGGGTGGACTCTGTCGCGCCCGGTGACGTGCAGGCTCCACATGTACGCGTCCATCGCCTTGACCATGCCGAGCTCCTGCTCAAAGATGCGCTGGTAGTAAGGGTGATGCCAGGGCGAGAGGATGATCGGCGGATACTCGTGGCCCTCTATCAGCAGGCCGATTTCGTCGTTGGTCGTAAAGTCCATCGGACCGACCATTCGATCGCGCCCGCGCTCGCGCAGCCAACCTTCGGCGGCGTCCACCAACGCGTGCGCCGCCTCGACATCATCCTCGCACTCGAACCACCCGAATAGACCCCACTTGTTTTCCTGGAAGCTGTTGAAGCTCTGATCGACGTGGGCGCTGATCCGACCGACCGGCCGCTGGTCGCGGTACGCGAGGAAGTACTGGGCCTCGGCGTGCTTGAAGAACGGATTCTTCTTGCGATCGAGCCGTTTCTTCACATCCATCCGCAGCGGCGCGACCCAGTTGCGCTCGTCGCGGTAGAGCCGCCACGGCAGCTTGATGAACGTGCGCAACTCGCTTCTGGAGAGGACAGGACGAATCTCTACGCTCATCGCTACCGTCAGATCCCCCACGCCGCCATCGGTCGCTCACCCTACAGCGCCAGCTCGATGACGCGTGCGCGCCGAGCGCCTCCAAGGCCCGTCACGAGGATGCTCCCAAGCACCAACTCAAAGGACCGGGCCGTGAGGGCAAACCCACAATCAAAGGCCACAGCAAGATGAACAACGACGATCGTCGAGCGTTCGCACTGATCGCTCTCATCGGTCTGTGCGCGGTGCTCCTTGGGGGTTGCGGGGGATCCTCGAAATCCTCCGAGTCGGTGGCTTCGCCATCGGGGAAGCTGGATGCCCCGGCCGAACTGCGGCCCCCGGCGCCGTCCCCGGATTTCGCGTTGCGTGACTCGACGGGCAAGCTCGTGCGTCTTTCCCAGTTCAGGGGCAAGGCCGTGCTGCTGACGTTCATCTACGACCACTGTCCCGATGTATGCCCGTTGATCGTCGCGCATCTGCACACAGCGCTCGCCGAGCTCGGCTCGCGGGCGAGCAAGGTCCAGATCGTGGCCGTATCGGTTGACCCCAAGGGCGACACCCCAAAGACGGTCAACGCGTTCCTTGCCGTTCACGGGATGACGGGACGGATGGAGTACCTGATCGGGTCGCTCAAGGAGCTCACGCCGGTCTGGAAGTCCTACGGCGTGGAAGTGCAGGGCACCCCCGACAGTCGCGAGGTCAGCCACACCGCGTTCGTGTATGGAATCACCGCGAGCGGCAAGCGTCGCGCGCTGTACCCCTCAGAACTGGAGCCGCAATGGATCCTCCACGACGTACCGATCCTCGCTTCGCAGTAGCGTGCTCGGCGCTGGGTCCCGTCCGGCAAAGGGCAACGACGCTGGGCGAGCAAGGGAGCAGGACAGTCGTTGCAGCCTGCGTTTAGCTCGTGCTGG
>DATBPE010000098.1:0-2302 GCA_036561505.1 Solirubrobacteraceae bacterium
TGTCGACTCGTCGCGCATGACTTTCAGTTTATCCGCAGCCGGTACACGTACCGGCTGGCGGGACCGTGCATGCACGGTCCCAGGGGGCCGCACATGTGCGGCCCCACCGGCGCCGCATGCGGCGCCGGCACCGCAAGACGAAACAGCGCTCTCGCAGCAAGCATCCCCGCAAGGGTCACCGCCACGCCAAACGCCAGCGCAGCGATCATCGTCGGCGGCGAGAGCCGCCGAGGATGACTCGCGCAGCGCTACTTGAGACGGAAGGCCTTGATGCGATCGTCGTACTGGGCGGTGTCCTTGGCGTAGACACCGTAGGCGAGCGCCTGGATCAGGCTCAGTAGCGCAGTGTGCGAGCGCACATAGGCGGGGGAGTTAGACGAGTAGTACAGCTTGATCCGCGCCAGCTTGGCGACCTCGGAGAGCGTTGCGTCGGTGATCGCGGCCGTACCGGCCTTGCGGTGACGCGCCAGCTTCATCGCGCGCACGACCAGCGGATGCGGTCGCCCGGCCGAGAGGCCGATCACGAGCGTGGTCGAGTCGATTCGCCCGAGACGACTGAGCGACTCCTGCGAGGGCGAGGCGACGACGTCCACGCGCAGGTCCAGCAGCATCAGCAGGTGACGTGTGTAGCTTGCGAAGAAGGCCATCTGGTCGGTGCCGGCGACGAGCACCTTCTCGGCTGAGACGATCGCCTCGGTCAGTTCCTCCACGGCGGGGCGTGAAACCTTGCGGGCCGTCTCCTCGACGTTCAGGTGATCGGCGGCGAGCGCCGTCTCGAACTCGTTCTGATCGAGCGCGAACAGAGGCGCGCCCTCGCTGCCGGCCGCGGCGACAGGCTGGGCGTGCAGGCGGCGGTACTCCTCACGCGCGGCGGCCTGAAGCTCGGGGAATCCCTCAAAGCCAAGCGCCTGCGAGAAGCGCACGACCGTCGAGCTGGAGGTGTTAGCGCGGCGCGCGAGCTCCTCCGCGGTCTGGAAGGCGGCCTCGTCGAGGTGATCGACGATGTACTGCGCCACGTCCTTCTGAGAGCGTGAGCACTCATCGAAACGGGTCTGAATGTAGACGGAGAGGCTCTGATGCTCACCGACATTGGCGGGGTGCTTCTCTGGGGCGGTCGCTAGTCGTTTCATCGGCGCCTTTGTTCGACGGCGGCGCCTGACACTCCTGCTAATCGCTGTTCAACTGCCGCCGATCTTCGCGGCGCCGTCTTCGCGGCAGCGGCGCGCAAGCTCCACGAAATAGTCCAGCGCCTGCGGGTTGGCAAGCGACTCGACGCTGGCCGCTTCGCGCGGGGCGGCCCCCATCAGGATCCGCTTGATCGGCACCTCGAGCGCCTTGCCTGAGAGCGTTCTCGGCACTTCGGAGATCTGCAGGATCTTGTTGGGCACATGCCTGGGCGAGCAGTACTCGCGTATGCGCGCCTTGATCTCCGCCACCAACGACTCGTCCAGCCGCACCCCGTCCTCGAGCACGACGAACAGCACCATCGTCAGCTCGGGTGGGTGGGACGTCGATCCCCCGGTTGGCACGTCCACCACGAGCGCATCGCTCACGTGCGCGACCGCCGCGGTGGCGCGATAGATCTCGCTGGTTCCCATCCGCACGCCTTGGCGGTTGATGGTCGAATCCGAGCGCCCGTAGATCACCGCCCCTCCGCGCGGCGTGATCCTGATCCAATCCCCGTGGCGCCAGATGCCCGGGTACATGTCGAAGTAGCTCTCGCGCATGCGCTCCCCGTCGCTGTCGCCCCACAGGAACAGAGGCATCGACGGCAGTGGCTCAGTCAACACCAGCTCACCGAGCTCGCCTATGAGCGATTGGCCCCGCTCGTCCCAAGCCTCCACCGCGCAGCCCAGCCCGCGCGTTTGGATCTCACCCTCGTAGACCGGCAGCAAAGGGCAACCGCCGACGAATGCCGTGCACACGTCGGTGCCACCGCTTGTGGAGAACAGCCAGACCTCGCGCCTCACGTGCTCGTATACCCAGCGAAACCCCTCGGGCGCCAGCGGCGAGCCGGTCGAGCCGATGCTGCACAGCGCCTTCAGGTCGAAGTCGCGGGCGGGCTCCACGCCGGCCTTCTCACAGCTCATCAAGAAACCTGCGCTCACCCCCATACAGGTGATCCGGGTCTGCTCGGCCAAGCGCCACAGAGCCCCGAGATCCGGATAGCCCGGGCTGCCGTCAAACAGGACGATCGCAGCGTCGGCAAACAGACAGCCCACGAGGAAGTTCCACATCATCCAACCGGTCGTCGTGAACCAGAACATGCGATCGCCTTTGTGCAGGTCGAGATGCAACTGGC
>DATBPE010000099.1:0-31669 GCA_036561505.1 Solirubrobacteraceae bacterium
TAGGCGGCGAGGTGGTCGGCTGAGGAGCTGGGCGACGGCGAGTTCCACAGGGGTGGCGCGACGAACGCGGCCACGACGATGAGCGCGAAGCTGCTCAAGCCGGCGAGCGCGATCAGGCGTGTCGCGCGAGCGCTCAGCGGCATGGCGCCCAACGCTTTGCTCTTGCTCGAAATGGCGGGCGGTTGCAGCGATACGTCGAGTGTTCCCACTTGCGCTCCTTGCGGGTTCGTGGTCGGTTGCCGCGGCCAACCCTGACAGCCGCCGGGAGGACTGTCGATTACCCGCGAGGTAGGTTCCGCAGCACCTGCGCGCTCGCCGCATCGGCTGGGAACGCCAACTCGATCGAGAGCTCTGAGGTGGTCACCTCAATCGCCGTGCCGAACGTCGCGACCGTAGCGAACAGCGACAACTCACCACCGTCCGGGACACGCATCCGGATCAACGGAGTGACGATGTTTCCCACGGCCGTCTCGCCGGCAGGATCGGGATCGTGCTCAGGCGCCGGGTAGCCCGTCACCTCCTCCAGCAGGGCGGCCAGGTCTTCATCGCCGGTGATCGCGACCTGACGCTCGAGACGACCGAGGAAATAGGCCCGCACCTCGCCCACGTTGATCACACGCCCGGCGAGCCCGTCAGGATGCAGACCGACACGCATCACGTTCACCGGCGCCTGCAGCAGTCCCGGGTCGATCCCCGCAACCAGGGCCGCCATCGTCGGGTTCACGGCAACCATGTTCCAGCCACGATCGACGACGACCGCAGGGTAGGGCTCGTGTCCGGTGAGGATCAACTCGATCGCCTCACGCACCGGTGCAAGCTCTGAGTCCTGGAGCGAAAGCTCAGGAATCGTCGGGGCGTAGCCTGCGGCCAGCAGCAGGTGGTTACGCTCGCGAACTGGGACCTCGAGCCGCTCGGCGAGCAGCAGCACGATCTCGGGGCTCGGCCTGGAACGCCCCGTCTCCACGAAACTCAAATGCCGTGCCGAGATACCTGCGTCGAGAGCGAGATCGAGTTGGGTGCGCCGTCGCCGGTTGCGCCACTCGCGCAGCAGCGGCCCGACTCGCGGGTAGGCGCTCACACTGCTCATCTCCTGCGGGCGACTCTAACCGTCATCCCGCCACCTGGCGATTACCTCTCAGGTAATACCCGCAGACCACCAGGCGCCACCGGCACCGCACAACAACATTCGTTGGCCGACTTCGCTGCTGAACGCAACCAGCTGCCGCGAGGTGGTGTAGGCGGTAAACCGCCGGTCGCTACGGGCCCGATGCCAGACTACGCGAACGCCTCGGTCGGCCAGCGCGTGAACCGGTTCTCGCGCCTGTCCTCCGACGTGATCGCAAAGGAGGAATATCGATCGCACAAGCCCTAGAGGGGTTATGCGCGTAGTGCGCACGAAAGCCGAAGCAGAGATCGGGAGCCCGCTACGTCTAATGTGCGAGCAGTGTCACGCCCCTCGCTTTCGTTGATCGAGTTCCCCGCCGATGATCCCGAGCGCGCCCGGCGCTTCTGGACGGAGTTTCTCGGCGTCGAGCTGGACGCCCGCGCAGCTTCAGAGGGAGCCGGCTGGCAGACGCACTCAGGAGTCCCAGCGGTCGGTGTCCATGCTCGCGGGCGTGGCCCGGGCGATTCCCTTTCTTTGCCCTACTTCGCAGTGACCGATGTCGCCAAGGCGCTGGAGCGGGTCGAGGCGCTCGGGGGGAGCGTCGTGCACCCGGGAGAGCGATGGGCGATCTGCAAGGACTCCGAGGGAAGTCCGTTCGCGCTGAGCGGCGAGTCGCTTGCAGCCCAGACCGGAGACTAACTCGACGTCTACTGGAACTGCGGGGCGGTAGCGAGGTCCCAGCGCCTCGACTAGGGAGCTGTAATGCGTGAGCTTCGCGCACGCAACATCATCCGGACCAACAACAACCCTGCTAGGGATATCGCTGAGGCGATCGTCACCGAGTACTACAGCGGTGAGCGTGGCGGCTTCGCCCAAGCCGGTCGCACTGGCAACAAACCCCTGGTGCCGTCTCAGCGACCCGTGAACCGCGCCGGACGGCGCTCGATGAAGTAGCGGCGCGTCGACTCCATGACTCGCGGTGCAAGCGTCGCGACACGGGTCGTCACGAGCCCAGTACGTGAGACACTTCGCGCGCCATCGGCGAAGATCGGAGCGGACCTAGCTCGTCGCCGAGCGGCACTCAACATGAGAGGGTGGGCTCATACAGACCTACAGCACACCGATAGGGCGACCTGAGACCAAGTACGCGAAAAGCGGAGGGCTCCACATCGCCTACCAGGTCTTTGGCGAGGGCGACCTCGACCTCGTGCTGGTGCCGGGATTTACCACCCATGTCGAGTTGGCCTGGGAGTACGAGCCGTCGGCGCGAGTCCTAGAAGGTCTGGCGTCCTTCGCGCGCGTCATCACCTTCGATCGCCGTGGCTCTGGTTTGTCGGATCCGGTCGTCGACGCCCCCACGCTCGAGCAGCGCATGGACGACGTCCGCGCCGTGATGGACGCCGCCGGCTGCGAGCGGGCCGCGCTCGTGGGGATGTCGGAGGGTGTGCCTATGAGCATCCTGTTCGCCGCGACCTACCCGGCACGGGTCCGGGCCCTGGTTTGCGCCGGAGGGATGGCGCGCTCCACCTACGCCGAGGACTACCCGTGGGGAACCCAGGCTGAGGCTCTGACCGAGTCGGTAGTGGAGCTGATCGCGCCTCACTGGGGTGACGGATCCATCATCGAGGTCTCCGCGCCCAGCCAGGCTCACAACCCGGCGGCACGTGCTTTTTGGGGCCGCATCGAACGCTCGACAGCAAGCCCTGGAATGATGATCGCGCTTGCGCAGATGTTCCTCGATCTCGATGTCCGCGACGTCGTGCCGAGCGTCCACGCACCGGCGCTCATCCTGCACCGCACCCGCGACCGACTGGTCAACGTCCACCACGGACGCTGGCTGGCCGAACACCTGCCGAACGCCCGGATGGTCGAGTTCGAGGGCGACGACCACGGCTTCTGGTTCAACGGCAAAGAGGAATGGCTCGGCGCCCTGCAGGAGTTCCTGACGGGAGCTCGCGCGGTAGTTGAGACCGACCGCGTCCTCGCCACGGTGCTCTTCACCGACATCGTCGATTCCACGCGCATGGCCGCCGATCTGGGTGATCAGCACTGGCGCGAGCTGCTCGAGCGACACCAGCGCGTGGTACGCGAGAACCTGGACCATTTCAATGGCCGCGAGGTGAAGTCGACCGGGGACGGCTTCCTCGCGACTTTCGACGGCCCAGCCCGCGCGATCCGCTGCGCGAGCGCAATCCTCCGATCCTCCGAGACATCGGGGCTCCGCGTCCGCGCTGGCCTGCACACGGGCGAGTGCGAGATGATGGGAGACGACATAGGCGGCATCGCCGTCCACATCGCTGCCCGCGTCAGCGCTCAAGCCGACCCCCAAGAGCTGCTTGTCTCCCGGACCGTCAAGGATCTGGTGGCCGGATCGGGGCTGCAGTTCACCGATGGGGGCGTTCACACTCTAAAGGGCGTTCCCGACACCTGGCAGTTGTACGCGGTCCACGCTTAGCTACGACCCGCGGGCGGGGGCCGCCCTCAGCGAGCGAAGCTGAGGCCCGCGCTTGCCGCATCCTCGACCAAGTGGACGTGGCTGGACTCGAGCCGGCGCTCAGTTTCGCTCTCGCGAGCAACGCGGGCGCACGGATCATGCCGGCACTTTCTTCCGCAATGGACGAACGCGAGCACTGGCGCGCGTCAATGCGGACATTTCTGCATCGTGCCGCGAAAGCATGCATGGACCCAGCAGGACACTGCGTTTACGACATCCGTGGCGCGACTCCATACAGCCTACGTCGTGGCGGATCAGTGCGGCACAAGCCTCGAAATGCTCTTCCAGCACTACAGCTACGAGATCGATGAGACCTCGACCACGACGGCCAGCACCACTCGATCAGCAGTGGCGCAACGCGCGCGCACTAGTGCTCGCCCGGTTCCCGATCACCGACGAGCAGAAGCGCTACAGCCTCCCGCAGCGACCCTAAGTGTTCTTGCTCGCAAGTTCGCGCACGTATTAATTGACTGAGTACGCCCGCTCCTTAGACAACCCGAACGCAGCCCGCCACCGATCCAGGACGAATGCTCGTCGTCCACCTCAGAAGCCTGGTGAGCGACCGCTTTCACTCCTGCTCACCGGAGCGAAGCAGTCATCGCCCCTGCGTTTGGCGAAAAGCGCGACCGGTGCTGCGGCCGCTGACAGAGGTGGCCTCAGCCGGCGATTCGGGGTTCGTGCAGACGAACCGCGGCTGCCCGAAAGCTCGATGCAGACATGCTGTCGAATATCTTGGGTTGCCCCGGGGTCGCTGGTGTGCCAGTGGTGGCGTGGCCACGTCGGGTGTCGCGCTAGAGACGATGCTCGCAGGCGGGTGCGCTACGCTGGCAGGGTCAGATAGCGATGGCAACCAGAGGGCGAGACCTTCATCTGAACGTCCCCTTGCCGCGAAAGCCGCCGGATCTTCTGATGGCCGAGAGTCCACCTACGGGTGGGCTTTCCGCGTTTATGAGGCCCGCGTCTACCCCATTGTTGCGCGGCGCCTGTCAGCCCTCACACGCCGGCTGTCCAGCTCGATACTCCTCGAAGCGACTCTTTGCCAATCGACGCTCGAGGTGCGGTGTGGGACGCATCCCTGGAGGAAGCCCCGCGCACTCGACGAGCGCGAAAGGAGCCCCGGAGGGCGGCGGATCAGGGCAGGATGTCGTTTAGCGTGGCCGTGAACCGCTCGCCCGACTGCTCGAGCTCGCCCTCGATGTGCAGGCGCGCCGGGCCGGTCTCGGTCCACAGGTCCAGGAAGTAAGCCCAGCCCGGCAGGTCCGGATCATCGGACTTGGTGATCGCCTCGACCCGGTAGACCTCGCGCGGCGCCAGCACCAGAGACTCGGGGCAGTCCTCCTCGACGCGACGGCGCAGGTCCTCGATTCTGAGCCGATCGCCAGAGGAGACGCGGAGCTCCTCGTACTCGCCGTCCACGACAAGGTCGACGACATGCTCCAGTGCGCGGTACATCGCCTCGGGCATCAGCTCCAGCGAGTGAACGATCTCTCCCCGCCCGCTCAACTCGTGGCTCGGCGTCAAATCGAGCCGGCTGTAGAAATAGTCCTCGCACGCCGCGCGCGCCTGGCGGCGAATGCCCTTGGACAACCCCGCGGCGCCGAGCGCAAAGACCGCCGCAGCGATCGCCTCCTCGAGCGTTCCGTGGCGGCGCGTCAGCTGCGCGGTAATCACACGACCGTGCTCGGTCTCGCGCGCCACCGATGAGCCGTCCAACAGAATCGAGGGAGCATCGTGACGGCTATATCCCGCGCAGGCCCGCACCGCAGAATGAAGGACGACGAGATGGTCGCCCATTACGCCCCCACGAGTGATAGATCGCCAGGCGTCATCCGGATCGGCCAGCTCGCCGAACGCGTGGTAGTAGCACTCCCATGACTATGCATCCTACGAGGCGGACGCCAGCCGGCCATGCCCACCTTTGAAGACGTCGCAGACCAGCGACTGGTCGACGCGTCAGGCCCAATGAAGCAGGTGGATGGGACGTCATGAAGGACGGCGACCGCTGCGCTGCCGTGAGCGCACGGACGAAGCAGGCCGCACTCGCCCAAGCGCGCGCTGGTGGGCGGCCAGGTCCGGATCGTCGACCGCAGCGGCAAGATCGTGCGTTCTAGTCACATCAAGGCATCCGTCGGTAAGACCGGCCGCTGGCGCACACTTTCTGCATGAGCAGCGACGCCTCTTCGCACACACGGGCGCCTACTCGAGCAGTAGGCCGAGCGCCGGCGCGGGCAAGGCCCACGCAGAGTTCGACAAATCGACGATCGTCCTTGTAGCCACCACGCCCGCAGAGAACTTCCCCTCGATCACCCTCGCCTCGGCACGCCATCCGGAAGACACCCACTTCGACTCGATCGGTACCGTGTGTACGGCCACCGAGGGACTCGGCACAGCGAGGGGAGCGAAGTCAATCACCTTTCCTCCGCCGGTTCGCAGGTACCCGATGGAGTCGTCGTCTTCCCATCTCCCCGGCTCGAGATTGTCGATGGCTCGGGCCAGCGCAAGACCGAGACACGCCTCCGTGAGACGAGTGAAGTCAGGGTGTGGGAGTCCGGCCCGTAGCCGCGAACCAAGCCATGCGAGCAGGGGGTCGCAGAGGTAGAGCTTTGACTGGGCCCCAGCCACCCTGCGTCCGTCCTTGTCGACCTGGTGGCACCAGATCGCTGCGTATGTGTGGACGAGACGCATGAGACGCAGATCGGCCGTCTGCCGACTCCCATAACCGAGATCCTCGGCGAGCGCTCGACGGTTCAACGGCGAGGTGCAGCGACCCTCGATTGCAGACAGGAGCTTCGGCACCGAGTCCTCCCCCGCGTCCGGGTCCACGTCTCGATGCAGCCACGCCGCCAGGTCCCGCATAAACGCGTCGCTCACCTCGCCTGTCTTGTGATACTCCGCAACCGCCCGCGGGAACCCGCCCGAAGTGAGGTAAGCCTGCCATGCAAGGTCGAGCTCGTCCACGAAGAGCTCGAGCGACTCCGCGAGCACCCGTGCGACCTCGTCCTGGAGGGCCCACGGCCGAAGTCGAACTGGTAGGGGAATCTCCCTGCCCGTCGCGAGCAGCACGTCCCGAAAGCTCATCGGATGCAGGACCCGCGACCTTCTCCTCGAGGAGACCCCGGCCCTGCCTGCGAGGAGGTCGCGCTCCACCTCGGCCTCCCGGTCCCAAGACGAGCCAGTGCACACGACCGTGTCGGCTCCGAACTCGGTGTTGTCGCGGAGGTACTTCAGCGCCTGTGTCCAGCCCCGGAGCCCGGTCACCTCGTCGAGGAACCAAACTCGACGCGCATCCCCCATCGAGCGGGTGAGCTCCCGGCCGAGCTTTGCCACGCGACCCAAGTCAGACCCACGCATCCCGTCGGCCGGCACATAGACCACCTGGCGCGGATCCACGTCCCCGCGTCCACAGAGGCGCGCCACCGTATCCTTCAGTAGCACGGACTTGCCAACCCGCCGAGCTCCACGCAAGACGACGAGCTTGTCATCGACCGGGCCGTCAGCAACATCGTCCAGCATCCCCGAGCGGTAGCCCAAGTCATAGGCAGCCCTGGCACGAAGCATTTGGTCGCTCTCTGCCCAGGCGAGAGCGTCTCCCCCGGTCGCTGCCGCGCGCCACCATGGGTTGCGGTCGCGGAGCCGCTCCCGCAGTTCGTCGTCCCTCATCACGTAAACCTACCAGAATGGCCCCCGTTTTGGTAAGAAAATATATCGCTTACCCCCCGGGTCTTGGTAAGCTAGCTCGTCCTGGCGCACAAGCCCTGCCAGACCACCACAGCCACCGGCGGCGGCGCTTCGCACCGCCTCGGGACTGCAACTGCTCCTCCTCCCGAACAACCTCGGACGCGGGCCTGTCGTTGCGTAGCCCCTTGGAGGAGCAATGACGCATGCGCCCGTCTTCCCTCTACTCGCTGAGCACCCTCGCGGATCAGCCCGGGCTCGCCAAACCGCGCTCCCTTCTCCGGCTGGCCGCCACTGAACGGCGAGTCCTCACGGGCCAATGGCGTAAGCAGTCAAGCCAGCCCCTGGAACTCGGCGCCGCGAGGCAGGATGACGGACGGCCACAGAGGCTTTCCCGCATGGATACTCACTTACGCGGATCCGTCCGTGCCATGTCGCAGGATCACGGGCCCTTTGAGCACTCTGAGCCCAACAGCCCCCTCCTTGCGTGCATGGCAACATCACGCACTCGACCAGCTCGCCGACTGGCAAGAAGGCCCATTTCTCATATCCGCCTCCCCCGGAGCGGGCAAGACACGGCCAGCACTCGAGCTCGCCAGGCAAATGCTCGAGCGCTCGAACACCGACCGTGTGGTCGTGCTCTGCCCGACGGCGCCACTCACCCGCCAATGGGCAAGCGCCGCCGCCGCACTCGGCCTGCAACTACAACCAGACGCCTCATCCCCGCGCACACCCCGTGACTTTCACGGCGTATCAGTCACATACGCGCGTATCGCAAGCGAACCGAAGGTATGGGCCGCCGGTATCACCCCAGCGACACTCGTGATCGTCGACGAGGCCCATCACCTCGGCGAGGAGCTCGCCTGGGGCATCAGCTTTCAAAAAGCGTTCGCCGGCGCCAGGAGATGGCTGCTCCTCTCGGGCACACCGTTTCGCTCAGACGCCACCCCGATCCCAGGTGTCAGCTACGACACCGACGGGATGGCCGTTCCCGACGTCTCCTACACCTACGCACAAGCCGTGCAGGACGGGGTCTGCCGTCCAGTAGCGTTCGTGACCTTCGACGGGACACTGTCGTGGCGCTCGGGTGATGACGTGATCGAATCGTCCTTTGAGACCGTGCTAAGCGGACGCGAGGCCAGCCGCCGCTACCGCACCGCGATCTCCACCGAGCTACCGCAGGGCCTGCCGCGGATCCTGCGCGAAGCCGACACAAAGCTAAAGACACTACGCGCGGACGGACACCGCGACGCTGCCGGTCTGGTGGTCGCGGCGGACGCGACCCATGCGCGAAGGCTCGCAAAGCTGCTCGGCGAAGCGACCCGGCGCGCACCGGTCGTCGTCCTGCACACCGACGCGGCCGCCACCAAGAAGCTCGCCGCCTTCCGCAGCTCCAGCGAACCGTGGATCGTCGCTGTGAACATGGTCTCCGAGGGAGTCGACATCCCACGGCTGCGCGTCGGGGTGTATGCGACCGCTGCGAAGACCCCCCTGATCTTCAGGCAGATAGTCGGCAGGTTCCTACGCACCACCCCCGGGCAGACACCAGACCCGAGCTGGGTCTATCTACCAGCCGACCCAGTGCTCTGCACCCACGCAAGCGAGATCGAAAGCGAGCTGCACCACGTGCTGCGCTCGAGAGACCAAGAGGAAGGCTTTGACGAGCGCCCCGAACACAGACAGACAGAGCGCTCCGAACACACCCAGTTCGTGCCGCTGAGCGCCGACTTCGCCCCCCAGATGACGCTGTTTGGCCCCGCCCCAACCATGCCCGCGAGCAAACACAACCATGCACAAAAGACACAACCACAGCCGATGTCAGCCTTCGAGCGAAGGACAACCCTGCGCGAAGAGCGCCACCGTCTAGTCGCCGACCTACACCGCCGCGACAAGCACAGCCACCGCGAGATCAACAACTGGCTCAACAACAAAGTCGGTATCAACCGCGTCGACACCGCCACGATCGAGCAGCTCGAACACTCAATCGAGACACTCATAAAAACACTCACACGCCGCGAGCACTAACAGCCCTTCACCCCCGCGCCCTGACGTACACCAGCGCACACAGCACACACCGGGAACCACCGCACGACACACACCAAAAGCACATCGAACAGGCCGGCATCAAAACCTCGTAAATCGATGTGCACGTTGCCTAGACACGGCAGTGTCGACCCCCACGCTCGATGGCGCCCGATAAAAACCTCAACAGACTGCGCAGCCTCCGCGGCAGGACAAAAGGTGATGTGTCCATCTCGTTAAGGGATTCCAGAGCGCGGGCCGCGTCGCGTATTAGGTCGGTGACCTGCGTTTGATGAGTGGGAGCGCCGTAGCAGCAGATTGCGATCCGCTCGACCGATGTGGTTCTGCTTTAGCCGGTGTGGTTTCTCGTCATCAAGCGCCCCAAAGGCCATCGTAGAGCCAGAAAGGGCGTTTGACTTGTAAGCGGCGGACGGGCCTCGAACCCGCGACCTCAAGCTTGGGAAGCTTGCGCTCTACCAACTGAGCTACCACCGCGTCGGCCCAAGATCCTAGCGCGCGCGGCTGGGCCAATGACCACCGCCAGAGTCCTCCCGCAGCACAACGTAAGCGAGGTCTTTACCCTAGGCTCGGTGCGACGCTACGTTCTGCCCATTACCTTCTCGGCATTCGGCGTGGCGCTGCTGGCACTGCTGATCTACGGCATCAGCCACCAGTCGGCGAGCCGAACGTTGGACGAAGCCGTCGCTCACGGCCACCAGCCGCTGGCGCCACAGGCCGCGCGCTCGTTGCCGATCCTCTCAAGCGCCGGTCACAGTTCGCTGTCGGCCTACCGGGGGAAGGTGGTGTTGCTGAACTTCTGGGCCTCCTGGTGTGCCCCCTGCGAGCAGGAGGCACCGATGTTGCAGAGCACCCAGCGGCAGCTACTCCAACATGGCGCCACTGTGCTCGGCGTCACCTACAAGGACACCTCCTCTGACTCGGCGGGCTTCGTGACGCACTACCACCTGACCTATCCCAACCTTCGCGACGGAAGCGGCGAATTCGCGCGCTTCTATGGCACCGATCAGCTCCCGGAGAGTTTTTTGATCAACCGCAAGGGAGATATCGTGGCGATCGAACGGGGCGAGATCGACCGCAGCTTTTTGAACCGCGCCGTGTCGCTCGCCGAGAGCTCGTGAGCGCACCGAAGAACCGTGGCCGGTCACGGACCGCGTTCTCGGGCAGACGCAAGGCGACACTTGTGGTGGCACTGGTGCTCCTGAGCGGTCTGTCGGTGCCGGGCGCCGGTGCGTCACCGCGCGTCAGTCTGCCCACGATCGCACGCCAGGTGATGTGTGTCACATGCAAAATCCCTCTGAACGTCGCTCAGTCCGCGCAGGCCCACGACGAGCGGGTGTTCATCCAGGAACTGATAGACCGAGGGCAGACCGAAGCTCAGATCAAGCGGGCACTAGTCGGTCAGTATGGCCAACAGGTGCTGGCGCTACCCAGCACACACGGCTTTGAACTCGCGGCCTATCTGGTGCCAGCAATCGCGGTGCTCGCGTTGATCGCGACGCTCGCGATGCTGCTGCCTCGCTGGAGCCGGCGCGTACGGCCCACGGATGCGCCAACCGCCGCGCTCAGCCGTGCGGAGAATGAGCGATTGGACGCCGATTTGAAGCGTTTCGATTAGTCCCGCTACATCTCTTGTGGCGCGCTCACGCCGAGCAGGTCAAGGCAGCGTGCGATCGTGCGCTGAGTCGCCACACACACAACGACACGCAGCGACTCTACGCTCGCGGGCTCAGCACCTAGAACATGGCAGTCACGGTAGAAGGCTGTGAAGTCCTGAGCCAACTCCAGCGCGTAGGAGGCGATCCGGTGCGGCGCACGGCGTTGCGCCGCCTCCTCCACCTCACCGGGGAAAGCGAGCAGCTTCTTGATCAGCGTTCGCTCCGCCACATGCAGCGCCACCTGGTCCTCGCGACTGACATCCTCGGTGGCGGTGTTGATCCGCTCCGATCCCGCTCTCTGGAGAACCGAGGCGATCCGGGCGTGCGCGTACTGCACGTAGTAGACCGGGTTCTCGCTTGACTGTCTGCGCGCGAGGTCGAGGTCGAGGTCGACGGTGGTGTCGTGAGAGCGCGCCAGCAGATACCAGCGGGCGGCATCGACGCCGATGTCCGCCACTAGATCGTCGAGCGTCACGAACTCTCCCGTGCGCTTTGACATCTGTGAGCGCTCGCCCGAGCGAACCAGGTGGACCAGCTGCATGATCAGGAGCTCCAGCTGCCCGGGGTCTCCGCCGAGAGCCTCATAGGCAGCCCTGATCCGTGCCGTGTATCCGTGGTGGTCGGCGCCCCACACGTCGAGCTGGCGATCGAAGCCGCGCTCTCGCTTGTCTTGGTGATAGGCGATATCCGAGGCGAAGTAGGTGTGCTCGCCGTCGGATCGGATGAGCACGCGATCCTTGTCGTCGCCAAAGGTGGTCGTGCGCAGCCACAGCGCACCCTCGCTGCGGTAGGTGTGTCCATGCGCTTCCAGCAGTTGGAGGGTGTGGGCGACAGGGTTGGGGTCGCCCTCATGCAGCGTGCTCTCATAGAACCAGCGATCAAATTCCTGCACGTGAAAGCCCTCCAGCGACGTTCGCATTCCGTCCACCATGACCGCCACCGCACGGCGTCCGAGCTCGTCCGGGTCGATCGATCCATCTTGACCCAGGTAGGTGAGCTCTTGCACATAGGAGCCGTGGTAGCCATCCTCGGGAACCTGCTCGCCCAGCGCCAGCGCACGGATCGACTCCCCGAATTTGCGCACCTGGGAGCCGGCGTCATTGATGTAGAACTCGCGCCTGACGTCGTGGCCGTGGAAGGTGAGCAGGCGCGCCAGCGCATCTCCGTACGCCGCGTTGCGCGCGTGGCCGATGTGCATCGGACCGGTCGGGTTGGCGGAGACGAACTCGACCACGACACGCTCGGGGAGCACGGTCCCTTTCGCTCCCCATTCCTCGCCGCGGTGCAACACCCACTGGAGTCCCCCGACTAGCCAGGAATCGCTTAGGAACAGGTTCAGAAAACCGGGGCCGGCCACCTCGAAGCGTTCCAATCCATCTCCCAGCCGGTTCGTGAGTCGCTCTCCCAAGGCCTCGGCTAGCTCGCGAGGGGGGCAGCCCGCGATCGGCGCCAGCAGCAGCGCCGCGTTGGTCGAGTAATCGCCGAGGTCGGCACCGGGAGGACGTTCCAGCCTGATCGTCTCCCGCCGGCGGTCGGCAACCCCCTCAGGGGCCGAGGAACGCTGTGCCAATTCCGAAGCGGCGGCCAGCACGATCTCGCGCAAGCCTTCCGGTGAGGCCGGTGCGCCGCTCATGGGATGTTCGCTGGAGGTTCGGTCATCGCGTCAGTGTTCGCCAGCGACTGTTCGGTGTCATCCACCTAGCGGCGTCCTGCCGCTGCGAGCCGGACGGCGCGCACTCGTCGTTGCGTGAGCGCTGAGAATATCCCCCGCGGCGCGCCTTCCCGGCGCCCACGACGACACGACCTCCCCGTCGTTGGGTGTGCAGGCCTAGCCAAGCCACCCAGAAGCTTGCGATACTAATGTTGTGAACGACGAAGACGCAGGCGCCGAGCGCCACATAAACATCCACCTCTCCCCAGAGATCATGGGGGGCGTATACGCGAACTTCGCGAACGTGAGCCACTCTGACTACGAGTTCACCGTCACCTTCGCTCGAGTCGACCACGAGGTAGAGTCCGACGAGGTTCCCGGGGTAGTCGTCTCGCGCGTGAACATCTCCCCGCGTTTCATGCGCGAGTTGATCGACGCCATGGAGGACAACTACTCCAAGTGGCGCACACGCGAGGGCATCAAGAATCTGCCCGAGTATGGAGGAGCCGAGGCTCACCAAGCCGACGGCGAGTAGCCCAGCCCTCCGCTGAGTTACAGCTGGCGAATGTCGCGCGCGTATGCCCGAGCGGTCCCGATCCGCTCGACCGTCGCCGGGTGAGTGCGGGCCATCCTCAGCCAACGCGGCGGCTGTGGATCTTCGAGGTTCTGTTTGACGATCTGCTGCTGAAAGGCGATGAACTGTTCCGGGGAGCCGGTCAGAGCCAGGGCGAACGCATCCGCTCTGGCCTCGATTTGGCGCGAGAGCGATGCAGCGCAGGGACCGGTTATCGCCCCGATCAGCGCGAGTGAGATGACAAGCGCGGCTAGATTCGTTGTGCTCGGCTGATCTTCCACGCCGGGATCAATACGCGCCGCCAGCCTGCTCGTCGCGTACATGCTCGCGGGTGCATTGAGCGCCTGCTGGGTGAGGCTCCGCAGCAAATCACGATTGCGCACGTGTGCCAGCTCGTGAGCGACCACTAGACGGATCTGCTCCCGGCTGAAGCTGTCCAGCAGCGTGTCGAAGAGAACAACTCGCCTGGTGGAGCCCAGCCCGGTGACGTAGGCGTTGGCCGCCCGCGTGCGGCGGCTGGCGTCCACACGGTAGACCTCGCCCACGTCGACTCCGGCGCGCCGTGAGAGATCGAACACATCCTCGCGTACCGGCCCCGGCTCAAGCAAATCAAAACGATTGAACACGGGGTCCAGGATTACCGGCGCCAAAAAGGTCAGCGCCGTCTGGCCCGCTGTACCCATCGCCGCAGCCACGAGCCACCACCAGCTTTGATAGCGGCGGGTCAGCTTCACTAGAGCGAGCGCCGCGCCAGCGGAGAATCCCGCCGTCATCGCTGTGCTCTTCAGCAGATCCCCCAGCCACGCCTCCCACGGCTGTGTGGACAAACCGGCCCGCACCGCCCGCCGCTGCGCCAGGGCGGAGCATGGGCTGGCGCTCAACTCGCTCAGCAGCGACAGACCGGCGGCCTCGAGCAACGCCACACTGAAAGGATGCCGAGGAGGATGCTGGCGAGAGCGCCACTTCGCCCCCGCCAGCAGCACCGTCCCTCGAGCGAGTGCGCTGGCGCCGTGCAGCGCGAGTTGCGGGCGAGCAAAGTCCCGAGAGCGCGCGATATCGTCAATTGAGAAATAATCCCGCACATCGATCGGATCGGGCTTGATAAGTCCATTGCGGGGACGTAGTGCTAATTCGGCGCACCTTGCCACCGCCAGCGCCCCGGCCAGTGACAGCAACAACGACCGGCGCCTAGGTGATCGGGAACGCAAAGGCCATAAATGAGCGGCGGGCATCACCGACAATCATGAAGGTAGCGATCATTTCCGACATCCACGCAAACCGGCACGCCTTCGAGGCGGTGCTGGAGGCAGTCGCTGCCAGCGAGGCCGATGAGGTCTGGTGCCTGGGCGACCTGGTTGGGTATGGCGCCGACCCTGACGCCTGTGTGGAACTCGCCCGTGCTCACACAGCGGTTTGCCTGGCGGGCAACCACGACATGGCGGTCACCGGCGAGCTGTCGATTGATGAGTTCTCGCGTGGAGCGAGCGTCGCTGCCCAGTGGACCCAGCAGGTGATAAGCGCCGATAACCTCGCCTTTCTCAAGGCCCTTCAACCCCAGGGCCAGGAGGGTGAGATCGGGCTGTATCACGCCAGTCCCCGCGACCCTGTCTGGGAGTACGTCCTCTCCGCACTGCTTGCCGAGCTGTGCATGGACTTCCAGGCGCAGCGCATCTGCCTGATCGGCCACTCCCACGTGGCGCTGTCGTTTGTGCGTATGGAGGGCGACCTTACGACAGGGGAACCGCAGCGAGCCGGGTGCGAGCTGGACCTGACCAGCGGCGAGTGGCTTTTGAACCCGGGCAGTGTGGGCCAGCCACGCGACGGGGACAAGCGTGCCGCCTGGATGCTGCTGGATCTCGACCGTTTGAGCGCGTCTTTCAAGCGCACTGAGTACGACGTCGCCGGTGCGGCCGCCGCCATCCGCGCCGCGCGTCTGCCCGACTCTCTAGCCGAGCGGTTGGAGTACGGTCAGTGAGGAGCCGCGCGATCGTCCGCGTCTTGGTCGCGGCGGCGCTGGGCCTCAGTTCCGCGGTGCTCGTTTCCTGCGGGGAATCGGGCAAGGGGCTCATCCCGACGGCCAACTCCACCCCTTTGCAGAGCGACTTCGAAGAGGTCGCGCGGACGGCCATAGCTGGCCACGGCAGCTGCACCGCGACCACCACCGCCCTCGAAAAGACCGAACTGGACTTCCAGGAGCTCCCGGCATCGGTCGACGCCGGGTTGCATTCACGGCTGGCGCAGGGCATCAGCAACCTGCGTAAGCGAGCCCTGGAGGTTTGCGAACAGCCGCAGGTCACCAGCACGACCAGCACCGCCTCCAGCACGACCAGCAGCACCCAGTCGGTCACGACAACGACCCAGAGCGCCCCCGTAACCACGACCAGCAGCTCGACTACCGAAACCGTCACGGCAAGCACGACCGCAAGCTCACTTCCCGGGGGAGGCACTCCAGCCAATGAAGGACCCGAAGGCGCAGGACCGGGCACGGGCAAAGAACCGGGCGCCCAGGAAAATGGCGCAAACGACGGGCCCAGCGGCGGGACCGGCCAGGCAGGCGGGAAATGAGCGTCGTAGAGATCGCCGGCCGTTACCGTCTGGAAAGCCGCCTGGGTTTCGGCGGCATGTCGACTGTTCACGTCGCGCTCGATCAGCGCCTGGAGCGGCGTGTTGCGGTCAAGCTGCTCGCCGAGCACCTGGCCGAGGACCCGACCTTCGTTTCGCGGTTTCAGCGCGAGGCCCAAGCCGCGGCTCGCCTCGTGCACCCGAACATCGTTCAGGTGTTCGACTCTGGGTTGGACGAGCACACCGGTCAGCACTTCATCGTGATGGAGTACATCGAGGGTTCCTCTTGCGCTGAGATATTGCGTGACGACGGCTGGGTAGAGGTGCAGGAGGCCGTTTCGATCATCGAGCAGGCATGTGAGGGACTGCACTACGCGCACCGTCACGGAGTCGTGCACCGCGACGTCAAGCCGGGCAACCTGCTGCGTTCGCGCGAGGGCGGAGTCAAGCTCGCCGATTTCGGGATCGCCAAGGCAACCGAGCAGTCGAGCATCACTCAGGTCGGCTCCGTTCTGGGCACCGCCGCCTACCTGGCGCCCGAGCAGGCCCGCGGAGAGGAGGCCGGGCCGGGCGCCGATCTCTACGCGCTCGGGGTGGTCGCCTACCAGCTGATCTCCGGTCGCCTTCCGTATGAGGCAGGCTCGTTGACCGAGCTGGCGCTAAAGCAGCAGCAAGAAGAGCCGCCAACCCTGGATACGCTGGTCGCAGCCGTGAATCCCGAGCTCGCCGACGCGGTCGCCCTGGCGCTGGCGCTTGACCCGCGAGACCGCTATCAAAACGCCCGTGAGATGGGTGAGGCGATTCAACGCGGAGCGGACGGCCTCGCACCACAGCGGCCGCTCGACACTGCAACGGTGATGCCCACCCAATCAACGAGACTGCTAGACACTCACAGCCGCAGGCATGCCCCCGCCGCCCAAACCGTGGAGGCCCGCCGGCCACGGCCCGGTCCGCCCGTCGGCCGCCAGGGACCGCCGGCGGCCACTCGCGGTTCCTCCCGCCGCGGGCGATTGCTGGCCGCGGTGATGCTGTTGATCGTGCTGGCGCTGGTGATCGCCGCGATCGTCATCCTCAGCACACCCGAACCAACCAGGATTGTTCTGAAAAACGTGATCTACGAACACGTGCAGGATGCCGCCAGCGCACTGCGCCAACTGGTGAGCGAAAACACCCAGTAGCACCCCGAAATCGGCAGCGGTGGCGCGCTAGAGCACGCACCCGGGGGTGGCGCCGTTCAGAAGCGCCCGCGCCGCTACGTCCAGCTCACCGCGCAGAATCCCGCCGCGCAGATCGCTCATCAGGCGGGCTATGAAAGCGAGGTTGTGGGCGGTCAGCAGGCGCATGCCGGTCAGCTCGTTCGCGCGCGCAAGATAGGACAGGTAGGCCCTGGAGAGGCCCCGCGAGCACGCCGGACAGGGGCACCCGTCGATCAGCGGACCGTCGACGTCGCGCCAGCGCCCCTTTGTCAGATCGACGCGCCAGCGGTTCTCTGGGTCGGGAACCAGAGCGGTCCCGTGGCGGCCCAGACGCGTGGGCATCGCGCAGTCGAACGTGTCGATCCCCAGTCGCACACAGGCGATCAGATCGTCCACCTCGCCGATCCCCAGCAGATGCGTCGGGCGCGGCTCGCGTTCGGCCGAGAGCTCATCAACGGCGTAGCTGACGACCTCATACATCTGTGCCTTCTCGGCTCCCAGCGATCCGCCGATCGCGATGCCATCGCAGGCGGTGGCAGCGACCGTCTGCGCGGAGGCACGGCGCAGATCCTCGTGAACGCCGCCCTGCACGATCCCGTACACCAGTTGGCCCGCTGGGCCGTTGCGTGTGTGCCAGTCCAGGCAACGATCGAGCCAGCGATGCGTGCGCTCGGTCGAGCGGGCGGTGTAGTCGCGCTCTACATGGAACGGTGTGCACTCGTCGAACACCAGCGCGATGTCCGATCCCAG
Source organism: Solirubrobacteraceae bacterium (assembly GCA_036561505.1). Lineage (GTDB taxonomy): Bacteria > Actinomycetota > Thermoleophilia > Solirubrobacterales > Solirubrobacteraceae > Palsa-744. Next base: position 17,706 of record DATBPE010000099.1, read on the forward strand.
CGCCGCTTGCACCGCCATCGAGCCCTCGGGAGTCAGCCATTGCTCTCGACCATCCACATAGGAGCGAAAGCGCACGCCCTCCTCGGCGATCGAGATGATCGCCCCGGCGCGCGAGACAGAGTCGCCGTGCCGGCCGCGGCTCTTGATCTCCTCCGCGATCGTCCCGTGCCCCATCGAGAAGACCTGGAAACCTCCGGAGTCGGTGATGATCGGCCGTTCCCAGCCCATGAATCGGTGCAGGCCACCGAGGCTCTGGATCAGCTCGTGACCGGGATTGAGCATCAAATGGAAGGTGTTGCCGAGCACCATGTCGTACCCGAGCGCGGCGACCTCCTCGGCGAGCAGCCCCTTGACGGTCGCCTTGGTAGCGAGTGGAACGAACGCCGGCGTGCGAACATCGCCGTGTGCGGTACTCAACAAACCGGCGCGAGCGCGCGAGTTCCGATCCCGGGCTTCAAGGAGCAAGGCCATCGCGCCATCCTAGAAGCGCATGCCGCCAAACATCCTCGTGAGAGAGACCAACCAGCCACGCACGCCGGGAGAGTGAACGTGCTCGCGTCGATTATCAACGTCACTCACCTGGTGCAGGTGGCGGGCTACCCGCTCCTGTTCGCGATCGTGATGTGCGAGGCGGGTGGCGTTCCCGTGCCGGGCGAGACGGCGCTGATCACGGGCGCGGTCCTAGCGAGCCGGGGAAAGCTCCAGATCGAGCTGGTGATCCCGATCGCGGCGTTGGCGGCGATCGTCGGTGACAACGCGGGCTACCTGATCGGCCGCAAGGGCGGGCGCTGGCTGCTCGAGCGTCCCGGCGCCTTTCACCGCCAACGACAGGATGTGCTGCGCGTGGGCGAGCCGTTCTTCGAACGGCACGGCCCCAAGGCGGTGTTCTTCGGCCGCTTCCTGCTGGGGCTGCGGGTGTGGGCGTCGTGGCTGGCGGGGGCGACGCGCATGTCGTGGAGTTCGTTCGTCCTTTGGAACGCGCTCGGCGGGATCACATGGGCGAGCGCAATCGGCCTGGCCGCCTATTTCCTCGGCCACTCGGCGAGCAACGCGATCGAAACGTTCGGCCTGTACGGGCTGGCGGCGGTGCTGTTCGCGATCCTGAGCACGTTTGTTCTGCACCGCCGCCACCGGCGCTCGCAGGGCGGCTCAGCGCCGACCGACGGTGCCGGCGGGTCTGACGCGAGTCGCCCGGAGCAGCCCGAGATACGGGGCGCTGCGGATCCGCCGGGCGCTGGGCCCGGGTAGCGGGCTCCTAGCTCGCCGCGGATCCTCGCAGGAGATCTATTGCCACCACGTGAAGGTGGGTCACTGCGCCCAGGGGGATTCGTCCCGCGTCAACTAGCCAACGCAGGGGGCGATGCGATCCCAGGACTCGACCAAGGCGGCCAGCTCGAGCTCTGAGAAACGTGCGAGGAACTGCTCGCGGACGACCTCTAGGTGAGTTCCACGTGCCGCGCAAAGACGTTTGCGGCCTAGTTCGGTGAGACACGCATAGGCGCCTCTGGCATCGTGTTCGCAGGAGCAGCGCTCCAGCAGGCCGTCTCGTTCCAGTCGATCCACCAGCCTGGTCAAGCCGCTGCGCGACAGCTGGGCCTGTTCGGCCAGATCGCACATTCGCATGCGCCCATCATCGGCGTCCTCCAGGTGGTGCAGCACCTCATAGGAGGTCAGCGGCATTGCGTGAGCCTGCTCCAGCGCCGTATCCAGGCGCTTGGCGAGAGAGGCGTAGGCGCGCAGTAGGCCGCGCCAGGCACGCAACTCACCCTCGGTGAGCCCCTCCTCCGGGGCGGTCTTGATGGGTGTCACGGTGGACATAGAAGTTCTTCAGATTCGGTTCGTACTGATTCGAACATAGCAGCGACAGCGGTCCCAACCCTGCTCTGCAGCCCAAACGCCGGCGTGCTCTGACGCGTGGTTAGCGGCGTTTGGTGACTCTCCAGGCCCACCACATCATCAGTGGCTGCAGCGGCAGCCGTGCGTAAAGTGCCCACCGGGGAATCTGGCGGAAGTTCGCTGGCGTGCTCGCCATATAGAGGTTCGCGGGGAATACCGCGGCCAGCAGCGCTACCAGTCCGACTCCCGCCGCTCTGCTGGTGGCGGGGAGCAGCACTCCGGCTCCGCCGGCGATCTCCGCCACGCCGCTGGCTGCGACGACGAGCTTGGCGCGATCCTTGATCTTCGGCGGCACGATCCGCTCGTAGGCCTTCGGCATCACGAAATGGTTGATGCCCGCGCCAATGAAAAAAACTCCCAGCCCTGTACGCGAGCGCGCCGTGTTCGCACCTTCCTTGGCCACAGTGACTCTCTCTCCTTGACTATCCGACTTTCGCAAAAGATACCCTCAGTTATCGATCAGGGTGTGCCCGGTCATCTGCTGTGGCTGCTCGATGCCGAGCAGCGCCAGCACCGTCGGGGCGACGTCGGCGAGGATCCCGTCGCCCTGCCTGAGGGTGATCGCCCCGTTGCTCGTGGTCAGGATCAGCGGTACCGGATTGAGCGAGTGCGCGGTGTTGGGGCTGCCGTCCGCTTCGAGCATGTGATCGGCGTTGCCGTGATCGGCCGTGACCAGGCACACCCCTCCGGTCTCGTGCACGGTACTCACTACCCTTCCCAGGCACTCGTCGACGACCGCCACCGCCGCCACCGCCGCCTCGATCACGCCGGTGTGCCCGACCATGTCAGCGTTGGCGAAGTTGATGATCCCGAACTCGGGCAAGTCCGCCCTCCAGGCGCTAACGAAGGCATCAGCGGCCTCGCTGGCGCTCATCTGGGGCTTGTGATCGTATGTCGGCACATCGCGCGGCGAGGGGACCAGCTCGCGACGCTCCCGGGCCAGTGGCTGCTCCTGCCCACCGTTGAAAAAGTACGTGACGTGGGGGTACTTCTCGGTCTCGGCGACGTGCAGCTGCGCCGCGCCAGCGTCGGCCAGCACGGCCGAGAGCGTGACCGCGGGGCGCTCCGGTCCGAACACCACCGGGTAGGGCCAGCCCTCCTCGTACTCGGTGAAAGTGCTCAGGCGATCGAGGCCCTCGGCCTGACCGCGGTCGATCTCCTCGCAGTCGGGCGCGGCGAGCGCCCTGACTATCTGGCGCATCCGGTCGGGACGGAAGTTGAAGCAGATCACACTGTCGCCCGGATGAATCCGGGCCTCGTGGCCCACCAGGGTCGGCGCTATGAACTCGTCGGTCTCATCCCGCTCGTAGGCGTCTTGGACGGCCTCCCGGCCGCACTCGGCATGGTGGGGAGCGAGGCCGTGGACGAGCATGTCATAGGCTCGCTGCGTACGTTCCCAGCGCCGATCGCGGTCCATCGCCCAATATCGCCCGATCACCGACCCGACCCGGGCACCGTCGATCTCTTCGAGTTGCGTGAGATATCTGACGCCGGCGTTTGGCGGCGTGTCGCGGCCGTCGGTGAAGGCGTGCACCACGAGATCCTCGACCTCCAGCTGCCGAGCGAGCCCGATCAGCGCACGCAGATGAGACAGCGAGGAATGCACGCCGCCGTCGGAGACCAGGCCGAGCAGATGAACCCGCGGCGAACCTGTGAACGCCGCCGTGAGTACCGGGTTGGTGGACAGCGACCCGTCGGCGATGGCGTCATCGATGCGTACCAGGTCCTGGCGCACGACCGCGCCGGCGCCGAGATTCAGGTGACCGACCTCCGAGTTGCCCATCTGTCCGTCCGGCAACCCGACGGCGCGACCGCAGGTGGTGAGGGTTGTGTGTGGGTAGCTGTCCCACAGCTCGTCGAAGACAGGTGTGTCGGCGAGCGAGATCGCGTTGCCCGGACCGTCCGGGGCCAGTCCCCATCCGTCGAGTACGACCAGGCAAACGCGCGCCACCGGTAGCGCGTCTGGGCCCGGCGACAGTCTCATTGGCTTGCGATCGAAACGATCCGAGCGAACGCCTCCGCGTCCAGTGAGGCGCCCCCCACCAGCGCCCCGTCGACATCCGGTAGCTCAAGCAGTTCAGCCGCGTTCTCGGGGTTTACCGAGCCGCCGTAGAGGATTCGCACCTGCTCGCCCGCCTGCTTGTCGCGATCTCCGACCAGCGCGCGGATGAAGGCGATCGCCTCTTGGGCCTGCTCGGAGCTGGCGACCCGGCCGGTTCCGATCGCCCAGATCGGCTCGTAGGCGATCACCACCTGCGCCAGCTGCTCGTCGGAGACCGCCGCCAGATCCTCGCGCACCTGGTGGCGCAGCTTGCGTTGGGTGTCGTCGCTGTCGCGCTCCTCCTCGCTCTCGCCGACACAGAGAATCGGTGTGAGGCCGGCGGCGAGGGCTACCGGCACCTTCAGGGCGAGTGCTCTGTCGGTCTCGCCGAAGAGCTCCCGGCGCTCGGAGTGTCCGAGGATCACCCCATGCACGTCGAGCTCGCCCAGCATCGCCGCTGAGATCTCGCCCGTGAAGGCCCCCTCGGATGCGTGATGCATGTTTTGCGCGTACACCTCCACGCGCGATCCGCGCGCGGAGTCGACCATCGGGCTCAGGTCGGTGTATGGAACACAGATCCCGATCTGCACACCGCTCACAGAGGAGACGCGTGGCAGCAACGCCTGGATGTACTGCTCGGCCTGCGCCTGGGTCTTGTACATCTTCCAGTTACCGGCGATCAGCGGTGTGCGATCGCGGGGTGGGCTTGCCTCCATCAAGAAGCCACCCCGGCGCCTTCCAACGCCTGCACGCCGGGGAGCGTTGCGCCCTCGACCAGATCCAGAGTCGCGCCACCACCAGTGGAGAGGTGATCGACCGCGTGCTCCAGGCCGAACTGCGCCAGTGCCGCGGCCGAGTCGCCGCCGCCCACCACCGTCAGGCCTGGCGCGCTCGCCACGGCCTCTGCCACCTTCCGTGTGCCAGCGGCGAACGGCTCCAGCTCGAACGCGCCCATCGGGCCGTTCCAGAAGACCGTTCCCGCGCTGGCGATCACGCTCGCATAGCGCTCCGCAGTGGCCGGGCCGATGTCCAGACCCATCCAGCCCTCCGGCACCTCCACGCCATCGAGTACGCGATGAGTCGCGTCGAGCGCCAGGCGATCGCCGATGACCAGGTCGTTGGGCACCAGCAGGCGCGCCCGACCGGGTTGAGGGGAGTGCGTGTCGCTGGCCTGTGAGAGCGCGCTGCGGGCATGCTCGACATCCTCCTCACAGCACAGGGACTTTCCCACGGTGTGCCCCTGCGCGCACAGGAACGGGAAGCACATCGCGCCGCCGATCATCACCACGTCGGCGATCTCCAGGAAGCGCTCGATCACCGCGATCTTGTCCGCCACCTTCGCGCCGCCCACGATCGCCACGAGCGGGCGCTGCGGATGCTCGAGGATGCCGGTGAGCGTCTTGACCTCGCGTTCGAGCAGCCGTCCGGCCGCGCTCGGAAGCAGCTGCGTGATACCCACCGTGCTCGCATGCGCACGGTGGGCCACGCCGAATGCGTCGTCGACGTAGAGGTCCGCCAGCTCCGCCAGCGCGCGGGCCAGCTCCGGGCTGTTGCTCGTCTCCCCCGGCTCGAAGCGAACGTTCTCGAGCACGAGTATGTCTCCCTCTTGCAGCTCCTGGGCCAGCGCTGTGACCTCCTCGCCCACCACCGACGGTGCGAGCGTCACCTTCGCGCCGGTCAGCTCGCGGAGGCGGTCGGCTACGGGCGCCAGCGACAGCCCCGCTACGCGTTTGCCCTCCGGGCGGCCCAGATGGGATACCAACAGCAGTCGTGCGCCGCGGGCTCGCAGCTCTTCGATCGTTGCCAACGCCGCCGCGATTCGCGTGTCGTCGCTCACAAGTGGGACGCCGCCCGCCGCCTGATCGCCACCCTCCTCGGTGCCCAGCGGCACGTTGAAGTCGACCCGCACGAGCACCCTCTTGCCGTGCACGTCCAACTCGTCAATGCTCCTCATCGACTGTCTCCGATCTCTTCGCGCTCCTTCACGATACCCCCCGGCGGATCGTCTGTACCGCTCGGCCAGTCCGACGAGCGGGCTCCCATCCTTGGTTCATAGAATCTTCTGCACCAGGTCCACCACGCGGTTGGAATAACCCCACTCGTTGTCGTACCAGGCGACGACCTTCAGCATCGTGGTGTCCATCACCGCGGTCAGCTGAGCGTCAACGATCGAGGAGAAAGCCGAGCCGACGATGTCGCTTGAGACGATCGGATCGGTGGTGTAGGACAGGATGCCATGCAGCGGCCCTTGCGCGGCGGCCGCCTCGAGGGCGCCGTTGACCTCCTCCACGCTGGTCGGTCGTTCACACTCGACGGTCAGATCGACGACCGACCCGGTGGGAACGGGTGCCCGCACCGCGAAGCCGTGCAGCTTTCCCTGTAGCTGAGGAATCACCAGGCCGATCGCCTTGGCGGCGCCGGTGGAGGCGGGAATCAGGTTGATCGCCGCGGCGCGCGCCCGGCGCAGGTCCTTGTGCGGCAGATCCTGCAGACGCTGATCGGCGGTGTAGGCGTGAATCGTGGTCATCAAGCCGTGCTTGATGCCGACCGTGTCGTTGATGACCTTGGCTACCGGCGCCAGACAGTTGGTGGTGCAGGAGGCGTTTGAGATGACGTGGTGGTTCAGCCGATCGTAGATCTCCTCGAAGTTCACGCCGATTACCACGGTGGCATCCGGATCGGTGGCGGGCGCGGAGATAACCACCTTCTTGGCGCCGGCCGCGAGATGCTTGGCGGCGCTGTCACGGTCGGTGAACAAACCGGTCGACTCGATCACGACGTCGACCCCCAACTCCCCCCACCCGAGCGCACCGGGATCGCGCTCGGCGAGCACTTTCAGCTCACGGCCGTCGACCTCCAGGCTATCCGCGCCGCTGACCTCCACAGTCCCCGGATAGGGACCCAGGATCGAGTCGTACTTCAGCAGATGCGCCAGTGTGGCCGAGTCAGTCAGATCGTTGACCGCCACCCATTCGATGTCGTGCGCCATCTCCCTGGCCTTGGCGGCGCGAAAAACGTTTCGGCCGATGCGGCCGAATCCGTTGATTCCCACCCGTACGGGCATTCATTGCCTCCTGGAACGAAAATGAACGAGGCCGGGCGTGGAGATGGTGCTTCCGCGCCCGGCTGCTGCTAGAAGGCTACCCCAATGCGCTGTGCAAAGGCCGGTGAACTTCGCCCGGACGCCACCGTCAGAGGGACGCTCGGCTAGTGCGAGCCGCTGACAATCTCGACCCGCAGGCCGTCCGGATCCAGTAGGTAGGCGGCGTAGTAGCGCGCGCCGTATCGGGGTCTCGGGCCCGGTTTCCCGGCGTCGCGGCCACCGTTTGAAAGCCCGGCCGCGTGTGCGCCGTCGACCGCGACCCGCCCGGCTGCGCTGAACGCGATGTGCCCGTACCCGGGAGCGGGCAGACGGTCGCGGTTGACGATCCAGAAGCTCGGCAGGTTCACTCCGTAGGCGACGGCGTGCTCGGTCTCGTGGATTCGCCGCACGCCGATGGCGAAGAAGACAGCGTCATAGAACAGCGACGAGCGCTCCAGGTCGCTCACCTCCACACCGACGTGATCGATCACGCGCGTCCCTGGAGATCCAGCGGTCGCTTGTCGATGTCGCGGTGCGTCACGGCGATCGCGAGATCGTCGTTGTCGCGGTAGCGCTCGGCCAGATACTCGGCGATAGCGACCGAGCGGTGACGTCCCCCGGTGCAACCGATCGCGATCACCATGTGGGCCTTACCCTCCGCGACGTATTGCGGCAACAGGAAGTCCAAGAGTGCGTCGAGACGCTCGTAGAACTGCTCCAGGCGCCCGTCGCGGGCGATGTATTCGATCACCTCGTGGTCCTGGCCGGTCAGCTCTCGCAGGTGGGGCTCGTAGTGCGGGTTCGGTAGAAACCGCACGTCGAACGCCAGGTCCTCCTCGCGTGGCGGCCCGTGCTTGAAGCCGAAGCTCATGAAGGTCAACGCCAGCACGCCCGCGTTCTGGCGCGGCAAAAATTCCGTTGCGATCTTCCGTCGCAGCGTGGCGGCCGACATTCCGGTCGTGTCGATGACCAGGTCGGCGCCGCTGCGCAGTGGCTCTAGCAGCGCCCGCTCGGCGGTCACTCCAGCGGCGACACTGCCTTGGGGGGCCAGCGGATGACGCCGACGTGTCTCCTTGTAGCGAGTCACCAGCGATTGCTCGGCGGCCTCGAGGAACAGAACGTGGTGGCGCAGGCCCAGAGCGTCGAGGTCATCGACCACGGCACGTAGAGCATCGAAGTATGTCCCTCCACGCACGTCGGAGACGACCGCCGCGCGCTCCACCTTGGAGCCGCTGTGTACGAACAGGTCGACCAGCGAACGGATCATCTCCGGCGGCAGGTTGTCCACACAGAAGTACCCGGCGTCCTCGAAGACGTTCATCGCGGTCGACTTCCCCGCCCCGGAAAAGCCGGTTATCACGACCAGATCCTGGAGGCGTGATGCGCCGGTGGCGCCTTTGGCAACTGTTTGACGGGGCTGCTTTGTCACGGTTACACCCTGATTCTGCCTGGATTTTTGGACATCGGCGTCAACATGTCGTGGCTTGCGGGGATCATCCCGCTCGATGCAGATGGGCGTGTAGGTCGCGAGCTACCTTGGCGGGTACACCGGGAACGGCCTGCAGCTCCTCGCGCGAAGCCGCGATAATCGCCCCCGGTGAGCCGAAGTGCCGCAGCAGCGCGCGCTTGCGTACCGGACCGACGCCGGGCAGCCCGTCCAGCACCGATCCGCTCATCGCCTTCTCTCGACGCGAGCGGTGGTGGGTGATCGCAAAGCGGTGCGCCTCGTCACGCACCCGCTGAAGCAGTTGCAGCTCGGCCGTGGAGTGATCGAGCACCAGCGGCTGAGGTTGGCCGGGGATGAAGATCTCCTCGATTCGCTTGGCCAGCGAGACGACCAGCACCCCCCGTTCTCGAAACCCTTTCAGGGGCTCGAGCCCAGCCGATAGTTGACCCTTGCCGCCGTCGATCACCACCAGGTTGGGCAGAGCGGCGAAGCTCGCGTCGTGCTCGGAGTCGTGCGGAGAGATGTCCGCTTGGCGCTCCCATTGGGCGAACCGGCGGCCCAGGACCTCGGCCATCGAGGCGTAGTCATCAGATCCCTCAACGGTATTTATGCGAAAGCGCCGGTAGTCGGATTTCTTCGGCGCGCCACCCTCGAAGACGACCATCGAGGCCACCGTATGGGTGCCGGAGAGGTTGGATATGTCAAAGCACTCGATCCTGATTGGAGGCGCCTCCAAATCGAGCGCCTGCGCCAGGCCCTCCAGCGCCTGGACCCGTCGCTGGCGGGTGCGCTCCACGCGTAGCCGCTCGTGGTCGAGAGCCAGTACCGCGTTGCGTTCTGCCAGCTCGAGGATGCGGCGCTTCTCGCCACGCTCGGGGAAGCGCAGCGCCACCGGTCCGTCACGGCGGCTGGCGAGCGCCTGCGCCAGTACCGAGTTCTCCGAGAGCTCGCGTTGGACGATCAGCAGCGCGGGGATCGACGTCGGGCCGCCGTAGTACTGGAGCATGAACTCTTCGGCGACCTCGGCCAGATCGCGCTCGGTCTCGTTGGCCAGGTAAAAGGATTGCCGGTCGCACAGAATCCCGTCACGGATCTGTAGCACCTGGGCGTTTGCGTCCTTCTCGGCGACCGCGACAGCCACAGCGTCGAGTGTCCCAACCGACTCGTTGGCGACCCGCTGGCGCTCGAGCAGCGAACGGACCGCCCGCAGCCGATTGCGCTCGAGCGTGGCCTGCTCGAACTCCTGGGCGGCGGCGGCGGTGAGCATCCGCTCCTCCAGGTCGTTCTCGATCCGCTTGAAGCGTCCGCCGAGGAAATCGACGACGCCGTCGATCGCCTGGCGGTACTCCTCCGGGGAGACGTATCCCACGCATGGCGCGCCGCAGCGCTTGATGTAGTAGTCAAGACACGGCGAGCCGCTGCGTCTGCCGGGCTCGGTGCCCGTGCACGAGCGGAACGTGAAGACCTTTGCGAGCAGATCCAGCGTGCCGCGCACCCGCTTGGCGCTCGAGTAGGGACCAAAATAAGCCCGGCCAGGCCGGTGGCGCTCACGCGTGAAGTACACGCGTGGGAACTGCTCGTCGAGGGAGATCGCGATGAACGGGTAGGACTTGTCATCGCGTAGGCGGATGTTGAATCGCGGACGGTACTGTTTGATGAAGCTCTGCTCGGCGAGCAATGCCTCGGCCTCGCTGCCCACCACCAGGCAGTCGATGTGCTCGACGCTTGCGAGCATCTCGGCATGACCGGGGCTGCTCGGCACCTGCGCCTTGGCGAAGTGTGAAGCGACCCGCTTGCGGATCGACTTCGCCTTGCCCACATAGATGACGCGTCCCCTGCCGTCGCGGAAGAGATACACCCCGGGCTGGTCGGGTAGCCCTCGCCGCTGTTCGGCGATGCGCTCTCGCGCGCCGCCTTGGTCTGTGAGCGCCTGTGCCCCGGTCATCTCTCTCGAGGATAGGAGAGCGTCCAAGCGCCGCGAGCTGGGAGCAGGTTCGGGCAGCGACTGTTACCCACGAGCGCGCCGACAGCGCCCGGTCGGACGCTGCTCTTTAGTAGGTTCGCCAGAAGCGATAGACGGCGATCAGCGAATAGACGACCAGCCCCATCAGCAAGAACCAGACGAACTCCCCGAAACTGGTCTGCCACATCCGTTGCTTGGCGGTGATCGTCACCAGCCCGACGGCCAGCGCCGCATACAGAAGCGGCCGAAATTTCTCGCCCAGGCCGTAGATGTTCATGTGCTGTTCGCGATAGAGCCGATAGGCGAAATATCCGAATCCGGCGGCGAAGACCGCGGTCAGGGTCGCTTCGACGGTGAGCGTCGCCCGTCTGCCGCCGGGCAGGAAATCGACTGCCGCCGCAAGCGCCAGCACGATCACTACATTGCGGAGGTTCTTGGCCTTATCCATCTCTGCCCTCTAGTCTAGATAGTGGCGCAGCGCGATCACAAGGGAGGGCTGCCGCGGCGTCTGTCATACCTTCTCGGGCCGCACGGTGCCTGGGAAATCCCGGTTACCGGCACAGGTACGTGCTAGCCTTGGGCTATGCCCAGTCAGGCAGATCGTGCGGCTGAGCACCGTCGCGCGAGGCTCGAGGACATCCAGCGTCAGATAAAGGATGGCTCGCTTACGATCCGTAAGATGACGCCGGAGGAGCGCAAGCGCTACCCCCTCAAACCGTCGAAGGTTCGTCGTAAGTGACAACTTTCTTTCTGGCGGGCCTGGAGTCGGGAGATACACAGGCGGAGGTCCTCTACGACGACCTGCGCGAGCAATCGCGTATCGCGGTCGGCTGCCCCGCCAAGCTGCGACGCATCTTCAAGCTCAACTGCCGGCTTGACGGACGGGACTGCGAAATCGAGGTCGGCAGGCCGCTGTCTGCATCGTGCGCAAGCGATGTCGTCGTTGCGATCCTCGACCACGGCCGTGAAGAGCCCTACCTGGTGCACACCGACGGCGCCGCGACACCGGTGCGCGTCGGGCGCCCGGTGTACGCGGTCACCGAGTTTGCCTGAGTGCCACAGAGCGCCCGGCCGGGCGCTAGTCCACAAGCGCCTCTAGGCGCGTATAGGCCTCCTCGACGGCACGGCGGGCAGCGGTGTGGCGGGCTTCGGACTTGGCGGACTCGTACTTACTGGCCCAGGCGGCGGGATCGGCTAGTTCGTCCTCCAGCGTGTGCAGCGCCGCTTCGGCTTGCTCGACGGCCAACTCGGCTCTGTGCTGGTCGTTGATTCGGTTCTTGGACGGGCCGTCCGGGGCCTTGGGAGTGCCCTTGACGGGCTTCGGCTTGGTCACTTCAAGTGATGAGGTGCTGTCGATCAGCGACGGCTTGCCGGACCCGTTAGAGCCGTTCTGCTGGACGCCGGCGCGGCGCTCTTCGCGCACCCGCAGATACTCGGGCCAGCCGCCCAGATAGCTTCGCAGCGAGCCTTCCTCGATCGCCACGGTGCGAGTTCCGACGGCGTCGAGCAGAGCACGATCGTGGGAGACGAGCAGCACCGCTCCCTGGAAGGTGTGCAGGGCGTCCTCGAGTGCCTCGCGACTCTCGATGTCCAGATGATTGGTCGGCTCGTCCAAGATCAGTACGTTGGCGCCGGAGTGGACCAGTACGGCCAGCGAGAGCCGCCGCCGCTCACCACCGGAGATGCCCGCCAGTGGCTTTTCGGCCTCCAAACCGGAGAACAGGAACGCTCCCAGCAGCGCACGCGCCTTGTTGGGCGTGAGGCCCGTGGCACGCTGCGCGGCATCCAACACGCTCTGCCCCGGCCCGCCGCCCGCGCCGAGCTCCTCAGCGTGCTGGGAGAGATAGCCCACCTTCACGTTGTGGCCCTGGCTGAGACGGCCCGCCGCCGGCTCCCGTAGCCCCGCCAGCGTCTCGATCAAAGTGGTCTTTCCGCTTCCGTTGGGACCCACCAGAGAGACGTGCTCTCCGCGCTCGAGCCATAGTTCCGCCCCGTCGAGCAACCTCAACGCGGGATCCTCACCCACCTCTATCCGCGCGTCCAGTAGCTCGAAGATCACACGGCCCGATCGCTCGGGCGCCTTGAACTCGAACTCCAAACCCTTGCCTGCCTGGGGGTCTCGCTCGATCTTCTCGATCTTGGCGAGCTTCTTTACACGCGACTGCGCTTGGCGGGCCTTGGTGGCCTTGTAACGGAAGCGCTCGATGAAACGCTCCATCCGCTCGATCTCCGCCTGCTGCTTGTCGATCGCCTTGCCCAGCGCCAACTCGCGGGCGGCCTGCTCGCGGCGCCACTGATGCCACGTGCCGGGAAAGAAACGTGAACGCCCCGCCTCCAGCTCCAGAACCGAGGTGCCGACGGCCTCCAAAAACCACCGATCGTGCGCCACCAGCACGATCGCCGTATCGAGCCCCACGAGCGTCTGCTCGAGCCACTCGAGCGACTCGATGTCCAGGTGGTTGGTGGGCTCGTCCAGCAGCAGCACATCCGCGCCGGTCGCGAGCGCGCGCGCCAGCGATGCCCGCGTCAGCTGCCCGCCGGAGAAGGTGTTCAGAGGCCGCTCCAGATCGGCTTCGCCGAACCCGAGGCCCCTGGTCATGACGGTCGCTCGATCACGCCACAGATAGCCTCCCCGGGCTTCCAGGCGGGCCTGGGCCCGCGCGTAGCGATCCAGCAGACCATCCTCGGGGGCGGTACTTGCCATGGCCCGCTCGAGCCCGCTGAGTTCCGTCTCGATCTGAAGCTCCTCTACGCATCCGGACAGCACGTACTCGCGCAACGCAATACGACGCTCCCGCGGGGGACGCTGGTCGTGCAGCGCCACGCGGGAGCCCTTGCCGAGAACCAGCTCACCACGGTCGATCGACTCTTCGCCGGCCAGCATTCGCAGCAGCGTCGTCTTGCCCGCCCCGTTGCGCCCAGCGATGGTCATCCGCTCGCGTCGCTCGAGCTTGAAGGAGACTCCCTGCAGCAGCGGACGGCCCGCCATGTCCTTGTGCAGATCGGAGACGATCATCACAGCCATAAGCGTCATCCTAGGCACAGTGCCGGGACGCCCGTAGCTCCGGTAGCATTCGCTCTCGCGATGCGCCGTCTACTGCTCTGCCTCTGCTCCTGTGCCCTGCTGGCTTTGACGCTCGCCCCGACGGCGCTTGCCACCAACGATGGGCGCGGCTTCTACGGCGCCACCGATGACAAGGCGATCACCAACGGCGGTTTCATCCTGATCGTCTTCTTTCCCCTGTTTGTGCTCCTGATGAGCCTGCTCCAATGGCGTTTGGACAAGCGCAAAGAGGCACGCAAGGCAGCCCACAAAGCACACCTCGGCGACACTCGCTGGCGCGGCGGCTGGTAGCACGTTTCACCCGCTCGTGAGCGAATACGACACCAGCCGCTCAGAGCTCGTGCGCTACGAGCGCCACGGTGCCGCTGCCGTGGTGACGATCGACCGTCCGGAGCGCCGTAACGCCGTCGACGGCCCGACCGCCCAAGCACTGCACGAGGCATATCTGCGGTTCGAGTCCGAGGACCAGGC